>NZ_AEWG01000139.1 GCF_000190375.1 Rubrivivax benzoatilyticus JA2 = ATCC BAA-35
GGGCCGGGCGTCGCAGGCGCGGTCGGCGGTGCTGCGGCGGCAGCGGCGGCTGCAGCGGGGGCCAGGTGGCGGCGCAGCGCGGCCGCGTGACGGCCGGCACGTTCGGTCGCGCCGTCGGGCAGGCGGCCTTCGGCGGCGATCGCGTCCACCAGTTCGGCGGTGTAGTCCATCGCCTCGAGCAGCGCGTCGGCGATCGTCGGGTCGTAGGCCAGGCTGCCGTGGCGCACGCGGTCGAGCAGGTCCTCGCCGGCGTGCACCACCGTCTCCAGCGGCTTGAAGTCGAACAGCCCGCAGTTGCCCTTCAGCGTGTGCACCTGGCGGAACAGGTCGTTGAGCAACTCGGCGTCGCCGGGGTTGCGCTCGACGTCGAGCAGGCGCTGGCCGATCTGCTCGAGGCATTCACGCGCCTCGACGATGAACTGGTCCAGAAGTTCGCTGGCGTTCAGGCTCATGCCCTCGCTCCCTGGGGTTGCACGTGCGCCGTGGCCGCACGCGTGGCTGCGGCCAGGTCGCCCAGCAGCAGGGCGACCGTCAGCACGAGCTCGGTCGGTTTGGCCGGTTTGACGAGGTAGCAGTTGGCGCCGGCGTCGTGGGCCGCGGTGGCGTCCTGCGCCTGGGCCTCGGTGCTGACCATCAGCACCGGCGCCTGCGGCACCTGGCCCAGGCGGCGCAGCTCGCGCACGAAGCTGTAGCCGTCCATCTTGGGCATGTTGATGTCGACGACGTAGAGGTCGAAAGGCGCGTCGGCGGGCTGCGCGATGACCTTCTCGAGGGCCTCGACACCGTTGACGGCCTCCTCGACCCGCCAGCCCGCGTCGCCCAGCATCTTGCGGTGGTACATGCGCACGGTGGCGGCGTCATCGACGACCAGGATCTGCGGCTTCATGCGGAGTCTCCGGCGAGGGGTTTCTGGTAGACCATCGCGTCCTTGAAGCGGCGCACGCCGAACAGCGAGGTGATGCGGCTCATCGACTCCGAGTGCCCCAGGCAGACGAAGCCGCCGGGCGCGAGCGCGTCGTACATCGCCTCGGCGGCGACGCGGCGCGACAGGTCGTCGAAGTAGATGAGCAGGTTGCGGCAGAAGACGACGTCGATGTCGCGGAAGCGCCGCGTGTCCGCCGGCTCCGACAGGTTGACGCGGCTGAAGTCGACCGCGGCGACGAGGTCTTCCGAGATCGCCCACTCGTACTCGCCGTGGCGCTTGAAGTACTTGTCGAGGTAGGGACGAGGCAGCTGCGACACCGAGCGCGGCGAGTAGACGCCGCGCTGCGCCGCGGCCAGCACCTGGGTGTCGATGTCCGAGCTCAGGATCTCGACCTCGTAGTCGTCGATCTGCGCCCAGCGTTCGAGCAGGTAGATCGCGATCGAGTACGGCTCCTCGCCGGTCGACGACGGGATCGACCAGATGCGGATCCGGCTGCCCGGCTTCTTGCGCCTGACGACCTCGGCGAGCATGTCGTTGACCAGGCAGTCGAACTGGTAGGCCTCGCGGAAGAAGTAGGTCTCGTTGACCGTCATCGCGTTGACCAGGTGCTGCAGCTCGCTGCCGCCGGCCTCGAAGCGCAGGCCGATGAAGTAGCTGCGGAAGTCCTCCGCGCCGGTGGCCGCGATGCGCTCGACCAGCCGCTTGTCGACGAAGTAGCGCTTGTTCTCGTCGAAGTGGATGCCGGTCTTGCGATAGAAGAAGTCGCGGAACTTCAGGAAGTCCGCATCGGTGATCTGCACGCGCGACGCGGCGGCGGTTCTCATGCGGCCTCGATGCGCTCGATCGCCATCTGCGCGGCGAAACCGACGAAGGGATCGGCGGCGAAGCGGGCCGCCGCGGCGCGCAGCGCCGGCACGTGCTGCGGCGAGCCGGCCTCGGCCAGCGCGTCGATCGCCGCGGCCACGACGTTGACCTGCGGGTCCTCGGCGAGCACCTGGGCCAGCCAGTCGGGCACCCGGGGGTGACGCAGCTCGGCCAGCAGGTTGACGGCGAAGATGCGCACGTCCGGGTCGGCGTCGTGCAGCAGCGCCTCGACGCGCGGCGAGACGGCCTGCGGCATCTCGGCCAGGGCCTCGATCGCCCCGTTGCGCAGGCCGGCGTCCTCGGTGCGCAGCAGCGGCAGCAGCACGTCCACCGAAGCGGCGTCCGCCAGGGCCGTGAGGCTGGTGAACAGCGCGTAGCGCACGCCGGCATCGTCCTCGTGGCTCAGCGCCTCGCCCAGTGCCGGCACCGCCTGCGGGTGCACGGCGAGGTCGCGCGCGGCCCAGCGCCGGCGTTCGGCGTCGGCGCTGCGAAGCTGCGACAGCAGGCCCGGCAGGTCGCGCGGGAACTCGCGTTCCACCACCTCGCGCAGCGGCGCGGGGGCGTCGGTCCTTCTCAATCCCATCGTCGTCCTTTCAGCCTCGGGCGCGAGCCCACAGCAGCAGCTGGCGGCCGATCTCGGGGGCCGGCAGCACCAGCGAGGCACCCCCCTGGGCGATCAGTTCGGCCGGCATGCCGAAGACCACCGCGGTTTCTTCCGACTCGGCGACCGTGCGTCCGCCCTGCTGCTTCAGCCGCGTCATCGCCCGTGCACCGTCGTCGCCCATGCCGGTGAGCTGCACGCCGACCAGGCGTTCGGCGGGCACCAGCTTCATCGCGCTGTCCACGAGCACGTCCACCGACGGGTGCCACGGATGCGCCGGGCTTTCCGGCCGCGGCTGCACCGCCAGCCGGCCCAGCCGTTCGCAGACCACCATGTCGGCGCCGCCGCGGCCGATGTAGACGTGGCCACGCTCGATCGGCATCGTGGCGCCGCATTCACGCACCTGCAGCCGGCACAGGCTGTCCATGCGCCGGGCGAAGGTGCCGGTGAAGTTCTCGGGCATGTGCTGGGCGACCAGCACCGGCCAGGGGAAGTCGGCCGGCAGCGTCGGCAGGATGTCCTCCAGCGTGCGCGGGCCGCCGGTGGAGACGCCGACGATGACCAGGCCGTCGGGCGCGGCGGCGGCCGG
>NZ_AEWG01000138.1 GCF_000190375.1 Rubrivivax benzoatilyticus JA2 = ATCC BAA-35
CGGCCGCCACCCCGACCCGACCAACCTGCTGATCGCGCCGGCGGCGGCCTGGCTGCTGCACACGCTGCTGCGCCTGCTGGCCGAGGCGCCGAAAGCCGCGCCGGCGCCTGCGTCCGGGGAGGGCGGCGCGCCGACCGCCATGGCGGTGCCGGCGCGGGCGCCGCGCTGGCCCTGGCTGGCGCTGCCACCGCTGCTGGGGCTGGCGCTGCTGTTCCAGCCGTTCGCGGCGGCGCTGGCCATCGGCCTGGCCGCAGCGGCCGCGGCGGTGGCCTGGCGGCCGCTGCTGGCGCTGGCGCTGATCCCGGCGGCGCTGCCGGTGCTGGACCTGGCGCCCTGGACCGGGCGCGTGTTCGTCGACGAATTCGACCTGCTGCTGCTGGCCTGCGTGGCCGTGGCCGCGGCGCGTGTGCCGCGGCCGGCGGCGGGCGGGCGCGCGCCGGCCGCCGTGGCGCTGGCCTTCGTGCTGCTCGCGCTGTCGTTCACGATCTCGGGCCTGCGTGCGCTGTGGCCGCTGTCGCTGCCGGCCGCCGGCGACTGGTGGAGCTTCACCAGCCCGGTGAACACGCTGCGCATCCTGAAGGGCGGTGTCGAGGCCTGGCTGGTGGTCTGGCTGTGGCGCCGGCTGGAGCGCGACGGCGCGGCGCGGGCGACGGCCTTCGGCGCCGGCATGGCCGCCGGGCTGGCGCTGACGGTGGCCTGGATCGTCGCCGAACGGTCGGCCTTCGCCGGGCTGCTGGACTTCGCCGCCGGCTACCGCGTCACCGGGCCGTTCTCGGCGATGCACCGTGGCGGCGCCTACGTCGAGTGCTACCTCGC
>NZ_AEWG01000137.1 GCF_000190375.1 Rubrivivax benzoatilyticus JA2 = ATCC BAA-35
CTCGTGCCCGGCGCGCCGCCGCTGGAGCGCCAGGCGCTGGTGCCGCTGCCCGGCGGACGCCGGCGGCGGCTGGGCGCGCGCCTGTCGGGCTGGGCCACCGAGGCCGGCCAGCGCCGCGTGATGGCCGTCGTCGAGGACCGCAGCGCCGAGGAGGAGCGCGACCTCGCCCAGCTCGAGATCGGCATGCTGATGGACACCGCCAGCATCGGTGTCGCCACCTACGACCCGGCGCGCGGCTGGCTGGTCTCCGACCGGCCGCGGCCGGCGCCGGCGGCCGCCGGCAAACGTGCCGGCGCCGGGCTGCAGGGCATCGGCCGCGAGCTCGTCGAGCCCGAGTCGATGGCCGAGTACGAGCGCCTGCAGCGTGCGCTGCGCCTGGGCGAACGCGCCGAGGTGCGCTACGCCGTGCGCCACCCCGAGCTGGGGCTGCGCTGGCTGCTCACGCGGGTCGAGCCGGGGGCGCTGTCGGGCGGCCGCACGACCTCCGTCGTCACGCTGGACGTCACCGACCAGGAGGTCGCGCAGCGCCGCAACGAGCAGCTGCTGCGCGAGCTGACGACCATCCTCGACGGCTCCAACGCCGGCATCGCCTACCTGCGCGGGGCGCTGCTGGTGCGCTGCAACCACCGCTTCGAGCGCATGCTCGGCGTCGCCGCCGGCGCCGCCGCCGGGGCCTCGCTGCAGCAGCTCTTCGGCGCGCCCGACGGCAGCGGCGGCATCGCCGCCGAGATCACGCGCGCGATGGCCGAGGGCCGCGGCTACGAGACCGAGCTCGTCGCCGGCGAACGCCGCGGCCAGCCGGTCTGGTACTCGCTGTCGGTGCACCGCGCCGAGTCGGCGCTGCCCGAGGCCGAGGCCGAGGCCGTGGCGGTGCTGACCGACATCTCCTCGCTGAAGGCGCAGCAGGGCGAACTCGAGCGCCTGCTGCGCGAGCGCGACCTGATGTTCGACCTGTCCGACGTCGGCATCGCGACGATGCGCGGCCCGCGCATCGAGCGCGCCAACCAGGCGCTGTCGCGGCTCACCGGCTACCGGCCCGAGGAGCTGGTGCAGCTGCCGACCGCCAGCCTGTGCCCCGAAGGCGAATGGGAGCAGCGCGAGCGCGAGGTGCGCGACGCGCTCGCCACCGAAGGCCGCTTCAACGGCGAACGCACGCTGCGCCGCAAGGATGGCGAACTGGTCTGGGTGCAGGCCGCGGTGCGCCCGGTCGACGCCGAGGATGCCGGCGCCGGGCTGATCTGCTCCTTCGTCGACATCGACGCGGCGGTGCGCGCGCGCCGTTCGCTGCAGGTGCAGGCCGAGCGCACGCGGGCGATCCTGAACTCGGTGCTGGTGGGCATCGTCACCGTCGGCGACACCGGCATCACCTGGATGAACCGCTCGGCGCAGCGCATGTTCGCCGGCGAGCTGGCCGACTTCATCGGCCGGCCGATCGCCACCGTCGCCACGCCCGAGGACGAGCATCCGCTGCGCCGCGGCGACTGGAGCGAGCGCCTGGCCGCCGGCGAGACCGAGCCCTTCGAGTGCCGGCTGCAGGCCCGCGACGGGCGCGAGTTCTGGGTCGTCGGCAGCGTCGTCGCCACCGCCAGCGAGTCCAGCGGCCCGCAGCTGACCTTCGCGCTGCTCGACGTCGAGCGCCGCCGCCAGGCGCAGATCGCGATCGAGCAGGCGCGCGAGTCGCTGCGCCGCATCATCGAGACCGCGCCGCTGGCGATCGCGCTGTTCGACGCCGCCGAGCTGCGTGTGCAGGAATGCAACCACGTCGCCGCGACGCTGTTCGGCCGCCCGGTCGACGAGGCGCTGGGGCGCACGCCGGCCGAGCTCTGCAAGCCTGCCACCGCGCAGGCCGTCGAGGACTGGCTGCGTGCCGCGGCCGCCGGCACCGACCTGCAGCGCCACGAGCTGCGCGAGCTCGGCGCCGCCGGGCAGACCACGGTCTGGGACACGCGCATCGCGCCGGTGGCCGGGCCGGTGGGCGCGCCGCTGCTGCTGCTCGTGGCCAGCGACGTCACCGAGGAGCGTGAGGCCGAGCAGGCGCGGCTGACGGCCGAGATCGTGCAGCGCGAGTCGCTGGTGCGCGAGGTGCACCACCGCATCAAGAACAACCTGCAGGGCGTGGCCGGGCTGCTGCGCCACAACGCCAAGCAGCACCCCGAGATGGGCTGGCTGCTGTTCGAGGCCGAGGCCCAGGTGCAGGCCATCGCCCAGGTCTTCGGCCTGCAGGTGCGCAGCGGGCCGCTGGGTGCGGCCGCCGTGGTCGGCGCGATCGCCCAGTCGGTGCGCCGGGCCTTCGGCCGGGCGGTGCTGTTCTCCGCCGCGCCGGGCGCCGAGCGCTACCTGCTGCCCGAGGCCGAGGCGATCCCGATCGCGCTGTGCGTCAACGAGCTGCTGGCCAACGCAGTCAAGCACGCGCCCGAAGGCGACCTGCAGTGCCTGATCACGCCGGGCGAGGCCGCCGGCGAGCTCGTCGTCGAGGTGCGCAACCCCGGCCGCCTGGCCGAGGGCTTCGACATCGACCAGGTGCCGCGCGGCATGGGCGGCCTGGCGCTGGTGCGTTCGCTGCTGCCGCGCGGGGCCACGCTGTCCCTCGAACAGGCGGGTGGCGAGGTCCGTGCGCGCATCCTGCTGCGTCCGCCGCGTGTTCTGCTGCAGCCGTAGGCGAGAATAGCGGCGGTCGCGCGGAGGGCGACGGTTCGATGGCTTCGAAGGGCAGGATTCTGGTGGTGGACGACGACCGCCTCGTGCTCGCCGCCGTGACACACGGTCTGGCGCAGGCGGGGTACGAGGTCGTGGACGCCGACAACGGTGACGAGGCCATTCTCAAGGCCCGCCAGCTGCGCCCCGAGATCGCGCTGCTGGACATCCGCATGGAAGGCAAGAGCGGCTTCGACGTCGCCGAGTACCTGCGTGACGTCGCCCGCATCCCGTTCATGTTCCTGTCGGCCTTTGCCGACGAGGCGACGATCGCCAAGGTCCACGAGCTCGGCGCCGTGGCCTACCTGATCAAGCCGCTGGACATCGACCAGATCCTGCCGACCGTCGACGACGCGTTCGCGCGGCTGCGCGCCGGCCAGCTCGCGCCGCCGCCGGCGGTCGCGCCGGTGGTGGCCGCCGCCGCGCCTGCGCCCGAGCCGCTGTCGGACCCGCTGCCGCTGGCCGTCGGCGTGCTGATGCACCGCCACTCGCTGTCGCGCCAGGCGGCGCGCCAGCGCCTGCAGCGCATGGCCGCCGAGCAGGGCATCGCCGAGACGGCGCAGGCCGAGCGGCTGGTCGCCGCGGTCGAGGAGCTCGCGCGCTCGTCCTGAGGCGCGGCGCGCCTCAGTCGCGCAGCGTGAAGTGGAAGGTCGCGCCGCGGCCGGGTTCGGCCTCGGCCCAGACCTCGCCGCCGTGGCGGCGCACGATGCGCCGCACCGACGCCAGGCCGACGCCGCTGCCGGGGAACTCGCTGGCGCTGTGCAGGCGCTGGAACAGGCCGAACAGCCGGTCGGCCGAGCGCATGTCGAAGCCCGCGCCGTTGTCGCGCACGTAGTACGAGACGCGGCCCTCGTGCGGCTGGCTGGCGAAGACGATGCGCGCCTTCGGGTTGCGCGCGCTGTACTTCCAGGCGTTGCCGAGCAGGTTCTCGAGCACCAGGCGCAGCAGCGTCGGGTCGCCGCGCGTCGCCAGGCCGGGCTCGATCTCGACCTCGACGCGGCGCTCCGGCGGCGACTGCCGGCGCAGGTCGTCGACGACCCAGGCCGCGAGCTGCGACAGGTCCACCGGCTGGCGTGCCAGCGGTTGCTGCGACAGCTTGGCCAGCGCCAGCATCGAGTCGATCATGTGGTTCATGCGCGCCGCCGCGCCGAGCACCCGGTCCAGGTGCTCGTTGCCGAGACGGTCGAGCTGGCGGCCGTAGTCCTCCTTCAGGATGCGCGTGAAGCCTTCGACGACGCGGATCGGCGCGCGCAGGTCGTGCGAGACGGTGAAGCTGAACGCCGCGCCGTCGCCTTCTTCGCCGGCGCGGGCGGCCTGCATCACCAGCAGCCCGGCCTCGGCCTCGATGTCGCAGCGGCGCAGCACCCAGCCGTCGACCTCGGTCGCGCTGCCCGGCGCCGAGGCGGCGAGCGCCTCGCGCACCGCGGCCGGCAGCCGCGCGAGGACCTCGCCCCAGGCTGGGGCGTCGCGCTCCAGCCAGCGGCGGGCCGCCGGGTTGAGGGCACGCAGCGCCCAGCCGTCGGCGCGGCCGTCGCCGGCGGCCAGCAGCGCCGGCACGTCGACGGCCTGCAGCACCGCCTGCAGCGCCGCATGGTCGGCCGCCAGCGCGTCCTGCGCCGCCACCGGCTCGGCGGTGCCGCTGAAGCCGTCGAAACGGCCGAGTTCGTCGAAGCTCGGCGCGCCGCGCAGCCGCCAGGCGCTGCCGTCGGCGCGCAGGCGCACGCGCAGCGCGCGGAAGGCGCGCTGCGTCGCCAGCCGTGCGCCGAGATCGCCGTCGGCTTCGGGATGCGAGGTCTCGAACTGCTCGCACAGCGGGCCGCCGGCGGCCGGGCCGCCGACGCTGCTGCCGGCCGGCGGCTGCAGCGCGACGAGGCGGTGCGACGCGTCGCTGCGCCAGACCCCAGCCGTCCAGCAGCGACTCGGCCTCGCGGCGCGCGGCGCGGGCGCCCCG
>NZ_AEWG01000136.1 GCF_000190375.1 Rubrivivax benzoatilyticus JA2 = ATCC BAA-35
CGTCGCGGCGGTGCGTGCTGACGAGCAGGCCACGGCCGGCACGCAGGCTGGCCCGGCCGGCCGTCGCGGCCTCGAAACCGCGGCCGCGGACCTGGCCCCGCCGGGCCGAACCGGGCGGCTGCACCACGAGGTGGCCGAGGCCGAGTTCGGCGGCCGCCGGCAGGCTGGCCAGCCGGGTGCGCAGCTGCCCGCGGCTGTCGTCCAGCACCCACTCGCCGCAGGCCGCGCCGCGGCCCGGCATGGCGCTGAGCACGCCGGACAGCGCCGTGCCGGCGTACGGCGGACGGTCGCGGCCGTTGAACAGTGCGCCGAGCACCACCGGACGGTCGATGTCGCCGTCGAGATGGCCGACCAGCACCTCGGCACCGACCCGCGGCACGAAGACCGCGCCCCAGCCCGGCCCGGCCATCGGCTGCACGACACGCACCCAGGCGCTGCCGCGCCGGCCGGTGGCACGGCGCAGCGGCCAGACGGCCTGGCCGACACCGTCTTCGCCGGGGTCGGCATCACCCTGCCAGCCGTAACGCAGCTTGACCCGCATCGCGCCGTCGGCCATCGGCAAGCCGTGTTCGACGCCGACGACGGTGGCCGTCTGCAGCCCCGGCGCGAGGGCCCGCGGCGGCAGCCGCGGCACACGCGGCCGTGCGGCCGGCACGGCGTCGAAGCGGTTGCGGTAGCCGCCGGCGTCGAGATCGGCGGCGCCGAGCCGACGTGCCAGCACCGGGCCCAGCGCATTGGCGGCTTCGTGGTGCACACGCGTCAGCACCCAGCGGCTGCCCGCCAGGCCGGCGCCCGGGGCATCGACGAGCGTGAACGCGGCGCCCGGCGCGAAGGCGGGCACGGTGCCCGAGCCCTGGGCGAGCTGGCGGTCGAGCTCGAAGGCCGCGAGCTGCCGCTCGGCGCAGGCGTCGGCCTCGGCGGCATCGGCAAAACGGTCGACGCCGCCGACGTCACGGTACAGCGGCCCGGTCGCGACGCCCGGGGCAGACGCCCGCCCGCCGGCGACGAACGCGGCCGTGCACGACGACCAGGCGCCGACGCTGACCGCCGCCGGTCCGGCCGCGTGGTGGCAGGCGAAGCGGGAGACCGTGTCGTGCGGCGCCGGCACCGACGGAGCCGGGGCCGCGAAACGCACGCGTCCCAGCTCGACCGGCGGTTCGTGGCCGTCGTCGACGACGAGGACGTGGCGCCAGCGGCCCGAGGCGGCCTCTGCGCCGCCGCGGATCTCGAAGCGCCAGCCCAGCCCGTCCTCGGCCATCAGCCGGGTGCAGAACGCCCAGTCGGCCTCGGCGTACTGGGTGCACAGCGCACGGCGCACCGGGGCACCGCCGCGCACGATGCGCCAGGCCGCGCCGGGCACGCTGGAGAAGACCTGCTCGAGGATGCGGTCGGTGCTCAGGTCCTCGTGCAGCGTGCAGCCGTGGCGCTGCTCCAGCAGCGCCGTCCACGGCCGCAGCCGCAGCTGCCAGCGCACGCCGCCGGCCGCCGCGCCGGCCCTCGTGCTCTCGACGACGAGGCCGTACCAGGCGCGCGCCGGGCCATCCGGAGGCTCCAGGTGCACGCCGGCTTCGGCGCCGAGCAGGCCGTCGACGTCGGCGTCGGGCTCGGCCAGAGCCTCGAGACGGATCTCGAAACCGGAGCCCAGCGCCTCGTCGACGGTCACGCGCTCGGCCAGCAACGGCGGCCCGTCCGGCGGCGGCTCGAAGCGCAGCAGCCGGCCGTGCACCGACCAGCCGCAGACGCGGGTGCCGGCGGCCATCGCGGCAGCAGTCATGGCCACGTGATGCGCAGCTGCGCCGGCTCGGCCGGCGGCGGCACGACCGGCGGCAGCCGCGCGAGCTGCCGAGCCGTCCAGCCCGAGAGCTGCAGGTGCAGCCCACCCCAGGCCAGCAGCAGCAAGCCGGCGACGACCGCCGCCACCACCCACGCCGGCACATGGCGGCGCAGCCGGTGCACGAGGTGGTCGGGCGCCTGCGCGTGCGGCGCGAACGCCGGCCGGCCGCCGCGCCAGCGGTCGATGTCGTTGGCCAGGCGCTGCGTCAGCCAGGCCAGGGCCTCGGGCGGCTCGAACGCGTAGCGCCCCTGGAAGCCGAGCAGCAGACACATGCGGAACACCTCCAGCACCGCCAGCCGGCGGGCGCCCTGTTCGCGCAGCCGTTCCAGGTGCTCGAAGAAGCGCTCGCCGGCCAGCGGCTCGTCGTGGCGCTCGAGCTGCAGCGGCCGCCGCGCCCAGGCCTCGCGCAAGGGGCCGGGCGTGCCGAGCACCACCTCGTCGGCCAGCGCGACGAAGGCGAAGCTGGCGAGCCGCAGGTCCTCGGGGTCGAAGCCGAGGCGCAAGCCCTCGGCCTGCACGCCGTCGAGCCAGGCGCCGAGCGCCCGGCGCAAGACCGCCGGATCGGCCGGCTGCTCGCCCTGGCGCAGGCGCTGCAGCACGTAGAAGCCTTCGTTCAGCAGGTCGAGCAGGTCGCGCCGCGCGGCGGGGCGCGGCGCGGCGACTTCGGCGGCAGCGGTGGCGGTCGGTGCCATCGCCGTCCTCAGCCCGTCACCGCGTGCAGCACCAGCCGCAGCCGCGGCAAGCCCTCGGGGGCGTGCACGGCCATCGCGCCGGCCTGGCGCATGCGGTCGTGGAACGGCCCGAGCGGCTCCACCAGGAAGCAGCACGCACCCGGCGCCAGCGGCAGCGCCGCCGGCAGCTGCGCGGCGGGCACCAGACGCACGCCGGCGACCGCCGTGTGCACCAGGCGCTCGACGTCCTCGGGCGAACCGATCTTCAGCCGCGCCGGCACCGCCTCGATCAGTGCGGCCATCGGCATCTCGGCCTGCACCGCCAGATACAGCGCGCAGCCCGGCCCGGCCGGCACGGCCTGCAGCGAAGCCAGGTGCCAGGACGGCCGCGGCTCGTCGAAGGCGATCGTCGTGCAGCGCGTCGAGACGACGGCCTCCAGCCCTTCGTGCACCAGCGCCTCCAGCGCCTCGAAGCCGGCAGCCGGCGCGGCGTGCCGGTAGGCGGGCAGGTCCGCCGGGCCGCGTCCGGGTGTGAAGGCGGCCAGCGCGCCGGCCAGCTCGAGCAGCGCGCCGAACAGCCGCTCCGGATGCGCACCCGGCCCGAGATGCATCAGGCGCGCATGGGCCGCGCTGGCGGTGTGCAGCAGCCAGAACGCGGCGACGTCGCCCGAGCGCAGCTCGACGACATGGCGCCCGGGCTGCGGCGGCAGGCCGTGCAGCGCGGCGCAACGCTCGCGCAGGCGGTCGAGCACCCGCCGCTGAAGTGCCAGCAGGGCCGGCGCCGCCGCCAGCGTGAGCGCGGGCGGCACGAAGCGGCGGTCCAGCTCGCAGCCGCCGGCGGCGCGGCGGCTCAGGCGCAGCAGCGGCAGCGCGGCCTGGGAACCGCCGGCCGGCTGCAGCCGCGGGCGGCGACGCAGCACGACGAGTTCGGCCTCGGGCGCACCGGTGAACCAGTCGCCCGCCGGCACGGGATGCGCCGCGAAGCGCGCCGCCAGACGCCGGTCGTCGCCGGCGGCGTAGTTGCAGGCGTCGGGACGCAGCGGCTCCAGCACCAGCTCCCAGTCGGCGGTGAAGCCCGGGCCGAGGTCGACGGGCTCGGGCAGCTCGTCGTCGCGCGGCGCGCAGACGAACTCGCCGTCGGGCATCACGGCCTGCAGCGAGAGCACGCGCAGCAACCCGGCGGCGAGCGCGTCCTCGTCGACCTCGAGCGCGGCCAGCCCCCAGGCCTGCGGCAGCATCCAGCGCATCGCCTGCACGAGGCGCGCCTCGTGGTAGGCATCCTGGCGCTGGAAGTGCTGCGGGCGCAGGAACAGGCCCTCGCCCCAGAGGATCTTGGCGGAGGCGCTCACCGGCCCGGCTCCATCGGCCGGCACGGCGTCAATCGGACGTGGGGCATCGCAGGTCTCCGAGACGGTCGGCGCCGGGCGGGGCGTCCCAGGCGGCGCCGGAGGCAAGCGCCAGCGCGCAGCGGTGCAAGGACACCCGGATCGGCTGCGCCGCGGGCAGGGGGAACACGAGCTTCCAGCGGCCGGATGCCGGCGCGCGGAACAGCACTGCCAGGCCCAGCGCCCGTGTGCCGGCCGGCGGCCGCTCGCGCAGCGTCAGCGTGCGGCCCGGCGCGAGCACGATCTCCCGGACACCGTCGCCGCCGGCGGCCAGGCGTTCGTAGCCGGCACGCTGGAAGGCCGCGGGGTCTTCCAGCCAGCGCAGTTGCACGACGGCCGGCACCGGCACGCCGTCGGCACCGGCGTTGAGCACGGCGCTGGCGTGCAGCTCGACGACGGCCTCGTGCGGCACCGGCTGCGGTACCGGCCCGAGACCGGCCGCGGCGAGCAGCCGCGTGGACCAGGACGCCGCACCACCGGCGGGTGCGGCGCAGGCCGCCAGCAGCGTCAGGCCGACGCAGCAGCCGAGCAAGGCGATGGAGCGAACGGGGCGTGTCATGGGGCGTGGCCGTTGACGCCATTGCAGCGCAGCGCAGGCGACGGCGCAGGCCCCCCGCGAGGGCGGCCCCCAGCGGGGGAATCGGCCGTGCCGGGCGGCTCCTAGAGTGCCCGGCAACGGTCCCGCCGGACCTGCCCGAGGAGCTCGCCCCGCATGAAACCGATCGCCCTGCCCGCCCGGCCGTCAGCCCTCGCACGCCGCCGCACCCCGACGCTGGCAGCCCTGTCCGCCGCGCTGCTCGCCGCCTGTGCCGCCACGCCGCCGGCGCCCCCGGCCACGCCGCCGCTGGACGAGCGGCTGCGCCAGGCCGCGATCGCCCGCGCCCAGGGCAGCCCGGCGCAGGCACGGCAGCTGTGGCAGCAGGCCGCCCGCGAGCACCCGGCGAGCAAGCAGCCCTGGCTGAGCCTGGCCGACGACCATCTGCGCGCCGGCGAACACGGCAGCGCCATCGCCGCGGCCCAGGAGGCCGCCCAGCGCGACCCGCAGGACCGCGGCGCCCAGGGCATCCTGGCCCTCGGCGGGCTGCGCATCGCGACCGCGGCGCTGTCCGGCCTGCGCGAGCAGCCCGACGCGCTGTCGGCCGACACGCGCGGCGAACTGGTGTCACTGGCGCGCCTGCTGCGCGAGGCGCTCGGCGAAACGCCGACACCGGCCGCGTCGCCGGCCGCGGCGGCACCACCCA
>NZ_AEWG01000135.1 GCF_000190375.1 Rubrivivax benzoatilyticus JA2 = ATCC BAA-35
GGCTCGGGCACGTCGCCCGGCGGCTGCGCGGCGAGCCTGACAGTCAGCAGGTCGTCGAAGCCGAGGTAGTCGTTGCCTTCGCTCTGGCCCTGGGAGATGGTGAACACGACCTCGCGGAAGGCCAGCAAGGGGTCGGACTCGAGGAAGCCCCAGAACAGCAGGTTGCCGTTGGTGCTGTCGTTGCCGGCCTCGGAGTTGCCGCCCGGCAGCGGCACGCCGCCGCCGCCGTCGAACGAGAACACGACGACGCCGCCGATGCTCACCTGGAGCAGGCCGTTGAAGTCACCGAAGTCGGTGCCGTAGAAGCCGATGCCGCTGATCGCGTCGGCGAAGCTCAGCGTGAACGAGCGCGAGGTCTCGAAGAACTTCTCGCCGCCGGGCGTGGTGTTGAAGCGGCCGGCGCTGCTGCCGTCCTCGGGCAGCTTCTGCACCTGGCCGAAGCCCGGGCCGTCGGCCAGGCTCAGGCCGGCCGTGCCGCCGAACAGCGTCGCCGGCGTCGACAGCGTCGCGTAGGACTCGAAGCTCTCCCGCGCGAAGCTGCCGCCGGCGGCCGTGGCGGCGGTCTGGAAGCCGTTCAGCGCGCCGACGGCCTGGCCCAAGGGCGGCACCTGGCCTTCGGGGGTCTGGTCGACGCCGTAGTAGGTGGTCGGTGCCGCGAACGCCGCGCCGGCGAAGGCCAGCGAGCACGCGGCCAGTGCGGCACGCCCCCAACGATTCTTCGAGACCATCGGTCCTGCCCCTCCTCGGACCCCGTGGGCACGATCGCGCACGGCAGCTCGAAAAGATCATAGCGACGGCCCCCGGGCGGACATCCCCCCATTCACATGGCTGCACGACGCAGGCGCAGCCGCAGGTCCTCGCCGACAGGCGTGGCGTCGACGAAGCCGTAGCGGTGGCCTTGCGCCAGCGTCTCGAAAGGCCCGAGCGCGGCCATCGGCCGGCCCTCGCCGAGCAGCAGCGGCGCGGTGTAGACCAGCAGCTCGTCGACGAGCCCGGCGGCCAGCAGCGCGCCGTTCAGGCGTGCGCCGGCCTCGACGTGCAGCTCGTTGACGCCGAGCGCGGCCAGGTCGGCGAGCACCGCCGGCGCGTCGACGCGGCCGTCGGTGCCGGGGCGCGCATGCAGTTCGGCACCCGCCGCCGTCAGCGCGGCGGCAGCGGGGCTGGCGGGCGCGGCGTGGAACACCAGGCAGCGTCCCGGCGGGGCGAGAACACGCGCGCCGGCGGGCAGGCGCAGCCCCGAGTCCATCACGGCGCGCATCGGCTGCAGCACCGTCGGCACCCGGCGCACGTCGAGCCGGGGGTCGTCGTCGAGCACGGTGCCGATGCCGGTCAGCACGCAGCCGGCGCGCCGTCGCCAGGCGTGGCCGTCGGTGCGCGCCGCCTCGCCGGTGATCCACTGGCTGGCGCCGTTGGGCAGCGCGGTGCGGCCGTCCAGCGAGGCGGCGATCTTCATGCGCAGCCACGGCCGGCCGCGCTCGACGCGCGAGAAGAAGCCGATGTTGAGCTCGCGGGCCGCGGCGGCGATGTCCTCGTCGCCGAGCTCGACCTGCACGCCGGCGGCGCGCAGCCGGGTGATGCCGGCGCCGGCGACCTGCGGGAACGGGTCGCCGACGGCGACGACGACACGGGCGATGCCGGCCGCGACCAGCGCGTCGCAGCACGGCGGCGTGCGGCCGTGGTGGGCACAGGGCTCCAGCGTCACCCAGGCGGTGGCGCCGCGGGTGTCGTGGCCGGCGGCGGCCGCGTCGCGCAGCGCCATGACCTCGGCGTGGGCCTGGCCGGCGCGCTGCGTGGCGCCGCGCCCGAGCACGCGGCCGTCGTCATGGCCGATGACGCAGCCGACGCGCGGGTTGGGGTCGGTCAGGCCGATCGAGCCCTCGGCGAGGGCGAGGGCTTCGAGCAGACGGGTGCGGTCCAGCGGGGCGAGCGGCATCGGGCGGCGGGGCGCGTGCGCCCGGCGGGTCGGGACGCCGATGCTACGGCTGGTGCGGCCAGGTCGACGAGATCACCGGCGTCTGCGGATCGTCCGCCGGGCAGGTCCAGGGCCCGGCCGGCGTGCTGTCGGTGGCCGGGCCGGCGCTGATGACGAGGAAGTTCTGGTTCACCAGCGCGCCGCCGACGCTGCTGTAGGCGGCCGGGTGGTCGCTGTTGCGTGTCGGGTTCTGCGCCGGCGAGTAGCGGCAGACGCGCAGGTGGTTCGGCGCGGCGTCGGTGGCGTCGCTGGCCAGCTGGCGCAGGGCGGGTGCGACCGGCGGGTCGGCGAAGTGCAGGTCCGAGCGCCCCGACCAGACGCCGGCCGACACCTCCACCGGCACCGCGCAGTAGTAGACGACGAAGCGCGGGCGGGGGCCGGTGGGCTGCGGGTCGGCGCGGTGCACGCAGACGTCGTCGACACTCTGGCCGACGCGCCGCACGCGCACGAAGCCTTGCGCGGGCACCGAGGCGAGGTCGGCGTCGTCGAGCTCCGGCGGGTTCTCGGCGAGCGCCGCGCTCGGCGCCTGCCCGGTCGCGAAGCGCACGTAGCCGGTCAGCAGGAAGGCGTAGCTGGAGCTGCAGACCCCGGCCACCGAGCAGGTCCGGGTGATGACACCGGTCAGGTTGTCGAAGGTCCAGCTGACGCCGCCGCTGCCGACGGGCTGGAAGCTGCTGCTGCCGTCGCCGTTGTCCTGGGCCTGCGGCGGGATCGCCGGGTGGCGGCCGCCGGGCGTGGCCAGCGCCGTCTTCGCCGGCGACAGGATCAGCGAGCCGGCCAGCGCCGGCGGCGTGCCGGCGATCAGGGTCGCGAAATCGACCCACTGGTTGTCGCTCTCGGCGCGGCGGTCGCGCCAGGCGACCTGCAGCTCGACCATCTTGGCGCGGCCGGCGCCTGCCGCGGTCACCGTCTGGTGGAGCGTGAACTCGGTGTTCGCGATGCCGGTCGCGACGGGTTCGCCGTCGAGGTCTGCGATGCCTTCGTAGCTGAGGCCGCTGGCGCCGGCCAGCGAGGTGTAGCCGCGCAGCGTGTCCAGCTGTTCCTGGGCGATGCGCACGGCCTCGCTGCGCTGGCGCGAGACGTCGGCGTTGGCACGCAGCGTGGCCTGCAGCCCGACGACGCCGAGCAGGCCGATCGCCATCACGGCCAGCGCGACCATCGCCTCGACCAGCGAGACGCCGCGGGCCGCGTGCAGGCGCGCCGTCACGGGAAGTCCTTCCAGCTGCCGGGCACGCGCACGAAGCTGCCGCTCAGCGTCGCGAGGTGGCGCATCACCTCGGGGTCGTGACGCACCGCGCTGCCGGGGCTGGTCGCGATGTCGAGCTGGTTCTCGGCGACCAGCGCACCCTCGACACGCGCCAGGCCGCTGAGGCGCCAGTTGGCGGCGCGGCCGTAGACCAGGCCGTGCACGGTGCGCCCGCCGGCGTCGAAGTCGAGGTCTCCGGTGACGACGAGGGTCACCGGCATGGCGCTGCTGCCGATGTCGCCGCTGCCGTCGAGCAGCAGGTCGCCCTCGACCCAGATCGGGCGGCCCGGGTTCAGCGCGACCGTGGTGGCCAGCGTGCTGCCGTCGCAGGCCGACATCCCGCAGTCGAGCACGACGGCGGCCGGCTGGTCGCGGAAGGTCTCGGGCCGCATCATGAAAACCGACGCGAACATGCGCATGCCGGCGAGCGAGGGCTCGGGCAGGGCCAGGCCCGCGAGCGCGTCGTCGCCGGCCCGCAGCGCCGTGGCCGTGTCGGCGGGCGAGCCCGGCGCGGCTTCGACGCCGATGCCGGCAATCGTGCCGCCGGCGCGCGCGGCGAAGCCGAGGTCCTGGCCGCGGCGCCCGGCCACGAGGCTGCCGCCGCTGCTGCCGATGTCCTGCCGCGCGACGATCGTGTCGCGCGGCGCGACCACGGTGACGATCTTGGTGGCGCTGCGCTCCAGCGCCGGGACGCGCCCGGTCATGCCGGCCCAGGTGGAGATCGCGGCGAAGCCTTCGCCGCCCGGCGCGACGGCGCGCACGATCGGCAGCGTGCTCATGTTCGGCGCGAAGGCCAGGCACGCCTCGGCGAGCCGGGTGCAGGCGTTGGCGTAGATGCGCACCATGCCCGGCCGCGTGCTGGAGCCGACGAGCGCGACGCGGAACGCGGGGTGGGGGCCGTCGCCGGCCGGCGCGTCGGGCAGCTCGACGCCGGTGGCCGGGCAGCGGCAACGCCAGGCCGCGCCGTCGCGCACGCAGGTCGCGAACGCGGCGGCGCCGGTGGCGGCGTTCAGGCGGGGGGCGTAGAAGCCCTTGTCCGGGTCCACCACCAGGTAGCGCTCGCGGTAGCTCGTGTCGCTGGGCTCGGTGCTGGGTTCGCAGTCGCCGTCGATGCGGCCGCCGTTGAGCTTCAGCAGCGCCCACTCCAGCGCCGCCTCGGCGGTCTCCATCGCCTGCGTGGACCGGTACTGGTTGATGCCGGTGCGCTGCTCGAAGATCAGGTTGCGGCTGGTGTAGGCGGCCACCAGCGAGACGACGAAGAACAGCAGCAGCACGACGGCCAGCGCCGCCAGGCCCTGCTGGCCGGCGCGGCGGCGCGGGGGCGGGGCGGCGGGCCTCATGCCGGGCACATGCGCGTCGGCTCCGCCGGGTCGCGGAACTCGATGTCGTCGTTGCGCAGCTTGACCGTGGCCTGCAGCGCGCGGCGCACGCTCGGGTCGGCCACCGACTCGGCCTCGATCGTGACCTTCAGCAGCCGCACGCGCAGCACCGGCCAGCAGTCGGTCGAGCCGTCGGCGCAGAGCTTGGCGCAGGGCAGCGGCTCGGGCGTGCTGCCGTCGTCCAGCCATTCGACGTCGAAGCGTGTCACCTTGACCGAGCGGCCGTCGGTCAGCTCCTGCCAGTTCGCCGGCGTCGCCGACTGCAGGCAGGTGCTGCCGGAGACGGCGTCGGCGGCGTGGATCGCCGACCGCAGCACGCCGTTGTCGAGGCGGATGCCCAGCGCGCTGTTGTTGTCGCCGCTGCGGTAGTAGCGGTAGACCACCGAGCCCGAGCCGGGCGTCACGGTGGTGTAGCGGTTGCACTGCGGGTCGGGGTTCTCGGTGGACCAGACGGCGCTGCTCTGGGCCTCGTTCCAGATGCCGGCGCGGCGCAGGTCGCGCACGACGATGTCGGCGGTGGCGCGCAGGTCCTGCTGCAGCTGGGTCTCCAGCAGCAGCCGGCGGTTCTCGGTGAGCTGCCCGGACACCAGCAGCGCCGACGCGGCGACGACCAGCAGGCCGATCGTCACGCCGACCATCAGCTCGACGATCGACAGCCCGCGCTGGCCGCAGCGCG
>NZ_AEWG01000134.1 GCF_000190375.1 Rubrivivax benzoatilyticus JA2 = ATCC BAA-35
CTCGTTCGCCGTGCTCGCGGCCGAGCCGCTGCTGCCGACGGTGGCGGCGCTGGCGCTGATCGCCGTCGCCGCGGTCGGCTTCGACTTCGCGATCCAGGCTTCGCTGGTCTCGCACCAGACCCTGGTCTACGGCCTGGAGCCCGAGGCGCGCAGCCGGCTCAACGCGCTGCTGTTCACGACGATCTTCGTCGGCATGGCCGCCGGCTCGGCGCTCGGCGGCGTGGCGCTGACGCACGGCGGCTGGCTGGGCATGGTCGCGCTGGCGAGCGCCGCTTCGCTGGCCGCGCTGGTGCTGCGCCTGCGCCCGCTGCGCTGAGTCAGCGCAGCAGCCGCGCGCCGGCGCCCAGCGCCAGCGCCGCGGCGACCAGCGTCGCCATCGCCAGGTTCAGCGAGCTCGCATGGGCGATGGCGCCGACCAGCGGCGGCCCGGCGAGCAGGCCGACGTAACCCAGCGAGGACACCGCGGCGATGCCGTCGGCCGGCGTCACACCCGGCTGGCGGCCACCGGCGACGAACAGGATGGGCACGACGTTGGCGAGCCCGGCGCCGACCAGCGCCATCGACGCAATGCCGACCACCGGGTGGTGCAGCAGCAGCGCCGCGCTCATCGCCAGCGCCGCCAGCCCGGCGCTGGCGGCCAGCAGCGTGGCGGCGTGGAAGCGGCTGCGCAGCGCATCGCCGCCGAAACGCGAGGCCGCCATCGCCGCCGCGAAGGCCGCGTAACCCAGGCCGCCGACGGCCTGCGTCTGGCCCAGCGAATCGGTGAACCAGAGCACGCTCCAGTCGTAGATCACGCCTTCGGCCAGCAGGCCCAGCGCCGCCAGCGTGCCCAGCAGCAGCAGGCGCGGCGGCGGCAGCCGCCAGCGCCGCGGGCCGTCGGGCACCGGCGGGTGGTCGGGCAGCAGCGAACGCGCGGCGACCAGCGACAACGCCAGCACCACGATCGCCAGCGCACCGAGCTGCCAGGCGGCCGGCACGCCGGCGGCGAGCAGCGCCGAGCAGCCGCCGGCGCCGGTCATCGCGCCCAGGCTCCACATGCCGTGAAAGCCACTGACGACCTTGAAGCCGCTGCGTTCCTCCAGCAGCGTGCCTTCGGCGTTGATCGAGACGTCGTAGAACGCGCCGGCGGCGCCGAACACGAGCATCGTCGCCACCAGCGCCGCGAAGCCGCCGTGCAGCAGCAGCGTGCCCAGCGCCGCGGCGATGACGACCGCGGCCACCGGCACGACACGCCGCGGGCCGTGCCGGCCGATCACGCGCCCGGCGAGCAGCAGAGCGCCGACGGCACCGACCGCCGCCGCCAGCAGCGCCAGCGAGAGTTGCGCTTCGTCCAGCCCGTAGCGCGCCTTGGCGCTGGGCACGTGCGCGCCCCAGGCGCCGGTGACGGTGCCGAAGGCGAAGAAGAGGGAGCGGACGGCGAAACGCGCCGGGCGCAGCGCCCGGGCGGGAGCAGGGGACATCGGGATCATCGGCGGCAGGCACCGGATGATGCCCGCCCTTGTTTCAGCTCGCCCAGCGCAGCCGGCCGACGTCGAGGCCGTTCCAGTTGGCCAGCGGCTGGTCGGCGAAGGCGTGCACGAAGCCGCGTTCGGCCTCGTCCAGGCGCACGAAACGTTCGATCAGCGCCGCCATCACGACTTCGCAGGCGCGCGAGGCGCCGTCGTCCATCTTCACCGCGACGCCCAGCCCGGCCTTCGGGAACGCGGCGCAGAACACGCCTTCGGCGCCGACCTTGCAGAACACCCGTTCGCCCAGGCGCTCGATGATGCGGGTGTCGAAGCGCCCGCTGCCGCCGACCATGAAGGGCTCGGCGGTGACCGCGGCCATCAGCCGCTTCGCGGCGCGCGCGCGGCCTTCACGCAGGCCGATGCCGCTGCCGGCGCGTGCGAAGGCCAGCGCCAGGTGGCGCAGCGGGATCGCGTAGGTCGGGATCGAGCAGCCGTCGGTGCCGCGCGGCGCGTCGGCCAGGCGCCAGCCGGTCGCGGCTTCGATCGCGTCGCCGACTTCGCGCATCACCGGGTGCTCGGGTTTGACGTAGCCGGAGAGGAAGGCGCGTTTGTCGGCGTCGCCGGCCAGCAGGCAGCCCAGGCAGACGAAGCCGGCGTGTTTGCCCGAGCAGTTGTTGTGCAGCGCGCCCGGCGTCTGGCCGGCGGCGGCCATCTCGCGCTGCACGAGGTCGCGGTAGGGCCAGTGCGCGCCGCACTCCAGCGCCGCGTCGTCGACGCCGGCGGCGGCCAGCATCGAGGCCGCGACGGCGACGTGGCGCGGCTCGCCGTTGTGCGAGGCGCAGGCGATCGCGAGTTGTTCGTCGTTCAGGCCATAACGTTCGGCGGCGCCGCTTTCGACCAGCGGCAGCGCCTGCAGCAGCTTGACCGCCGAACGCGGGAAGATCGGCCGGTCGATGTCGCCGGCCGAGGCGACGACGTCGCCGTCGGCGTCGACGACGGCCCAGGCGCCGCGGTGGGTGGATTCGACGGCGCCGCCGCGCAGCGCCTCGACGAGGGTCGGATTGGCAGTCATGCGCCGACTGTAGCGGCGGCCCCGCGACAATCGCCGCGATGACCCCGACCGCTTCTTCGCTGCCGCTGCTCGGCGTGGACTTCAGCTGCGCGCCGTCGCGGCGCAAGCCGATCACCGTCGCACGCGGCACGCTGCACGGCGCCGTGCTGCGCCTCGAACGGGTGGACGAGCTGCCGACGCTCGCCGGCTTCGAGGCCGTGCTCGCCGAACATCCCTGGTTCGGCGGCTTCGACTTCCCGTTCGGCCTGCCGCGCGCCTTCGTCGAGGCGCAGGGCCTGGGCACGAGTGCTGCCGAAGTCGTCGCCGAACTGCGCCGGCGCTGCCCGGCGCGCATGGACTTCCGCGCCCTGGTCGACGCCTGGGGCAATAGCCGCCCGGCCGGCCAGCGCCTGGTGCACCGCCGCACCGACGTCTCGCTGCCCGGCACGACCAGTTCCAGCCCGCTGCAGACGCGTTACGTGCCGGTCGGGTTCATGTACTACGAAGGCTTCTCGCGCCTGGTCGCCGCCGGCGTGCAGGTGCCGGGGCTGGTGGCCGGCGACGCCGAGCGCCGCGCCGTCGAGGCCTATCCCGGCCTGCTGGCCGCCGAGATCCTGGGCCGGCGTTCGTACAAGAACAGCGAGGCCGCCGACCGCCTCATCGCACGCAAGGACCTCGTCGACGCGCTGGAGCAGGGCCGCACGCGGCTGGGGCTGCGGCTCAAGCTGACACACGCCCAGCGCGACGCGCTGGTCGCCGACGCCTCGGGCGACCGGCTCGACGCCGCGCTGTGCCTGCTGCAGGCCGGCTGGGCCAGCTTGCGCGACGGCGCCGGCATCCCGGCCGACGTCGACCCGGTCGAAGGCTGGATCGTCACCGCATGATCGAGGTGGCCGGCCTCGTGCACGCCGAATCCTGGTTCGGTGCACGCGGCTGGTTGCCGTTCGAGTTCCAGCGCGCCGTCTGGGCGGCGATGGCCGCGGGCGACAGCGGCCTGCTGCACGCCACCACCGGCAGCGGCAAGACCTACGCCGTCTGGTTCGGCGCGCTGGCGCGTGCGGCGCCGCGGCGCGGGCTGCAGGTGCTGTGGCTGACGCCGATGCGCGCGCTGGCTGCCGACACCACGCGCGCGCTGCAGGCCGCTGCGCCGCCGGGCTGGGACATCGCCCAGCGCACCGGCGACACCGGCAGTGCCGAACGTGCGCGCCAGGACCGGCGCCTGCCCGAGACGCTGGTGACGACGCCCGAGTCGCTGTCGCTGCTGCTGACGCGCGAGTCGGCGCGCGCCGAGCTGGCCGGCGTGCAGACCGTCATCGTCGACGAATGGCACGAGCTGATCGGCAGCAAACGCGGTGTGCAGGTGCAGCTGGCGCTGGCGCGCTTGAAGCGCTGGAACCCGCAGCTCGCCGTCTGGGGGCTGTCGGCGACGATCGGCAATCTCAACGAGGCGATGGCGACGCTGGTCGGCCACGACCACGGCCGGCTGGTGCAGGGCCGCATCGAGAAGCGCCTGGTCGTCGACACGCTGCTGCCGCACGAGCCGGGGCGTTTCTCCTGGGGCGGCCACCTCGGCGCGCAGATGCTGCAGCCGGTGCTCGACGAGATCGAGTCCTCGTCGACGTCGCTGGTGTTCACCAACGTGCGCTCGCAGGCCGAGATCTGGTACCGGCTGATCCTCGACGCGCGCCCCGACTGGGCGGGCCTGGTCGCGCTGCACCATGGTTCGCTGGACCGCAGCGTGCGCGACTGGGTCGAGGCCGGGCTGAAGGACGGGCGGCTGAAGGCGGTGGTCGCCACCTCCAGCCTGGACCTGGGCGTCGACTTCCTGCCGGTCGAACGTGTGCTGCAGATCGGCAGCGCCAAAGGCATCGCGCGGCTGCTGCAGCGCGCCGGGCGCAGCGGCCACGCACCGGGCCGCGCCAGCCGCGTGACGCTGGTGCCGACGAACACGCTGGAATTGGTGGAGGCCGCGGCGGCGCGGCGTGCGGCGCTGGCCGGGCGCGTCGAGTCGCGGCGCACACCCGACAAGCCGCTGGACGTGCTGGTGCAGCACCTCGTGACGGTGGCGCTGGGTGGCGGTTTCGAGGCTGGCGCGCTGTACGACGAAGTGCGCAGCGCGCCCGCCTACCGCGGGCTGAGCCGCACCGAGTTCGACTGGGCGCTGGCCTTCGTCGAACGCGGCGGCGACAGCCTGGGCGCCTACCCCGAGTACCACCGCGTGCAGTGTGTCGACGGCGTCTGGCGCGTCGTCGACCGCGGCATCGCGCGCCGCCACCGGCTGCAGGTCGGCACCATCGTCGCCGACGCGACGATGCAGGTGAAATGGCTGTCGGGCGGCACGATCGGCAGCGTCGAGGAAGGGTTCATCGCCCGGCTCAAACCCGGCGACGTCTTCGTCTTCGCCGGCCGGCTGCTGGAGTACGTGCGCACCCAGGACCTGGCGGCCTACGTGCGCAAGGCGACGAAGCCCAAAGGCCTGGTGCCGGCCTGGAACGGCAGCCGCATGCCGCTGTCCTCGGAGCTGGCCGACGCGGTGCAGGCGCTGCTCGACGAGGTCGCGGCCGGCGTTTTCGCCGAACCCGAGCTCGAAGCCGCGCGGCCGATGCTGGAGGCCCAGAGGCGGCTGTCGCGGCTGCCGCAGCGTGGCCGGCTGTTGGTCGAGCGGCTGCGCACGCGTGAAGGCTGGCACCTCTTCCTGTACCCGTTCGCCGGCCGCAACGTGCACGTCGGCCTGGCCCAGCTGCTGGCCTGGCGGCTGGCGCAGGCGCGGCCCAACACCTTCTCGCTGTGTGTCAACGACTACGGCCTGGAGATCCTGGCCGCCGAGGCGCCGGATCTCGCGCTGCTGGAGGACAAACGCCTGTTCGCCACCGACACGCTGCTGGCCGACGTGCTGGCCAGCCTGAACTCGGGCGAACTGGCGCAGCGGCGTTTCCGCGAGATCGCGCGCATCGCCGGGCTGGTGTTCGGCGGCTACCCCGGCGCGCCGAAGAGCCTGCGCCAGCTGCAGGCGTCGAGTTCCCTGTTCTGGGGCGTGTTCCGGCGCTACGACGCCGGCAACCGCCTGCTGGCGCAGGCCGAACGCGAGGTGCTGGCGCAGGAGCTGGAAATCGGCCGCCTCGCCACCACCTTGCAGCAGATGGACACCCTGGACCTGGAGATCGTCGAGCTGAAGGCCGCGAGCCCGTTCGCGCTGCCGCTGCTCGTCGAACGGCTGCGCGAGCGCCTGTCGACCGAGCAGATGAAGGACCGGCTCGAACGCCTGCTGGCGTCGTCGAACGCGGCGCTCGACAAGCCGGCGCCCCAGCGCCGCCGCGCGGCGTCATGAAGCGCGTTCGCCGCCTCTTCGCCGCCGGCAACGCCGCGCGCCTGGGCACCTACCTGCTCGCGCTGTGGAAGCTGTTCAAGCACCGCGACACGCCGCGTGCGGTGCGCTGGATCGCCATCGCGGTGCTGGCCTACGCGCTGTCGCCGATCGACCTGATCCCGGACTTCATCCCGGTGCTGGGCCTGCTCGACGACCTGATCCTGGTGCCGCTGGGCATCGCGCTGGTCGTCAAGCTGACACCGCCCGAACTCTGGCAGGCGCGGCTGCGCGAAGCCGAGGCCGGGCGCGAGCAGCTGCCTCGGCTGGTCTGGGGCGCGGTGCTGGTCGTCGCACTCTGGCTTTTGTTGCTGGCGGGCTTTGTCGCGGGGATCATCGCGCTGGCGTTCTGACACTGTTCCCGCACGACATGAAGACACTCCCGGGCCTGGCGCTCGCACTGCTGGCCGGCGCCGCGTTCGCCGCGCCGCCCAAAACGCCGATCGAAGGCCGCGTCACCCAGGTCATTGACGGCAACACCGTCGTCGTCACGCCGGCCGACGGCGCCCCGGTGCGTGTGCGCCTGGCCGGCGCCGATGCGCCGCTGGCCTGCCAGGACTGGGGGCCCGAGTCGCGCCGTGAACTCGCCGAACGGGCCCAGGGCCATCTCGTCACCGTCACCCGGCCGGTGAGCGGCCGCGACGGTGTCGTCACCGGCTCGGTGCTGCTCGACGGCCAGGATCTGGCGCGGCACATGGTGTCCGAGGGCCACGCCTGGAGCTCGCGTGTGAAGTGGGACCGCGGCCCCTTCGTCAAGGAGGAGCGTGTCGCGCACGCGCTGCAGCGCGGGTTGCACGCGGCGCGTGGCGCGCTGCGGCCGGCCGACTTCCGCCGCCAGCACGGCCCCTGCTGATCAGCGCTTGCGTTCGCGCGCCGCGGCCAGGAAGTCGGCCAGCAGCCGCGAGTCGTCGAAGGTCGCCGGGTCGCCCGGCACGTGGAACTCGGGGTGCCACTGCACCGCGGAGATCCAGGCCGGGCCCTCGTGGCGCACGGCCTCGATGGTGCCGTCGTCCGGGCATCGCGCCTCGACGGCGAAGCCCGGCGCCAGGCGCTCCACCGCCTGGTGGTGGATGCTGTTGACGGTGGCGCGCGCCAGCCCGCCGTAGAGCTGCGCCAGGCGTGTGCCAGGCACGATCTCGACGTCGTGGAAATGGCGCTCGTAGTTCGAGCTGTCGCGGTGCGCACGGGCCGCCGGCCGCTGCGTCGGGATGTCCTGCACCAGCGTGCCGCCGTACATCACGTTGAGCAGCTGCATCCCGCGGCAGATGCCGAACACCGGCTTGCCGGCGGTGACGAAGGCGTCGACGAGCTCGATCTCGTAGAGGTCGCGCACGCGGTCGCCGTGCCAGTCGGGGTGCAGCGGCGTCTGGCCGTAGGTCTCGGGCGCGACGTCGTTGCCGCCCTGCAGCACCAGGCCGTCGAGCGCGTCGGCGTAGTGGCGCAGGTTCAGGTCGCCGCGCGTGACGACGCTGTCGGCGGTGACCGCCGGCACCATCAGCGCCACCGCGCCGCCGCGCAGCACCCAGTGCGCGACCGACTGCTCCAGGTAGTGCAGCGTGCGCGTCCAGACACCGTCGAGGTGGATGCCCGGCGTGCCGGGCGTGTAGATGCGAGCCGAGAAGCCGATCAGCAGCGGGGACTGCGGCGGGGATGCTCCTGCCATGGTGCCCATGCTATGCAAGAACGGTTCCCCCCGGGTGCCGCGGGGCGCTGATACGCTCGGCGGATGACGTTGCAAAGGAGTGCACGCGCGCCGTGGGCGCGCTGGCTGGGGCCGTGGGTCGAGGACGTGAACCGCACGAGCCTGCGCGCCGATGCCGCCGCCGGGCTGCTGGGCGCGGTGCTGGCGCTGCCGCAGGCCATCGCCTTCGCCGCGCTGGCCGGGCTGCCGCCGACCTGGGGCCTGTACACCGCGATCGTGCCCTGCATCGTCGCCGCGCTGGCCGGCTCCAGCCGGCTGGTGGCCACCGGGCCGACCAACGCCGTGTCGCTGGCGCTGGCGGCGATGCTCGCGCCGCTGGCGTTGCCGGGCAGCCCCGAGTACCTGCGGCTGGCGCTGGTCGCGACGCTGGGGGTCGGGTTGATGCAGACCGCGATCGCGCTGCTGCGGCTGGGCTCGCTGGCGCACTTCATCTCGCCGTCGGTGCTGCTGGGCTTCACCAGCGGCGCGGCGCTGCTGATCGCCTGGCACGCGCTGGAGTCGGTCGTCGGCGACCTGCCCGGCATCGTGCTCGCCTGCGGCACGCTGGTCGTCGCCTGGGCGCTGCGCCAGGTCTGGCGGCGCGGGCCCTTCCTGCTGGCGACGCTGGCGCTCGCCGCGCTGGCGGCCTGGCTGGCGATGCGTGAAGGCGTGGTGCTGGACTTCGTCGGCGAGCAGCGCATCGACCATCTCTCGTGGGGCCCGCCGGCGCTGGCCTGGGCCGACCTGCCGCGGCTGGCCGGCGTCTCGCTGGCGCTGACCGTCGTCGCGACCGGCCAGAGCATCGCCATCGCCAAGGCGCTGGCCGCGCGCACCGACCAGCCGCTGGACGTCAACCGCGAGTGCATGGGCCAGGGTCTGGCCAACCTGGCCGGCGCCTGCAGCTCGGGTTTCGTCGCCAGCGGTTCGCTGAACCGTTCGATGCCCAACCTGGAAGCCGGCGCGCGCACGCCGCTGGCGGCGGTGTTCTCGGGCCTGTTCGTGCTGCTGCTGGCGCTGCTGGCGGCGCCGGCCATCGCCTGGATCCCGACGGCGGCCATCGCCGGCCTGCTGCTGTGGGTGGCGGCGACGCTGATCGACCGCGAGCAGTGGCGCGAACGCCTGCAACAGGACCGCACCGAAGCCGCGGTGGCCGCCGCGACGCTGGCCGCGACGCTGGCCTTGCCGCTGGAGCAGGCCATCGTCGGCGGCGTCGGGCTGTCGCTGGTGGTCTACCTCTACCGCACCTCGCGCCCGGCGCTGCGCACGATGGGCTTCGACCGGCCGCCGCCCGACCGCGCGATGGTCGTCGTCGACGACGCGCCCGGCGCCGAGTGCCCGCAGCTGAAGATGCTGCGCATGGAAGGTTCGGTCTGGTTCGGCGCCGTGGCCCACGTCGGCGAGCGGCTGCAGGCGCTGCGCGCCGCGCCCGGCGCCCCGAAGCACCTGCTGGTGATGGCCAAGAGCATGAACTTCATCGACCACGCCGGCGCCGCGCTCTGGGAGCAGGAGCACACGCGGCGGCTGGCGCTCGGCGGCGACCTGTACTTCCACCGCCCGCGCCCCGAGGTGCTGCAGACCTGGCAGCAGCGCCGGTTCCTGGACCGCCTGGGCGAGGACCATGTCTTCGCCGACAAACACAGCGCGCTGGCCACCATCGTGCCGCGCCTGGACCCGGCGGTGTGCGCCGGCTGCCGCGTGCGGCTGTACGCGGAGTGCGCGAGCCGGCCGGGGCCGCCCCCGGCTGGCGCCTAGCCTCGCAGCCTGGCCGGCGACATCGCGCCCGGCTCGACGCCTTCGCGCGCCAGCGCCTCGGGCAGCGGCGCCTCGAGGATCAGCGACTCGGCCAGCAGCGCCGCGCCCGGGGCGCTCTGCACGCCGTATCCGCCTTGGCCGGCGAGCCAGAAGAAGCCGTCGGCGGTCTCGTCGAAGCCGATGACCAGCTCGCCGTCGGGCGCGAAGGTGCGCAGGCCGGCCCAGGTGTGCCGCGGCCGGCGGATGGTCATCGTCGTGCGCTCCTCGATCGCGGCGATGCCGGTCGCCACGTCGAGCTCCTCGGCGACGACGTCGTGCGCCGGCACCGGGTCGGCGTTGCACGGCGAGCCCAGCAGCTGGCCGGCGTCGGGCTTGATGTAGAAGCTCTCGTCGGCGGCGGCCACCAGCGGCCAGCCGCGGTGCTCGACGCCGGCCGGCGCATCGAAGGTGAAGGCGCTGCGGCGCTTGGGCTGCAGGCCCAGCGGCGCGATGCCGGCGCGCTCGGCGACCCGGTCGGCCCAGGCGCCGGCCGCGTTCACGAGCACCCGGGTGTTCGCCGTGCGGCCGTCGGCCAGCGTGAGCTGCCAGGTGTCGGCCTCGCGGCGCGCCGACGCCAGCTCGGCGCCCGTCCACAGCGCGGCGCCTTGAGCGCGCGCCACCGCCAGCCAGCCCTGCAGCGCGGCGTGCACGTCGATGTCCATCGCGTCGGGTTCGGCCACCGAGCCGATCAGGCCCTCGGCGCGCAGCACCGGCACACGCGCCAGCGTCTGCGCGGCGTCCAGGCGTTCGGTCCCCGGGCCGGCCAGCGCGTCGAGCAGCGCCTGCTGGCCCTGCCAGGCGACGTAGAGCACGCCGCGCGGCGACAGGATCGGCACGATCGACGGTGCGGCGTAGCTGGCGCGGCTGGCGCGCGTCAGCGCACGCGCCTGCGGCGGGCCGTAGCTCTCCATGAACATCGCCGCGCTGCGGCCGCTGGACTGCGTGCCGGGCTGGCTCTCGCGTTCGAGCAGCAGCACGCGGCCGTGGCCGGCCAGGCGTGCGGCAAGCGAGACGCCGGCGATGCCGGCGCCGACGATGGCGACGTCGAAGGCGGTGTCGGATGTCATGGCGGTCAGCGCGGTGCGCGCATCAGCGTGCTCTTGCCGAACAGGCTCTCGATCAGGTCGACGGCGAGCACGGCGGTCTTGTTGCGCACGTCCAGCGCCGGGTTCAGCTCCATCACGTCGAGGCTGGCCAGGCGGCCGGTGTCGGCGATCATCTCCATGCAGAGCTGGGCTTCGCGGTAGGTCGGGCCGCCGGGGATCGTGGTGCCGACGCCGGGCGCGATCTCGGGGTCGAGGAAGTCGACGTCGAAGCTGACGTGCAGGTGCGTGTTGGCGTCCAGCGTCGCCAGCGCCAGCTCCATCGTGTGGCGCATGCCCATCTCGTCGATGTAGCGCATGTCGAAGACCTCGAGCCCGACCTCGTGCACGAAGCGCTTCTCGCCCGGGTCGACGCTGCGGATGCCGATCTGGCGCACCCACTTCGGGTTCAGCGCCGGCACCTGGCCGCCGATCTCGACGAGCTCCTTCGGGCCGTGGCCGCAGAGGCAGGCCACCGGCATGCCGTGGATGTTGCCGCTGGGCGTCAGCCGGCTGGTGTTGAAGTCGGCGTGGGCGTCGAGCCAGAGCACGCGCAGCCGCTTGCCCGTTTCGCGGCAGTGGCGCGCGACGGCGCTGATCGAGCCGATCGCCAGGCAGTGGTCGCCGCCGAGCAGGATCGGCATGCGGCCGTCGGCCAGTTCGGCGTGCACCGCGTCGTGCACGGCCCGGTTCCAGGCGACGACCTGCTCCAGGTGGCGGTAGCCCTCGACCGGCGGCAGCCACGGGTTGGACGGGCCGCCGAGGTTGCCGCGGTCCTGCACCTCGACCTCGTGCGACTCCAGCGTCGTCTGCAGGCCGGCGACACGCATCGCCTCGGGGCCCATGCTGGCGCCGCGTGCGCCGGCGCCGATGTCGGTGGGCGCGCCGATCAGGCTGACGCGGCGGACGGGGTCAGACATCGCGGGTCTCCTCGTTCGGGAGGGTGTCGAAGCCGTAGAACGAAGCCAGGTGGTCCCAGGCCTCCTCGGCGGTCTCGACGAAGCGGAACAGGTTCAGGTCGCCGGCACCGATCATGCCGGTCTCGACCAGGTGCTCGAAGTTGATCAGCTTCTCCCAGAACGCGCGCCCGAACAGCAGGATCGGCCGCGGCCGGCTCTTGCCGGTCTGGATCAGCGTCATCGTCTCGAAGAGTTCGTCCAGCGTGCCGAAGCCGCCGGGGAAACACACCAGCGCCTTGCTGCGCATCACGAAGTGCATCTTGCGCAGCGCGAAGTAGTGGAACTGGAAACACAGCTCCGGCGTGATGTACGGGTTGGGCGCCTGCTCGTGCGGCAGCACGATGTTCAGGCCCAGGCTCTTGCCGCCGACCTCGAAGGCGCCGCGGTTGCCCGCCTCCATGATGCCGGGGCCGCCGCCGGTGACGACGTAGATCGGCGCGGCCAGCTTCGCCGAACGTTCGGTGACGATGGCCGCGAAACGCCGCGCCTGCTCGTAGTAGGCGCTCATCGCCAGCGCCGCCTCGGCGCGGGCGACGGCCGTGGTGTCGCCGGTCGCACGCGCGGCGTCCAGGCGCTGGCGGGCGACGTCCTCGGGCAGGATGCGGGCGCTGCCGAAGATGACGATCGTCGACTCGATGCCCTGTTCCTGCTGCACCAGCTCGGGCTTGAGCAGCTCCAGCTGCATGCGCACCGGGCGCAGTTCCTCGCGCAGCAGGAAGGCGGTGTCGGTGAAGGCCAGTCGATAGGCGCTCTCGGGGCCGGCGTAGCGCTGGCCCTCCATCGTGCGCGCGTCCTCCTCGGCGGTCGGGAAGTTCCGGGTCGAGAGGATCGGGTGGCGGGGATCGTTCATGGTGGCGAGCTTAAACGGCAGACGGGGCAGGCTTCGGCGCGCGCGACGCGGATCTCGTCGAAGCGCATGCCCATCGCGTCGACCAGCAGCAGCCGCCCGGCGAGCGGCTCGCCGATGCCGGCGAGCAACTTCAGTGCCTCGGCGGCCTGGGCGCTGCCCACCAGGCCGACCAGCGGCGCGAACACGCCCATCGTCGCGCAGGCCGCGTCCTCGTGGCCGGCATCGGGCGGGAACAGGCAGGCGTAACACGGGGCGTCGTCGCGGCGGGGGTCGAACACCGAGACCTGGCCGTCGAAGCCGATCGCCGCGCCCGAGACCAGCGGCCGGCGGTGCTGCACGCAGGCGGCGTTGACGGCGTGGCGGGTGCGGAAGTTGTCGCTGCAGTCGAGCACGACGTCGGCCTGCGGCACCAGTTCGTCGAGCAGCGCGGCGTCGGCGCGCTGCACACGCACGTCCAGCTGCACGTCGGGGTTCAGCGCCGCGATGCCGGCGGCCAGCGACGCGGCCTTCGGCGTGCCGATGCGGTCGAGCCGGTGGGCGATCTGGCGCTGCAGGTTGGTGGCGTCGACCGTGTCGTCGTCGACGACGGTGATGCGGCCGACGCCGGCGCTGCCCAGGTACAGCCCGACCGGCGAACCCAGGCCGCCGGCGCCGATGACGAGGGCGTGCGCGGCCAGCAGCCGCTGCTGGCCCTCGATGCCCAGCGCGTCGAGCAGGATGTGGCGCGAGTAGCGCAGCAGCTGCTCGTCGTTCACGTGATCGTCCTGGCGGCGCGCGTGCCGGCGGGCACGCGCGTCAGGCTCACTGCTTGTCGTCGGCCGCCTCGGCCTGGCGCTCGACAGCGGTCTTGCTGACGATCACCGGCTTGCCGCGCAGCTGGTTGAAGGCCTGCACCAGCGGGAAGTCCTCGGCGCTGCCGAACTCGGGCAGCGGCTTGGGCGTCTCCTTGTTCTTGGCGAACTGCTCCTCGAGCTTCTGGCGCGCTTCCTCGCGCGCCTTCTCGCGCGCGTCGTCCTTCTTCTCGTCGGCACCTTGCAGGTGCTTCTCGAGGTCGGCCTCGCGCATGCGCAGCGCGGCGAAGACGTTGCCTTCGGCGGTCTCGTCGAGCCAGATGTCGGGCACGATGCCCTTGGCCTGGATCGAGCGGCCCGACGGCGTGTAGTAGCGCGCCGTCGTGATCTTCAGCGCGGTGTCGGCCGACAGCGGGCGCACGGTCTGCACCGAGCCCTTGCCGAAGGTCTGCGCGCCCATCACGGTGGCGCGCTTGTGGTCCTGCAGCGCGCCGGCGACGATCTCGCTGGCCGAGGCCGAGCCTTCGTTGACCAGCACCACCAGCGGCACCGTCTTCAGCGCCGCCGGCAGCTTGCGCAGCGGGTCGGCGCCGGCGCGGCGCAGGTAGTACTCGGGCGCGGCCTTGAAGGTCGCCTTGGAGTCGGCGATCTGGCCGTTGGTCGAGACGACGACGACGTCCGGCGGCAGGAAGGCCGAGGCGATCGCCACCGCGCCGTCGAGCAGGCCGCCCGGGTCGTTGCGCAGGTCGAGCACGATGCCCTTGATGTTCGGGTCCTGCTTGTACAGCTCCTCGACCTTGCGCGCGAAGTCGTCGACGGTGCGGTCCTGGAACTGGCTGACGCGGACCCAGGCGTAACCCGGCTCGAACATCTTCGCGCGCACGCTCTGCACGCGGATCTCCTCGCGCGTGATCGTCACCGGGAAGCTGCGGTTCTCGCTCTTGCGCAGCACCGTCAGGCTGACCTTGGTGTTGGGTTCGCCGCGCATGCGCTTGACGGCCTGGTCGACCGTCAGGCCCTTGACCGCGGTGTCGTCGATGCGCGTGATCAGGTCACCCGGCTTCAGCCCGGCACGGAAGGCCGGCGAGCCCTCGATCGGCGAGACGACCTTCACGAGGCCGTCTTCCATGCCCATCTCGATGCCGATGCCGACGAACTTGCCGCCGGTGCTCTCGCGGAATTCCTTGAAGCTCTTCTTGTCGAAGTACTGCGAATGCGGGTCCAGCCCGGCGACCATGCCGCCGATGGCGTCGGAGATCAGCTTCTTCTCGTCGACCGGCTCGACGTAGTCGCTCTTGATCATGCCGAACACGGCAGCGAGCTGCTGCAGCTCTTCCAGCGGCAGCGGCGCGAGCGTCTCGCGCGCGTTGGCCTGCAGCTGCAGCGTCGTCATCGCGCCCGCGAGGGCCCCCACCGCCAGCAGCCCGGCAACTCTCAGTTTTGCACCCATGACGTCCTGCTCCGAAGCCGACTTTCTACTGCGGCGCAGTATAGGGTGCGGGGTTGTGCTGCCACGGGGCAGGGGGATGGGTGAGGACCCTCACCCGGCGTGGCGTGCTGCACGGCGACGGCCACGGCGGCGGGCCGGACATGTCTGGCGCATCCGATCAAGCTTCCCGCCACGGCCCGGCTTTGCCGGTCCGTTGGCGGACGGCTCCCTCGGGGGGTAGCGAGCGTCAGCGAGCTTGGGGGCGCGCAAAAGTCACGACGTGGTCGACCTCGGCGCGGATGCCGATCCATTCGCCGATCTGGTGGTCGTGATGCGAGGGCACGTGCGCCAGCAGGCGCTCGCCGCCGGGCAGGCGCAGCGTGTAGAGGAACTCCGAGCCGCGGAAGGCCTTGCGCTCGATGCAGGCCTTCACCGGGCTCGTGTCGTCGTGCACGACGTCGTCGGCGCGCAGCAGCACCTCGCACTCGTCTCCGGGGTAGGCGCCCGGCAGCGGGCATTCGGCGACGTCGGCCAGCGCGCCCAGCGGCGTGTGCACCGCCGGCGTGCCGCCGTCGGCGGCGATGCGCGCCGGCGCGAACACGCCGTGGCCGATGAAGCCGGCGACGAAACGGCTCGCCGGGCGGTGGTACAGCGTGTAGGGCTCGTCCCACTGCTCGAGCCGGCCGTCGTGCATCACGCCGACGACGTCGCCCAGCGCGAAGGCCTCGAGCTGGTCGTGCGTGACCAGCAGCGCCGTCGTGCCGCTGTCCTTGAGGATCGCGCGCAGCTCCTGCGCCAGCGACTCGCGCAGGTCGGCGTCCAGGCTGGAGAAGGGCTCGTCGAGCAGCAGCAGCTCGGGCCTCGGCGCCAGCGCCCGCGCCAGCGCGATGCGCTGCTGCTGGCCGCCCGACAGCTGGTGCGGCGCGCGGCGCGCCGCGTGGCCCAGGCCGACGAGGTCCAGCATCGCCGCCACGCGCGCCTCGCGTTCGGCGCGCGCCAGCGCCTTCAGCCCGAAGCCGACGTTCTCGGCCACCGTCAGGTGCGGGAACAGCGCGTAGTCCTGGAACACCATGCCGACGCGCCGCGCCTCCGGCTCCAGGTGCACGCCGGCCGAGGCGTCCGACAGCGTGCGCCCGTCCATCGTGATGCGGCCGGCGGCGCAGCGCTCCAGCCCGGCAACGGCGCGCAGCAGCGAGGTCTTGCCGCAGCCCGAAGGCCCCAGCAGCACGCCGATCTGGCCCGCGGCCAGGCCCAGCGACACCGCCTCGACGGCGGCCCGCGCCGTGCCCCGCGTGTAGCGCACGGAGACCGAATCCACGTTCAGGAACATCGGTCCATGATAATTGTTCGTATTACCACGCTGCCCCGCCGGACACCCGGCGCGAACCGCCGCCATCGCCGGCGGTTCCCGGGCCGACCGCGATGCGACTGCTGCTGACAATCCTCTGCGTGCTGCTGGCGCTGCCGGTGTTCGGCGTGCTCGGCGCCTGGGCGACGCTGGACGCCGGGGCGCTGGAGGTCCTGCGCCACCAGGCCTCGACGGTGATGGCCGGCTATGCCGCGCAGTCGCTGCTGCTGGTGCTGGGTGTCGGCGTCGGCGTCGCGCTGGTCGGCACCGGCGCGGCGGCGGCGGTGACGCTGTTCGACTTCCCCGGCCGGCGCGTGCTGGAGTGGGCGCTGCTGCTGCCGCTGGCGATGCCGGCCTACGTGCTGGCCTATGCCTGGACCGACGCGCTGCAGTACAGCGGCCCGATCCAGGTGGCCTTGCGCGCGCTGACCGGCGCGCAGGGCGCGCTGTGGCCCGACGTGCGCAGCCTCTGGGGCGCGGTGCTGCTGTTCGTGCTGTGCCTCTATCCGTACGTCTACCTGCTGGCGCGCACCGCGCTCGGCGAACGGGCGGCGCCGATGATGGAGGCGGCGCGCCTGCTCGGCGCCGGCCTGCGCCGGCGCGTGCTGGAGGTGGCGCTGCCGCTGGCGCGCCCGGCGATCGCCGCCGGCATCGCGCTGGCGCTGATGGAGACGCTGGCCGACTACGGCGTCGGCAGCTACTTCGGGCTGACGACCTTCAGCACCGGCATCTACAAGGCCTGGCTGGTGATGGACGACCGCGTCGCCGCGGCGCAGCTGGCCTCGATGCTGCTGGCCGTCGTCGCGCTGCTGCTGGTCGTCGAACGCCGGGCACAGAAGCGGCTGCGTTTCGCCGCCTCGCGCCCGGGCGGCGCCGGCTCGGCCGACGCGCGGCCGCTGCTGCTGCGCGGCGGCGCGGCCGCCGCGATGCTGGCGCTGTGTGCGCTGCCGGTGCTGCTCGGGTTCGTGCTGCCGGTCGGCTGGCTGGGCTGGCTGGTGTGGCAGGAGGCGACGGTGTCCGAGTTCGGCCTGCCGCTGCCGCGTTTTGCCGAATGGGCGCGCAACAGCTTCGAGCTCGCCGGGCTGGCCGCACTCGCCGCCACCGCGCTGGCGCTGGCGCTGGGTTTCGCGCTGCGCCGCGGCGGCGGCGGGCCGCTGTCGCTGGCCGCGCGGGTGCTGTCGCTGGGTTACGCGGTGCCCGGCGCGGTGATCGCCGTCGGCCTGCTGCTGCCGGTGGCCTGGGTGCAGCGCGTCTGGCCCGAGGCGCCGCTGGGCGCGCTGTTCACCGGCACCGCCTTCGGCCTGGTCTACGCCTACCTGGTGCGCTTCTCGGCGGTGGCGCTGCAGTCGGTCGAGGCGGGTTATGCACGCGTGCCGGCTTCGGTCGACGAGAGCGCGCGCCTGCTGGGCGGCGGTGGCTGGCGGCTGTGGCGCGAGCTGCACCTGCCGCTCTTGCGGCGCTCGGCGCTGGCCGCAGCGCTGCTGGTCTTCGTCGACGCGATGAAGGAGCTGCCGGCGACGCTGGTGCTGCGCCCCTTCGGCCGCGACACGCTGGCCGTCGTCGCCTACAACTTCGCGCGCGACGAGCGCCTGGCCGAGGCGGCGCTGCCGTCGCTGGCCATCGTCGCCGTCGGCCTGCTGCCGGTGCTGCTGCTGTCGCGCGCGCTGCGGCGCTGAGGCGGCGGCCTGCCTCAGGCGCGCGCCGGGCGCGGCAGGCGCCGCCAGTCGGCCGCAGCCGAGCGCCGCGGCAGCGGCGGGATCTCGAAACGCGGCATCTCCTGCAGGCAGAAGCTGAGCGCCAGCACCAACGTCGGCAGGTGATAGAAGACGAACCACAGCCCCGGCGTGTTGCGGTCGTCGCCGCCGTGCGGCATCAGCGCCACGGTGGCGACCAGCGCGACCGCGGTCAGCGACGGGATCGCGCGCCGGAAGGCCGCGACCCAGCGCGCCGCCGCCAGGCGTTCGTGATACCGCGCCGGCGGCTCGGCCAGCGTCTGCGCCAGGTGGGCGGCGGCGCGGTCCAGGTCGGCCTCGGCGCGGCGGCAGCGCTGGGCGATGCCGCCCGGCACACGCAGCCGGCTCTCCCAGCCGCCGGGCTTGCGCGCCAGCGGCGCCCAGTTCCAGCCCAGCACCGCGAGCACGTCCTCGGGCAGCTCCAGCTCGTGGCCGCCGGTGGCCGCCAGCGTCAGCTCGGCCGACATGCGGCGCACGGCTGGCAGCGACAGCGTCAGCGTCAGCCCGCCGGCGATGCGCGCGACGCCGCGCTGCAGGATCAGGCCGTCTTCGCCGTCGCCGTCGAGCGTGTAGTCGCGGGCCACCGCCCAGCCCTGGCCGGCGCTGAAGGCGCGCTGCGGCGCGACGGCCATCAGCCGGTCGTGCAGCGCGCCGGCGTCGGGGCCGGCAGCTTCGAGGCGGGCGCGGGCGCCGGCCATCGTCAGCACACGGGTGAGCTTGAAGCGGCCTTCGGCGCTGCAGTCGAGTTCGAGCTGGTCGTGGATCGCCGGCAGCGCGTCGGTGGCGGCGTGTTCGGTGGCGCGGAAGACGAGGCAGCGTGCGAGGCGGTCGCTGGCCGCCAGCTCGACGCGGCAGCCGCGGCGCGACAGCGGCGCGACCAGCGTCAGGATCTCGTGGTGGGACAGCGGCGGCAGGGACATCGGCCGCGAGCATCGCGCAAAGCGCGCCGCGTTGCCCGCGGCAGCGTCAAGGCCGAGTCCGGGGAAGCCTGGAAGCCTGGGGTCAGGTCTTGAGAGACCTGACCCCGACCTACTACGGTGCCGACCGCCCTGGGGTCAGAAGCCTGGGGTCAGGTCTCGCGAGACCTGACCCCGACCGCTCTCGGCACGCCGAGATCGCGTTACCGCGCGGGAAGCCTGGGGTCAGGTCTTGCGAGACCTGACCCCGACCGCCCTGACCCCGACCGCCCCCGCGAGACCTGCCCCCCGCATCGTTGCCCCCGCGTCTACAGCCGCCGCACCGGCACGCCGAGGTCGCGCCACTGCGCCGGGTGGCAGCTGAAGACCAGCAGCTGGTGGCGCTGCGCGGCGTCGAAGACGATGCGTTTCATGCGCTCCAGCCGTTCGGCGTCGGTGTGCACCAGCGCGTCGTCGAGGATGACCAGCGTCGGCCGGCCGGCTTCGCGCAGCAGGTCGGCGTAGGCCAGGCGGCAGACCAGGCCGAGCTGCTCGCGGGCGCCGAAGGACAGCGTCTCGAAGGCGCCGCGCTCCTCGCCGCGTTGCCCCGGCCGCGCCAGCACCTCGGGCCGCAGGCTGTCGCCGACTTCCAGCCGCCCGGCCGGGAACAGCAGCGAGGCGTAGTGGTCCAGGTGTTTCTGCAGCGGCGCCTGCAGCCGGCGCGTCAGCGCCTGGCGGTGCGACTCCAGCTTGCCCAGCAGCAGCTCCAGCGCGTCGGCGCGGCGCTGCAGCTCGTCGCGGCGGCGCGCCGCGTGCTCGGCGGCGGCCCGTTCGCCGGCCAGCTGTTCGTCCAGGCCTTGCGCGCCGACGGCGGCCAGTTCGGCGGCCAGACGCGCGACTTCGAGTTCGCGGGCGCGGTGGGCGCGTTCGGCCTCGTCGGCGCTGCGGCGCAGGCGCTCGACGTCCTGGCGCAGGATGTCCGGGCGTGCCGCGGCGATGCGTGCCTGCACCGCGTCCAGTCCTCTTTGCGCCGCGGCCTGCTGGGCCTGCGCGTCGGCCAGCGCGAGCGGCTGGCGGCGCTGGGCTTCGGCGCGCTCGGGCGCGGCCAGCGCCTCGGCCAGCGCCTGGTGCTCGCGCACGGCGGCCTGGTGTTCG
>NZ_AEWG01000133.1 GCF_000190375.1 Rubrivivax benzoatilyticus JA2 = ATCC BAA-35
CGACCCCACGCCGGCGTCGCCGCTTCGCCGTGTCGGGCTGTTTCAACCCACGCTGACCGCGGGAGCGGCCAGCGACTCCCCGCCCACCGCCGGCGTTGCCGGCGCCAGACGTTTCAACCCACGCTGACCGCGGGAGCGGCCAGCGACCGGCCAAGGCCGGCGACAACACCGAGATCTCGGTGTTTCAACCCACGCTGACCGCGGGAGCGGCCAGCGACAGGTGCACGCGCGACCGAACCGGCTTTCATGCACTGGTTTCAACCCACGCTGACCGCGGGAGCGGCCAGCGACGCGGTCGTTCATTGAGGTCCCCTGATGCTGTGCTGTTTCAACCCACGCTGACCGCGGGAGCGGCCAGCGACTACTGCTCATCGACCCGTCGGCCGCGGCGCG
>NZ_AEWG01000132.1 GCF_000190375.1 Rubrivivax benzoatilyticus JA2 = ATCC BAA-35
GCTGGCCGTCGTCGGCGTCGGCCTGCGCTTCGGCCGCGGGCCGGCGGTGGCGGCGGCCTTCTTCGGCGTCGCGCTGTTCGACTTCTTCTTCGTGCCGCCGCGTTTCTCGTTCGCCGTCAGCGACGTGCAGTACCTCGTGACCTTCGGCGTCATGCTGGCTGTGGCGCTGGCCATCGGCCAGCTCACCGCCGGGCTCAAGGTGCAGGCCGCCGCGGCGATGCAGCGCGAGCGCCGCGTGCGCCGGCTCTACGAGATGACGCGCGACCTGTCGGCGGCGCTGCTGCCGGCGCAGGTGGCCGAGATCGGCGCGCGTTTCGTCGCCGCCGAGTTCGGCGCCCGCTGCGCGCTCTACGCCACCGACGAGCACGACGAGCTGCAGCGCCTGCCCGGCGGCGAGGCCGAGGCCGACGAAGGCGTCGTCTCCTGGGCCTTCCGCCACGGCCGCGCCGCCGGCGCAGGCACCGACACGCTGCCCGCCAGCCGCTGCCTGGTGCTGCCGCTGAAGGCGCCGATGCGCCAACGCGGCGTGCTGGCCATCGAAGCCGGCGACACCGCCGCGCTGGGCCCCGAGACGATGCGGCTGATGGAGACCTGCGCCTCGCTGCTGGCGATCTCGCTGGAGCGGCTGCATTACGTCGACGTCGCCCAGCAGAGCGCGCTGCAGATCGAGAGCGAGCGCCTGCGCAACTCGCTGCTGTCGGCGATCTCCCACGACCTGCGCACGCCGCTGGCGGCGCTGGTCGGCCTGGCCGACACGCTGGCGATCGCGCCGCCGGGGCCGGCGCCGCGCGGCCTGGTCGACGCGATCCGCGAATCGGCGCGGCGCATGGCGGCGCTGGTCGGCAACCTGCTGGACATGGCGCGGCTGCAGGCCGGCGCGGTGCGCCTGCGCCGCGCCTGGCAGCCGCTGGAGGAAGTGGTCGGCAGCGCGCTGGCCGCCTGCCAGCCGGTGCTGCAGGGCCGGCCGGTGACGGTGGCGCTGGCCGACGGGCTGCCGCTGCTGTCGCTGGACGCGGTGCTGTTCGAGCGTGTGCTGGTCAACCTGCTGGAGAACGCCGCGCGCTACACGCCGCCGGGCAGCACGCTGGTGATCCGCGCCGAGGCGCTGGACCAGACCGTGCGCCTGGTCGTCGACGACCAGGGCCCGGGCCTGCCGCCGGGGCGCGAGGAAGCGCTGTTCGAGAAGTTCGAGCGTGGCGAACGCGAGAGCGCGACGCCCGGCGTCGGCCTGGGGCTGGCGATCTCGCGCGCCATCGTGCAGGCCCACGGCGGCACGATCCGCGGTGCCAACCGCCTGGAAGCCGGCCGCGTCGCCGGCGCACGCTTCACGATCGAGCTGCCGCGCGGCACGCCGCCCGAAGACGACGGCAGCGCCGCCGCCGTGGCCGACGAGGACCTCCGATGAACGAACCGAGAACCCGTGTCCTGATCGTCGAGGACGAAGCCGACATCCGCCGCTTCGTGCGCCTGGCGCTCGAAAGCGAAGGCCACGAGGTGCACGAAGCCGACGGCCTTCGCCGCGGGCTGATCGAGGCCGGCACGCGCCGCCCCGACCTGCTGGTCGTCGACCTGGGCCTGCCCGACGGCGACGGCGTCGACCTGATCCGCGACCTGCGCGGCTGGTCGGCGGCGCCGGTCATCGTGCTGTCGGCACGCGCCGCCGAGGACGACAAGATCGCCGCGCTGGACGCCGGCGCCGACGACTACCTCGTCAAACCCTTCGGCGCCGGCGAGCTGCTGGCGCGCGTGCGCGCCCAGCTGCGCCGCCGCGCGCTGCTGTCGCCCGACGACGGCCCGGTGCTGCGTTTCGGCGACATCACGCTGGACCTGGCGCGGCGCAGCGTGCGCCGCGGCGACGAGGAGCTGCACCTGACGCCGATCGAATACAAGCTGCTCGGCTGCCTGGCGACGCAGCCCGACCGCGTCGTCACCCACCGCCAGCTGCTGAAAGCCGTCTGGGGCCCCGGCCACGCCGAGGACACGCACTACGTGCGCGTGCACATGGCCAATCTGCGCAAGAAGATCGAGGCCCAGCCCTCGATGCCGGTGCACCTGCTGACCGAGGCCGGCATCGGCTACCGCTTCCGCGCCGGCGGCTGAGGCGCGAACGGCGCCCAGGACCGCCGCGGCGCCGCGTTCCCCCCTGATCCATCCCTCCTGCGAAGGACGTGCTACGCTGGACCGAGACCGCACAAGGCGGAGGGCCCATGAACGCGGCGACCTCGACGGACACCGGACACGCCGGCACGGCACGGCGTCGTGAGCGCCTCGCGCTGGCGGCGTTGCTGGGCATCGTGGCGCTCGCGCTGTTCGTCGAGCGGCGTTCGGCCCACGAGACCACGCTGGTCCAGGAATCGGCCCGTCTGCAGGGCCAGGCGATCGCCGCCCGCGACGTGCTGGCGCAGCAGCTGCGCGCGGTGCATGCGGCGCTGGTCGAGCTGTCCACCACCACCGCCGGCACCGGGCGGCTGCACGAGTACGCGCGGGTCGTGCCCGGCGTCACCGAGCTTCTGACACTGGACGCCGCCGGCCGGGTGCGCGCCAGCAGCGGCGACACCGCCCCGGGCACGCAGGTCGCCGGGCTGCCGCCGCAGCCGCGCGCCGGCCTGCTGCATCTGCTGCCGCCGGCGGCCGACGCCCAGGGCGCCTGGCGCATGCTGATGCTGCTGCCGGTGCACGACGGCTGGCTGGCCGCCAGCTTCGACGCCGGTTACGCGCGTGTCGTCCAGCAGTCGGTGCGCTACGCGCCCGACATGCGCACCGTGCTCGCGCACGGCGGCGGCCGCATCGTGATGGCCGAGCCGCCGATGCGCGACATCGCCGCCGTCGACCTGGCGCGCGCCGGCGGCGCGTTCGGGCGCCACCGCGACAGCGGCCTGGACACCAGCGTGCAGCAGGGGCCGAGCACGATCACCGGCGAGCAGCGCATGTTCCTGATGGCCAGCCTGCGGGCGCCGCTGGCGCCGGTGGAGCCGCCGCTGCTGCTCACCGTCAGCCGCTCGCGCGAGCAGATCCTCGCCGGCTGGCGCCGCCAGACGCTGCTGGACACGGCGCTGTTCGCGCTGGCGGCGCTGCTGTCCACGGGCGCCATGGCGCTGATGCACCGTCGCCAGCGCCGGGCGCTGGAGCGAGAGCGCCAGGAGGCCGAGCGCCTGGGGCTCGTCGTCTCGGGGGCCGACCTGGTGCTCTGGGACGTCGACCTGGTGTCGAACCGGGTCAGCGTCAACGCACGCTGGCACGAGCTGCTCGGCCTGCCCGCGACGGCCGGCGAGCGCGACACCGCCGAATGGGCGGCGCGCGTGCACCCCGAGGATCTGCCGGGCGTCGTCGCACAGCGCGACCGGCACCTCGAAGGACATCTGCCGCGTTTCGAGGCGCTGTACCGGCTGCGTCACGAGGACGGGCGCTGGATCTGGGTGCTGGCGCGCGGCGCGGTCACCGCCCGCGGCGCACGCGGCGAGCCGCAGCGCATGACCGGCACGCTGCTCGACGTGACCGAACGCACCGAAGCCCAGCGTGCGCTCGAGCGCAGCGAACAGCAGCTGGCGGTGACGCTGCAATCGCTGGGCGACGCCGTCGTCGCCACCGACCGCGACAGCCGCGTCACGCGCATGAACCTCGCCGCCGAGCGGCTCAGCGGCTGGCCCGCCGCCGAGGCCGCCGGGCGGCCGCTGGACGAGGTGCTGCCGCTGTTCGACCAGGGCCGGGGCCACCGCATCGCCGGCCCGGTGGCCACGGTGCTGGCCCGCGGCGAGGTGGTCGAGCTGGCCAACGACACGATGCTGCTGACACGCGACGGCCGCCGCCTCTACATCGAGGACAGCGCGGCGCCGATCCGCGGGCGCGACGGCACGATCGACGGCGTCGTGATGGTCTTCCGCGACGTCAGCGAACGCTACGAGGCGCGGCGTGCGCTGCGCGAGCGCGAGCGCCTGCTCGCCGGCATCACCGACGCCCTGCCCGGCCCGGTGGCGCGGCTGGACATCGAGGGCCGCTACCTGTTCGCCAACGCCGCCTACCGCGACTGGTACGGCGTCGACCCGGCGCGGCTGGTCGGCCGCCCCATGCGCGAGGTGCTCGGCGAGGCGGCGCATGCGCACGTCGCGCCGCAGCTGGCGCGCGTGCGCCGCGGCGAGACGGTGCGCTTCGAGATGCCGCTGACGACGGCCGACGGCGTGGCGCGCGCGCTCTTCGTCACGCTGGTGCCCGACCGCAACGCCGACGGCAGCATGCAGGGCCACTTCGTTCTCGTCGTCGACATCAGCGACATCAAGCGCGCCGAGGACGCCCGCCGGGCCAGCGAGCGCCGCGCGCGGGCGCTGCTGGAGAACCTGCTGATCGGCGTCGTCGTGCACGAGCCCGACCTGTCGGTGCGCGAGGCCAACGCCACGGCGCTGAAGTGGTTCGGCGCCGCCGACCTGGCCGGGCTGCGCCGGCGCATCGCCGACGGCCAGCCGCAGCTCGTCGACGACGACGGGACGCCGCTGCCTCCGGCGCGGCTGCCGGTGGCGCAGGCGCTGCGCGAGGGCCGCCGCGTCGCCGACCTGCTGGTCGGCCTGAAGCAAGACGGGCAGCCGATCCGCTGGGCGCTGTGCGACGCGGTGCCGCTGGGCGACGAGCGCGGCGGCATCGAGGCGGTGGTCGTCACCTTCGCCGACATCACCTCGCGCCGCGAGGCCGAGCGGCTGGAGCAGCGGCTGCGCGACGCGCAGAAGCTCGAGGCGATCGGCACGCTCGCCGGCGGCATCGCGCACGACTTCAACAACATGCTGGCCGGCATCCTGGGCCGGCTGGCGCGGGCCCGCGAGGACCTGCAGGCCGGACGTCCCGCCGAGGGCCACCTCGACGAGGCCGTGGGCGCCGGCCTGCGCGCCGTGGCGCTGGTGCGGCAGATCCTCGCCTTCAGCCGCGGCGAGACCGGCCAGCGCGAGCTGCAGCCGCTGGAGCCGGTGCTGCGCGACACCGCGGCGATGCTGCGCGCGATGGTGCCCGCCGGCGTGCGGCTGGAGACGCGGCTGCCGCCGCAGCCGGTGGGCGCGGTCGTCGACGCGACCCAGCTGCAGCAGGTGCTGATGAACCTGGCGACCAACGCCTGGCACGCGCTGCCGCCCGACGGCGGCGGCCGCATCGAGATCGGCCTGGAGCCGCTGTCGGCGGCCGCCGCGGCGGCGCTGCAGGAGCCGGCGCTGGCCGCCGGCGCGGCGGCGCACCTCTGGGTGCGCGACAACGGCTGCGGCATCCCCGAGGAGATCCGCGGCCGGCTGTTCGACCCCTTCTTCACGACCAAGCCGGTGGGCAAGGGCACCGGGCTGGGGCTGTCGGTGGTGCACGGCATCGTCGCGGCGCACGGCGGCGCGATCCGCGTCGACAGCACGCCCGGCGCCGGCAGCGTGTTCCACGTCTATCTGCCGTCGTGCCCGCTGACGCAGGCGCCGCCGGCAGCGGCCGCCGCACCGGCCCCGCCGCCGCCCGGGCCGGCCCACGGTGCACGCGTGCTGCTGGTCGACGACGACGCCATCGTCGCGTCGGTCGCCGAGCAGCTGCTGCTGCGCGCCGGCTGCGTGGTGCGGGTCTGCCACTGCGGCAGCGAGGCCATCGCCGCGCTCGACGAGCGCGGCGAGGTCTTCGACATCGTCGTCACCGACCACAACATGCCCGACGCCTCGGGTTTCGAGGTCGCGCGCCGCGCCGCCGCGGCACGGCCGCGGCTGCCGGTGGTGCTGGGCTCGGGGCTGGTCGACGACACGCTGCGCGAACAGGCGGCCGCAGCCGGCGTGCGCGCCGTGCTGCCGAAGGAGGCCTACTTCGAGCGCCTGGTGCCGCTGGTCGGCGAGGTGCTGGCCGCAGGCCCCGGCGCGGCGCTTCAGCCGCCTGTGCCGGCCCCGGCCCCGACCTCGACGAGCCCGTAGCGCGTGCTCATCCCCTTGCCGGCCTGCCGCCGGCGCGGGGACGGCGGCGACGCGCTACCGTAGCGCCCTCGCCCAACCGCCCGCGTCCGATGTCCGCCCACCCGCCCCGCGCCTGGATCCGCCTGCCCTCCGGGGCGGCGCTCGACCTGATCAACCCGGCACCCGACGCCTGGACCGACGAGGACCTGGCGCTGCGCCTGGCGCGCACCTACCGCTGGGGCGGCGAGTCGCGCTGGGCCTGGCCGCTGTCGGTGGCGCAGCACTCGCTGCTGGTGCTGGCACTGCGCCGCGCCGAGGCGCCGCAGCCGCTGAGCCTGGCCGAGCAGCGTGCCGAACTGCTGCACGACGCCGAGGAAGCTTTCCTCGGCTTCGACTGCATCTCGCCGCTCAAGCGTGTGCTCGGCGAGCCCTTCCGTGCCGTCGGCGAGCGGCTGATGGCGGCCATCACGCAGCGCTACCGCCTGCCCGACTGGACACCCGAGAGCCACCGCCTGCACAAACACGCCGACCGCGTCGCCGCGGCCTCGGAGGCGGTGCACTGCACCGGCTGGAGCGAACACGAGGTGCGCGCGCTGCTCGGCATCACCGAGCCCGTGCTCGCCGCCGACCCGCTGCAATCGCGTTACGGCGGCAGCGCCTGGGAACCCTGGCCCGCCGACCGTGCCGCCGAACGTTTCCTGGCCGAATTGAGGTCAATCAATTACGACTGAGCAGCGCCACGCCCGGCGCCGAGGAGCGAAGTCGGATTAGCGCCGTTCAGCCCCGACAGGTGACCGTTCGGCCGCGGTTCGCCTCCATTCGCGTGAAGTCGCGAAATCCGCAATCGTGCTCTCCAGAATTCGTGGCCTCACAACGCTGGAGATGGACGAATGATCACCACGACCCGACGCTCGCTGTCGAAGACGCTGGCGCTGGCTGCCACCGCGGCCGCCCTCGGCGCGCCGACGCTGGCCGCTGCCGCCGACACGCCCGACATCCTGGGCACCTGGCGCCTCGTCAGCTACGTCGTCGAAGTGCAGCAGACCGGCGAGATCATGCCGGTGATGGGGCCGAAGCCGAGCGGCGGCGTGGTGTTCACGCCCAACGGCCGCGTCTTCTTCATGCTCACCGCCGACGGCCGCAAACCGGGCAAGACCGACGCCGAGAAGGCCGCGCTGCTGGACACCATCGTCTCCTACACCGGCCGCGCCGAGATCAAGGGCGACCAGTGGACGACGCACGTCGAGGCGGCCTGGAATCCGCAATGGGTGGGCACGGCACAGACGCGCAACTTCAAGATCGACGGCGACAGGCTGCAGGTCACGACGCCCTGGCGCGTGATGCCCAATTGGGCCGACAAGGGCATGACGCGTTCGCTGATCACGTTCGAACGCCAGAAGTAATTGTTTTGGACGACGCCGGCCATTGAAGCGCCGGCGTCGCGGGTGACGTCATGTTCGACCGACTCACGTTCAAGGCCAAGATGGTCTGCCTGGTCACGACCGCCGTGGCCGGATTGCTTTTCCTCCTCGCGCAGGCCGTCTGGCAGGTGCGCCAGGAGATCGACCAGGGACAACGCGCGCAGCTCGTCGCCGTCGTCGACAGCGCACGCGCCATCGTCGCCGGGTTTCAGGCCGAGGCCGCGGCCGGGCTCCTCAGCAAAGAACAGGCCCAGGCCGCGGCCAAGGCCGCCCTGCGCGCGGCACGCTTCGGTCCCGAAGGCAAGGACTACTTCTACGTCTGGACGATGGACGGGGTCGGCGTGATGCACCCGATCAAGCCGGAATGGGAAGGCCGCGACATGAGCGGCAAGATCCTCGACGGCCACGGCAACGACCTGATCGGCTCGCTGGCCAAGGCGCTGCGCGCCAGCCCCGACGGCCGCATCTTCCTCGAGTCGGCGTTCGCGCGGCCGGGCAGCCAGGACGTCGTGCCCAAGCTGCAGCACGCGGTCGTCATCCCCGATTGGAACTGGTTCGTCGGCACCGGGCTGTACCAGGACGTGGCCGCGGCGCAGCAGCGCCAGGCGCTGCTGCGATCGCTGGCGATCGGGCTGCCGCTGATGGCGCTGATCGCCTTCATCTGCTGGAGCATGTCGCGCGCCGTGCTGCGCCAGATCGGCGGCGACCCCGGCGAGGCGCGTGCGGCGATGGCCCGCGTGGCCGCCGGCGACCTGGGCGTCGAGTTCGGCCGCGTGCCGGCCGACAGCCTGCTCGGCGAGCTCGAGCACACGGTGCAGGCGCTGCGCACGATGGTCGGCCAGGTGCGCCAGGCCACCGAGAGCATCGCCACCGCGTCGGCGCAGATCGCCGCCGGCGGCCAGGACCTGTCGCGCCGCACCGAGCAGACCGCGGCGCAGCTGCAGCACACGGCCTCGGCCGTCGAGCAGCTCAGCGGCACCGTCGACCACACCGCCGGCGCCAGCCGCAACGCCGCCGAACTGGCGGCCCAGGCCTCGGGCAGCGCCGACCGCGGCGGCCGCGTCGTGCACGACGTCGTGCAGACGATGGCCGCGATCACGGCCAGCGCCGGGCGCATCGGCGACATCACCAGCGTCATCGACGGCATCGCCTTCCAGACCAACATCCTGGCGCTGAACGCCGCGGTGGAAGCGGCGCGTGCCGGTGAACAGGGCCGCGGCTTCGCCGTCGTCGCCGGCGAGGTGCGCAGCCTGGCGCAGCGCTCGGCGCAGGCGGCGCAGGAGATCAAGGCGCTGATCGGCGAGTCGATCGAACGTGTGCAGACCGGCGCCGAACACGTGCAGCGCGCCGGCGGCGCGATGAACGACATCGTCGAGCAGGTGCAGAAGGCCGCGGCGATCATCCACCAGATCTCCGGCGCCGCCGCCGAGCAGTCGGCCGGACTGGGCCAGATCAACCGCTCGGTCGCCGACCTGGACGAGGCCACGCAGCGCAACGCCGCGCTGGTCGAGGAGTCGGCCGCGGCCGCCGGCAGCCTGCAGGAGCAGGCGCGGCGGCTGGAGCAGACGATGCGCGTGTTCAGGCTCGCCGGTCACGGCGCCTGAGGCCGCGGGCAGCGCGCCGCGACGTCGGCGACGAAGCGGCCGAAGGCGTCGAGCAGCGGCGCGGCGTCGAACGCCGGCCCCTCCAGCATCGCCAGCGCCTGCACCGTGGCCTCCAGCGTCGACACCTGGTCGCCGCGGCGCGCGGCGCGGATCGCGCGGTAGCGGGTGGGCTGCGGGTCGGCCAGCGACAGCCGCGGCAGCGCCGCCAGCGCCGGGTGCTCGAGCAGCAGGCGCAGGCTCTTGCGCCAGGTCGCGTCGATGACCACCAGCCGCAGCGGCGCCGTCGCAGGCGCGGCCGAAGCCGGCGGCGCGGGGGCGGCCGGCACGTCGGGATAGAGCAGCCGCGTGTCGCGGCCCGGCCGCTGCAGCAGCGCCTGCAGGGCCTCGGGCGCGAAACGTTCGCCGACCACCACCTCGCAGCGCGCCAGCGACAGCCGCAGCAGCGCGACGCTGTTCTTGGCCTGGCGCTGCTCCTGCGGGTGCTGCAGCACCAGCACCTCGGTGCGATGGGCGGTGGGCCGCACCAGCGCGCACAGACAGGTCGCCTGCGGGCGCAGGCAGCGCGCGCAACGCCGGCGGGCAACGGGGGACGGGACGTTCATGCGCCGATGCTCGCACGGGCGCCGGGCGCCCGGCCGCGATCAGCCGTGCCCTTCGGCGGTGGCCCGGCCGTCCAGCCAGCGCAGCAGCAGCTGGTACAGCGCCAGCGGGTCCACCGGCTTGCTCAGGAAGTCGTCCATGCCGGCGGCCTGGCAGCGCACCTTGTCCTCGGCAAAGGCGTTGGCGGTCATCGCGATGACCGGCAGCGTGCCGGCCGGGTGGCGGCGGCGGATCGCGCGGCAGGCGTCCAGGCCGTCCAGGCCGGGCATCTGCATGTCCATCAGCACCAGCCGGTAGTCGCGCGCCAGCGCCATGTCGACGGCGGCGACGCCGTCCTCGGCGACCTCGACGACCAGGCCGGCCTCCTCGAGGATGGCCTGGGCGACCTCGGCGTTGACCGGGTTGTCCTCGGCAAGCAGCACGCGGGCGCCGGCGTGGCGCTGGCGCAGCGCCTGCTCGGCCTCGGCCGCCGGGCCCTGCGGCGGCTCCTCGGCGGCCGACGGGTCGCGCCGCAGCCGGGCGCTGAACCAGAAGGTGCTGCCCTCGCCGGCGACGCTGCTGGCACCGGCCTCGCCGCCCATCAGCTCGGCCAGCCGGCGCGTGATCGCCAGGCCCAGGCCGGTGCCGCCGGCGCGCCGCGTGGTGGAGCGGTCGGCCTGCTCGAAGGCCTCGAACAGCCGCGGCAGAACGTCCGGCGCGATGCCGATGCCGCTGTCCTGCACCTCGAAACGCACCAGCGCACTGCCCTCGTCCTGCTCGACCAGCCGCGCGCGCAGCGTCACCGCCCCCTGCTCGGTGAACTTGACGGCGTTGTTGGCGTAGTTCAGCAGCGCCTGCTGCAGCCGCGTGGGGTCGCCGATCAGATCGCGCGGCATGTGCTCGATCTCGCTGGACAGGCGCAGCTGCTTGGCGCCGGCGCGTTCGTCGACCATCGACAGCACGTTGGCGACGACGGTCTCGACACGCAGCGGCACGGCTTCGAGCGCCATCTTGCCGGCCTCGATCTTGGACAGGTCGAGCACCGCGTTGAGCACCTCCAGCAGGTGCCGGGCGGCGGACTCGAGCTTGCCCAGCCGGTCGGACTGGCGCACGCTCAGGGTCTCGCGGCGGATCAGGTGCGCCATGCCGATCATCGCGTTGAGCGGCGTGCGGATCTCGTGGCTCATGTTGGCCAGGAAGGCGCTCTTGGCCAGGTTGGCGGCCTCGGCACGCTGGCTGGCCTCGGCGAGCTGGCGGGTGCGCCGCTCGACCGTCTGCTCGAGCTGCAGGCGGTGCTCGGCCAGCGCCTGCTGGGCCTGCAGCCGCTCGGTCGCGTCGAGTGCCACGCCGTCCCAGAAGATCGAGCCGTCGGCGCGGCGCAGCGGGCGCGAACGCACGTCCAGCCAGCGCTGCCGGCCGTCGGGCAGCTCGAAACGCAGCGTGGCGTGGTAGTCGCTGCCCTCGGCGGCGCTGCGCTGCTCGTCCTCGATGTAGTGCGAGCGCGCCTCGGGCGCGAGCATCGCGAACAGCGGCTCGGCATCGGCCATCACGTCGGCCGGCCGCAGCCCCAGCGTGCCCTCGATGCCGCCGCTGACGTGGTCGAAGCGCCGGCGGCCGCCGACGACCTCGTAGCGGTAGACGAAACCAGCGGGCAGGTTGTCGCCCATCGCGCGCAGCTGCTGCTCGCCGGCCTGAAGCCGGGCGGCGCTGGCCCCGAGCTCCCACTCGATGCGCTGCGAGTTCATGCTGACGAGGGTCAGCGTGACGAGTTGCACCGACAGGATCTGCGCCAGCGCGTAGACGCCGCCGAAGCCCTTGATCGCCTCGAACGCGGTGCTGACGTCACCCGCCTCCAGCGCGGCGCGCACCAGCGTGATCAGCGCGAACAGCGTCAGCCACAGCGCCAGCAGCAGGTCGTTGGAGCCGAAGTGCGGCGGCCGCCGGTGCAGCGTCACGGCGACCGTGGCCAGGCTCAGCGCCGCCGAGAACAGGCAGTAGCAGACGATGCGCGCCGTCAGCTGGCCGGGGTCCAGGCTCAGCCAGCCGAACAGCGGCAGGAAGAGCAGCGCCAGCGCGGCCTCCAGCCAGGCGCCGACGTGCACGCCGCGAAACAGCAGCATGCCGCGCAGGATCAGCACGTGCCCGGCCACCAGCAGCCCGTTGCGCAGCACGCGCGTGGCCCAGCCCGGCGGCAGCACGTCGGGGATCAGCAGCGCCGCGCCCAGCGCCAGGCAGGCGATGCCAGCGGCCCAGAAGCCGAAGCCCGGGTAGGTCTTGCGCGTGCGCAGCACCACGCCCATCACCACGGCGGCCGCCGAGGACAGCAGCGCGTTCGTGGTCAGCAGCGTGGCGGCATCCATCATCGGGGGGAAGCTGGCGCGAGAGCCCGGAAGACATCGTAGCCAAGCCGGCCCGCCCCGTGGCGATCGTTCAGGGTGCGCCTGGCCGCGCTGCCGGAAGCGGCCACTAGGCCGGGGCCGGCGCCGCGGCTTGCGCCAGCACCCGCTGCACGAAGACCTTGACGTCGCTTTCCTTCAGCAGCACCTCGCGGGCGCCGTCGGCCAGCAGGCGTTCGCGCGTGCCGGGCTCGACCTCGGCGGACATGCAGATCACCGGCGGCAGGCGCACGCCCGGGCGCACGGCCTCGCGCACGAAACGCAGCAGCGCGCCGGCGTCGCCGTCGCCGACAAAGCGGTCGCACAGCACCAGGTCCAGCGGCGGCGTCGTCTCGCCGGCGCCGGCCACCGAGGCGACGAGCGCGGCGCGCGCGGCCTCCAGCGTCTCGACCAGCACCACGGCAACGCCCTGGTTCTCGAAGGCCTGGCGCAGCAGCAGGCCGTAGACCTGCGAGTCCTCGACGACCAGCACCCGCTCGACCTGGCCCGGCTGCGCCGGCGCCGGCGCGTCGGCGGCCTCGATGTCGAAGGCCAGCGTGAAGGCGGCGCCTTCGCCGGCCCGGCTCTGCGCCTCGATGCTGCCGCCGAAGGCGCGCACCAGGTCGCGGCTGAGCGCCAGGCCCAGGCCGCTGCCGGGGCGGTCGCCGCCGTCGGTGTGGAAACGCTCGAAGACGTGTTCGCGCGAAGCGGCGGACAGGCCGCTGCCGGTGTCGGCGACGACGACGACCAGCCGCCGCCAGCGTTCGCCGCGCGGGCTGGGCTCCAGACCGGCGGCGACGTGCACCTGGCCGGCCTCGGTGTGCTTGACGGCGTTGACCAGCAGGTTGCGCAGCACCTGCTGCAGGCGCAGCGCGTCCAGCCGCCACCAGCCGTCCAGCGGCGTGCGGCGCTCGAACACCAGCGCCAGGCCCTTGGCCTGGGCCATCGGCCGCGCCTCGTCGGCGGCTTCGCGCAGGCAGCGCTCCAGCGACTCGGGGCGCAGCTCCAGCGCGAGCTGCCCTTCGTGCAGGCGATGGCGGTCCAGCAGCGCGTTCAGCAGGCCCAGCGTGGCCCGCGACGAGCGCCCCAGCACGTCCAGCAGCGGCTGCTCGCCGGGGCCGGGCGAGGAGCCGCGCAGCAGCGCCACCGCGCCGCTGACCGACTGCAGCGAGTTGCGCACCTCGTGCGCCAGGAAGGCCAGGTACTGCTCGCTCTCCTGGCGGGCGCGGCGCGTGCGCTCGATCTCCAGACGCAGCGTGCGGCTGTGCCACCACCAGGCCAGCAGCAGCACCGCCAGCACCGCAGCGGCGGCATAGGCCGACAGGCGCACACGCGCCCAGTCGACACGGTCCTGCTGCTCGGCCGCGGCCCACTCGCGCTCGATGCGCGGCATGTCCTCGGCGAGCACGGCGTTGAGCGCGTCGCGCAGCCGCGGGGCCAGCGTCGCGCGCGCCAGCGACACACCCAGGTTGTGCTCGTCGTACAGCCCGGCCACGGTGCCGGTGATGTGCAGCGTGCTGCCGGCGCGCGGCCCCAGGCGCGCGTAGGCGCCCTGCAGGCCGTAGAGCGCGGCCTCGGCGCGGCCCTGCTCGACCAGCGTCAGGCACTCGTCGAAGCCGGCGCACTCGACGATGTCGACGTTCGGGTAGGCGGCGCGCACATAGGGCGTGCCGAAGTAGCCGCGGATCATCGCCAGCCGCTGGCCCGCCAGCTGCTGCAGGTCCCAGACCGAGAACTGGCGCCGGCTGATCAGCACCAGCGGGTTGGCGCGGTAGGGGCCGACGAAGCTCATGCGCGCGCGGCGCTCGGCGACGTCGGTCAGGCCCAGCATCACGTCCAGGCGGCCATCGGCCAGCGCCTGCAGGCCGCTGGCCAGGTCCATCGGCACAAACGAGGCGATCGACAGGCCGGCACGGCGCGCGACCTCGTTCATCATGCGGATGCCCAGGCCGTCGGCGACGCCGGGGCGCACCTCGGCACTGAACGGCAGATCGCCCGGCAGGTAGCCCACACGCAGCGGCGCGACCTCGAGCGCCGGTGCGGGCGCCGGCAGGACCACCGGCGCGGGCGGCAGCCAGCGGTCGCGCAGCGCCTTCGTGAACGCCGGGTCCAGCGCGGCGATCGTGGCGTCGAGCTGGCGCACCAGCGCCGCGTCGCGCAGATCGGCGGCCAGGCGCAGGTGGCCCTCGGGGAAACCGTAGCTGCGCAGCACGGCCAGGCCCGAGCCGGGGCGCTCGGCCACCAGCGTGCGCAGCGTCGGCAGGGCCTCGAAGACGAAGTCGGCGTCGCCGCGCTGCACCGCGTCCAGCGCCTCCTGCAAGGTGCCGTAGGCCGGCCGCGCGGCGGCCGGGAAACGCTCGGCGGCGATGCTCTCGGCAACGTAGCCGCGCGTGACCGCCAGGCGCCGCCCGGACAGATCGGGTGTCGCCGGCACCGAGGTGATGGCCGCCGGGCCGACGAAGGCCTGCTGCACCGAGGCGTAGGGGCGCGTGAAACGCAGCGTCAGCGCCCGGTCAGGGGTCTGCGCGATCGCCGTGGCCAGCCGGATGCGGCCGTCGGCCAGCGCCTGCAGCAGCGCCGGGTACTCGACGAAACGTTCGTAGCGGAAACGCAGCCCGGTCTGGCGCGACAGCTCGGTGAGCAGTTCGACGTCCATGCCGCTCGGCGCGGGCTGGTCGGCGCGCCATTCGTGGAACGGCGGGAAACGTTCGAGCAGGCCCACCACGACGACGTCGCCGGCCTGCACGGCGTCGCCGGCGGCGGCGCGTGCCGGCCCATGGGCCAAGCACGTCATCGTCAATGCGGCCAGGGCCCCGCCGGCCCACGATCTCCACCCGAGCATTGCGCCTCCCCTGGGCGCACTGTAGACCGATCCCATGGTCCGGGGATGACAAGGCCGCCGCGCGAGGCGCGGCGGATCGCACACCCGCCGCCGTCGCGTGGCCGCGTCAACGCTGCGGCGGCTCGCAGCGCTGCAGCAACTCGGCCAGCGGCACCTCCAGCGCCTGCGCCAACTTGGCCGCGGTCTGCAGCGAAGGCATCGCGCTGGCCCGTTCGATCTCGCCCATGTAGGTGCGGTTGAGCTCGGCGCGTGCGGCCAGCAGCTCCTGCGACCAGCCGCGCGCCTGGCGCAGCCGGCGCACGGTGCGGCCGAAACGTTCGGCCACGCCCTCGTGCGGCAGGTGCCGCGCGTCAAATACCGGCGCCATCGATGCCGTCATCGTGTCCTGCCTCCCGTGTGAGCGCCTGCGTGATCCGGCTGCCCGCCGGCACGTCGCGCGTGATCCAGACATTGCCGCCGATGACCGAGCCACGGCCGACCGTGATGCGGCCGAGGATGGTCGCGCCGGCGTAGACGACGACCTCGTCCTCGACGATCGGGTGGCGCGCGCCGCCACGCTGCAGGCTGCCGTCGGCTTCGGTGGCGAAACGTTTGGCGCCCAGCGTGACCGCCTGGTAGAGCCGCACCTGGCGGCCGATCTGGGCCGTCTCGCCGATGACGACGCCGGTGCCGTGGTCGATGAAAAAGCCTTCGCCGATCGTCGCGCCGGGGTGGATGTCGATGCCGGTCTCGGCGTGCGCGCGTTCGGCCACCAGCCGCGCCAGCAGCGTCAGCCCGTGGCCGTAGAGCTCGTGCGCGATGCGGTGGTGGATCATCGCCTGCACGCCGGGGTAGCACAGCAGCACCTCGTCGACGCTGCGCGCCGCCGGGTCGCCGCGGAAGGCGGCGAGCACGTCGGTGTCCAGCAGGGCGCGCAGCCGCGGCAGCGCGGCACCGAAGGCGCGCACGAAGGCCAGCGCACGCGCGTCGACGTCCTCGGCGCCGCGGCCCAGGCGGGCCTGGTAGCGCAACTCCAGCCGCGCCTGCTGCAGCAGCGAGCCCAGCACGCGGTCCAGCGTCTGGCCGACGTAGTAGTCCTCGCTCTCCTGGCGCAGGTCCTGCGGGCCCAGGCGCAGCGGGAACAGCGCGCCGCGCAGGCCGTCGACGATCGCGGCCAGCGCCTCGCGCGACGGCAGTTCGCGGTGGCCGTGTTCCTCGGGCCGCTGCTGCGCGCTGCGCCAGCGCGTGCGCGCCGCACGCAGCCCGGCGACGATGCCGGCCAGGTCCAGCGAGGCGTCCTCGACCGCCAGCGCACGCGGCGGCGGGGCGTGCGTCGCCACCGCGGCCGGCCGTTCGGCGACCGCGTCGTCGTGGGGGGCGGCCATGCTCAGGCCGCCTTGGCTTCGGCCGGCGGCAGGCCGCTGGCGTCGAACACGCCTTCGAACAGCACCGAGCTGAGGTAGCGCTCGCCCGAGTCGGGCAGCACGACGACGATGGTCTTGCCGGCGTGTTCGGGGCGCTGCGCCAGGCGCACCGCGACCGCCGCCGCGGCACCGCCGGAGATGCCCGACAGGATGCCTTCCTCACGCGTCAGGCGGCGCGCGAAGTGGATCGCCTCCTCGTTCGTCACCTGCTCGACGGCGTCGACGAGCGACAGGTCCAGCACCTCGGGCACGAAGCCGGCGCCGATGCCCTGGATCTTGTGCGGGCCGGGCTTCACTTCCTCGCCGGCGCGCACCTGGCTCAGCACCGGGCTGGCGGCGGGCTCGACGGCCACCGAGGTGATGGCCTTGCCCTTGGTCTTCTTGATGAAGCGCGAGACGCCGGTGATCGTGCCGCCGGTGCCGACACCCGAGACGACGACGTCGACCGCGCCCTCGGTGTCCTCCCAGATCTCGGGGCCGGTCGTCGCTTCGTGGATCGCCGGGTTGGCCGGGTTGCGGAACTGCTGCAGCAGCACGTACTTCGGGTCGCTGGCGGCGATCTCCTCGGCCTTGGCGACGGCGCCCTTCATGCCCTTGGCGCCTTCGGTCAGCACGAGCTTGGCGCCGTAGGCCAGCAGCAGCTTGCGGCGCTCCAGGCTCATGGTCTCGGGCATCGTCAGCGTCAGCGGGATGCCGCGCGCGGCGGCGACGAAGGCCAGCGCGATGCCGGTGTTGCCGCTGGTCGGCTCGACCAGTTCCTTGCCCGGGCCGAGCAGGCCGCGCTTCTCGGCGTCCCAGATCAGCGCCGCGCCGATGCGGCACTTGACCGAATACGCCGGGTTGCGGCCCTCGATCTTGGCCAGCACCGTGGCGCCGGCGCCGTCGGTGATGCGGTTCAGGCGCACGAGCGGCGTGCGGCCGATGGACAGCGAGTTGTCGTCGTAGATGCGGGTCATCGCAAGGGTTCCTCTGACGGTCGTTCGGATCGGGTGGGTGGCGGCGCGATCAGTCCTGCGTCCACGGCAGCGCGCGCCGGCGCCAGCCATTGACGTGCCCACGCTGCTGCGCGGCGTCGAGATCTCCTTCGAAGCCTTCACCGACGTTGAACACGTTCGTGAAGCCCGCGGCCGCGGCGGCTTCGGCGGCCGCAGCCGAGCGTTTGCCGCTGCGGCACAGCAGCAGCGCCACCGTGTCCTTGCCGCCGAGGCGGGCCTCGAGTTCACGCACGAAACGCGGGTTGCGCGTCAGCGCGGTGCCGGTGGCCCAGGCGACGTGCAGGCTGCCCGGCACCTGGCCGACGAACTTGCGTTCCTCGGCGGTGCGCACGTCCACCAGCAACGCGAGGCCAGCCTGCACCAGCGCCCAGGCGTCCTGCGGCGGCACGACGCCGGCATAGGACAGGCCTTCGGCGCGCGCGGCCTGGCGCGCACGCTGCAGCGTGGGGTGGATCTCGGCGGACACGGGCAGTTCGGCAACGGCGTTCATCGTTTCTCCTCGGCCGCCGGCCGTGGCCCCGCCCGGGGCGATGACGGCGATAGACGGCGGACGCCAGCGTAGGCAGGCCGCCGCCCGCGCCCAACGAATGGAAACGCCGCTCGATATGCGCGGAACGCGCAAGCCGGCCCATCTGCGCGGCACGGCTTTGCTCATGCGGTCAAGGTCTTTGGCGGCACGCGGCTTGGCGGCCAGACTGCCCCTTTTTTGGCCGCCCCCGGCACGTCCGATGTCCCGTTCCCCCGACCTCCCCCGCGCCGCCCGCGAGACCGCGTCGCGCCCCGCGGTGCTCGACCTGATCGGCAACACGCCGCTGGTGCGCGTGACGCGCCTGGACACCGGCTGCTGCACGCTGTTCCTGAAGCTGGAGTCGCAGAACCCCGGCGGTTCGATCAAGGACCGCATCGGCGTCGCGATGATCGAGGCCGCCGAACGCGACGGCAGGCTGCAGCCCGGCGGCACCGTCGTCGAGGCCACCGCCGGCAACACCGGCCTGGGGCTGGCGCTGGTGGCCCGCGCCAAGGGCTACAAGGTCGTGCTCGTCGTGCCCGACAAGATGGCCACCGAGAAGGTGCTGCACCTGAAGGCGCTGGGCGCGACGGTGCACGTCACGCGTTCGGACGTAGTCAAGGGCCACCCCGAGTACTACCAGGACCTGGCCGCACGCATCGCCGCCGGCATCCCGGGTTCGTTCTTCGCCGACCAGTTCAACAACCCGGCCAACCCGCTGGCGCACGAAACCGCCACCGGCCCCGAGATCTGGGCCCAGACCGGCCACGACCTGGACGCCATCGTCGTCGGTGTCGGCTCCTCGGGCACGCTGACCGGGCTGTCGCGCTACTTCCGCAAGGTGCAGCCCGCGCTCGAGTTCGTGCTCGCCGACCCGGTGGGCTCGATCCTCGCCGACTACGTGAAGACCGGCCACGTCGGCCAGGCCGGCTCCTGGGCCGTCGAAGGCATCGGCGAAGACTTCGTGCCGGCGATTGCGGACTTCGGCTCGGTGAAGAGCGCGTATTCGATCCCCGACGCCGAGAGCTTCGGCGCCGCACGCGAACTGCTGGCGCGCGAAGGCATCCCCGGCGGTTCGTCGACCGGCACGCTGCTCGCCGCGGCGCTGCGCTGGTGCCGCGAGCAGACGACGCCCAAACGTGTGCTGACGCTGGTCTGCGACACCGGCACGCGTTATCTGTCCAAGGTCTACAACGACCAGTGGCTGATCGACCAGGGCCTGCTCGCGCGGCCGCGTTTAGGCGACCTGCGCGACCTGATCTCGCGCCGCTTTGAGGACGGCGGCGTCGTCGCCATCGCGCCCGAGGACACGCTGCTCGTGGCCTTCCAGCGCATGCGCCTGGCCGAGGTCTCGCAGCTGCCGGTGCTGGCCGACGGCCGGCTCGTCGGCGTGCTCGACGAGTCGGACCTGCTCGTCGCCGCGCAGGCCGGGCCGCAGGCGCTGCAGCGCCCGGTGCGCAATGCGATGACCGCCGCGCCGCAGACGCTGCCAGCCAGCGCCTCGATCGCCGAGCTGCGCGCCGTGCTCGACCGCGGGCTGGTGGCCATCGTCGCCGACGAAGCCGGCTTCCACGGCCTGGTCACGCGTTTCGACCTGCTCAACCACCTCCGCCGGCAACTGCTGGCGTCCACCGCCGCCGCATGAGCCACACCACCGCCCCCGACACCGACCGCCCGCTCGCCTTCGCCACGCGCACGATCCACGGCGGCCAGCACCCCGACCCGTCGACCGGCGCGATCATGCAGCCGATCTACGCCACCTCGACCTACGTGCAGAGCAGCCCCGGCGTGCACCAGGGCCTGGACTACGGCCGCTCGCACAACCCGACCCGCTGGGCCTGGGAACGCGCCGTCGCCGACCTCGAAGGCGGCGCCCAGTCCTTCGCCTTCGCCAGCGGGCTGGCGGCCATCGCCACCGTGCTGGAGCTGCTGCCGGCGGGCTCGCACGTCGTCAGCGGCGACGACCTCTACGGCGGCAGCTTCCGCCTCTTCGACAAGGTGCGGCGCCAGAGCGCGGGGCTGGAGTTCAGCTACGTCGACCTCACCGACCCCGAGGCGCTGCGCCGCGCGATCCGCCCGAACACGCGCCTGGTCTGGGCCGAGACGCCGACCAACCCGCTGCTCAAACTCGCCGACCTGCGCGCCGTGGCCGCCGTCGCCCACGAACACGGCCTGCTCGCCGCCGCCGACAACACCTTCGCCAGCCCGTTCAACCAGCGACCGCTGGAGCTGGGCTTCGACCTCGTCGTGCACTCGGCGACCAAGTACCTGAACGGCCACAGCGACGTCATCGGCGGCGTCGCCGTCGTCGGCCGCGACGAGCGCCTGGCGCCGGTGCGCGAGCGCCTGGGTTTCCTGCAGAACGCCGTCGGCGCGATCGCCGGGCCCTTCGACAGCTTCCTGGCGCTGCGCGGCGTGAAGACGCTGGCGCTGCGGGTCGAGCGCCACAACGCCAACGCGCTGGAACTGGCGCGCTGGCTCGAAGCGCAGCCGCAGGTGGCGCGTGTGCACTACCCCGGGCTGGAATCGCACCCGCAGCACGCGCTGGCGCGGCGCCAGATGTCGGGCTTCGGCGGCATGATCTCGCTGGACCTGGCGACCGACCTCGCCGGCGCGCGGCGTTTCCTCGAGGCGGTGCGCCTCTTCGCCTTGGCCGAGAGCCTGGGCGGCGTCGAGAGCCTGATCGAGCACCCGGCGATCATGACCCACGCGACGATCCCGCCCGAGACACGCGCCGCGCTCGGCATAGTCGACAGCCTGGTACGGCTGTCGGTCGGCATCGAGGACGTCGAGGACCTGCGCGCCGACCTGGCGCAGGCGCTGGCGGCGATCTGAGCGCGGCAGGCGACGGGGCGAAAAAGAACCCCGCTGCCGCGGCGGGCAGCGGGGTCAAGTCACCGGGGTTGCCCCACGGAGCCCACGACTGAGACGACGAGAGAGCCGATGAGGATCGGCCCCTGGACCTTAGCCGTGCGCTGGTTGCAGGCCAACGAAGAACGGCGCATGTCGGCCCGCGCCGAGCGCATGGCGGGGCCATCGGCGGCGGGCCGTGCGCCCGGGCGGATACTCGACGCGTTACCCGTCAGGAAACGCCCACGATGAAGATCCAGGCTCCATCCCCCGTGCCCCCGAGCAGCCCGCATCCGACGGGCGGCAGCGCTGCGAATGCCGGCGGCGCGTGCTCGTTCGCCTCGATGCTGGCCGCGGCGACGACGCCGGCCGCCGATCAGACGGCGGACGACGAGCGCCCCGACTTCACGAGCATGACGCGGCAGCAGCTGTTCGACTGGATGAACCAGCAGATCCGCAGCGGCAGGATGTCGCTCGACGAGAGCACGCCCTTCCTCGGCATGACGATGAAGATCTCGGCCGCCACCGGCGAGCCGGTGGACATGGCCAGCGACGGCGAGCGCATCGACTTCGTCGCCAAGGCCCGCGGCGGCATCGACGGCGCGCTTGAGCGGCGCGACTACGACCTGCTCGCCCGCCTGCAGGCCGCGGTGGAACACATGCTGAAGATGCAGGGCTCAGCCGGCACGGCGGCCGACGGACGCGGCGTCTGAGCAGGGAGGTTTGTCCCTGCGTCCCAATCGAGGCGTTGCCGAGGGCCGGCCCGTTCAGCGGCGAGCAGCCCAGTCGGACTCGGTGACTTCCTGGAGTCCGACGTCGAAGTTCACGGTGGCGGTCCTGCCAACGGCAAAGATGCTGGAAACGGCCAGCGCGTAGCGCAGATACACGTCCTGCCGTGCCTGGGGGCGAATGGTGAGCTTGACCTGCTTGCCGTCGGGAATGCCCAGAGTGTGCGGCTGGATCACGACCTCGCGCTCACCCGGGGCAACCTTCAACTCGAAGGACTCCAGGCGATTCAGGCGCCCGACACGGAAGCCGTCGACGTACACGTACTGATCGACGGCCGCTCCGATGTATCCGGTGTCGGCCCGGTAAAGGTGCAGAGTGACCGCCGTCGCCGGGTCGACGGGTTCGGGAACCGCGCTCTTGGGCGTGGGTGCGCTGGCACAACCGGCGATGCCGGCAACACAGGCGGCGAGCATGGCTCGGCGAATCATCGTTTCCTCCCCGGACTCTGCTGGTTATCCGGGAAACATAACACGCAGGCGTTGCCTGCCGGCGATAGGCCGCTCAGGCCGTCATGCCCGCCAGCCCCATCACCCAGCGCAGCCCCAGCGCCACCGCGCCCAGCGCGGCGACGCTGGCCGCCCAGATCAGCAGCAGCCAGCCCAGCCGGCGCAGCCAGAGTTGGCGCGGGCGTGCCGGCTCGGCCATCAGTGGTAGCCCTCGCCGATCTTCACCTTGCCGCGGAACACGTAGTAGGACCAGGCGGTGTAGCCGAGGATGAACGGGATGATGGCCAGCGCGCCGACGAGCGCGAAGCCCAGGCTCTGCGGCGGCGCCGCGGCGTCCCAGATCGAGATGCCCGGCGGGATGACGTTGGGCCACAGGCTGATCAACAGCCCGCTGTAGCCCAGGAACAGCAGCGCCAGCGCCAGCACGAAGGGCAGCGCCGAATGGCTGCGCGGCAGCGCGCGCAGCAGCTGCCAGGTCACCAGCGCCACCAGCAGCGGCACCGGCAGGAAGAACAGCAGGTTGGGCAGCGTGAACCAGCGCTCGGCGATCGCCGGGTGCGCCAGCGGCGTCCACAGGCTGACGCCGGCCAGCGCAGCCAGCACCGCCCAGGTGACCGGCCGGCCCAGCTCGCGCATGCGCTGCAGCAGCGCGCCCTCGGTCTTCATCACCAGCCAGCCGACGCCCAGCAGCGCGTAGGCCAGCACCAGCGCGGCGCCGGTGAACAGGCTGAACGGCGTCAGCCAGTCGAAGACGCCGCCGGCATAAGCGCCATCCTTCACCTCGAAGCCGCCGATGAAGGCGCCCAGCGCCACGCCCTGCGAGAAGGTGGCGATGTACGAGCCCCAGGCGAAGGCGTGGTCCCAGAAAGGCTTGTGCGCCTCGTCGGCCTTGAAGCGGAACTCGAAGGCCACGCCGCGCCAGATCAGCCCGGCCAGCATTGCCATCAGGGGCAGGTACAGCGCGCTCAGCACCACCGCGTAGGCCAGCGGGAAGGCCGCCATCAGCCCGGCGCCGCCGAGCACCAGCCAGGTCTCGTTGCCGTCCCAGACCGGGGCGACGCTGTTGACCATCACGTCGCGCTCCTCGCGGTCCTTCACGAACGGGAAGAGGATGCCGATGCCCAGGTCGAACCCGTCCATCACGACGTACATCATCAGCCCGAAGCCGATGACCCCGAACCACAGCAGCGGCAGGTCGATGTCCATCGTGGGCTCCTCAGACCGGGTCGACGTGGTCGGGGCCGGCCGACAGTGGCCGCGCCGGGCGCTGCGCCTGGCCCGGGTCCTGCGGCGGGCTCTCGTGCTCGCCGGGCTGCGGCCCCTTGGCGACGAGCTTCAGCATGTAGCGCAGGCCGATGCCGAAGACGGCGAAGTACATGACGACGAACACCGCCAGCGTCGTGCCCATCACCTGCGCCGAGTGGTTGGACACCGCGTCGGCGGTACGCATCACGCCGTAGACGATCCAGGGCTGGCGGCCGATCTCGGTGGTGAACCAGCCGGCGAGGATGGCGATCACGCCGGCCGGCCCCATCCAGGTCGCGAAGCGCAGGAAGGCGCCGCCTTCGTAGAGCCGGCCGCGCCAGCGCCGCCAGGCGGCCCAGGCGCCGAGCAGCAGCATCAGCAGGCCCAGACCGACCATCACGCGGAAGGACCAGAAGACGATGGTCGCGTTGGGCCGGTCCTCGGGCGCGAACTCGGCCAGGCCGGGGTAGGTGCCGTCCAGGCTGTGGGTCAGGATCAGGCTGCCCAGGCGCGGGATCTCGACGCGGTACAGCGTCTCCTCGGCCTGCATGTCGGGCCAGCCGAACAGCACCAGCGGCACGCCTTCGCCGGGCGGGCCGTTGCGCCAGTGGCCTTCCATCGCCGCGACCTTGGCCGGCTGGTGCTCCAGCGTGTTCAGGCCGTGCAGGTCGCCGACGGCGATCTGCAGCGGCGCGACGAACATGAGCATGCCCATCGCCATCGAGAACATCGTGCGCACGCGCACGTTGTCGTGGCCGCGACGCAAGTGCCAGGCGGCCGACGCGCCGACGAACAGCGCCGTGGCCAGGAACGCGGCCACCGTCATGTGCGCCAGCCGGTACGGGAACGAGGGGTTGAAGATCACCGCCAGCCAGTCCACCGGCACGACGATGCCGTCGACGATCTCGTGGCCCTGCGGCGTCTGCATCCAGCTGTTGGAGGCCAGGATCCAGGTCGCCGAGATCAGCGTGCCCAGCGCGACCATGATCGTCGACAGGAAATGCAGCCCGGGGCCGACGCGGTTCCAGCCGAACAGCATGACGCCGAGGAAACCGGCTTCGAGGAAGAAGGCGGTGAGCACCTCGTAGGCCAGCAGCGGCCCGGTGACCGAACCGGCGAAGGCCGAGAAGTAGCTCCAGTTGGTGCCGAACTGGTAGGCCATCACCAGCCCCGACACGACGCCCATCGCGAAATTGACGGCGAAGATCTTGGCCCAGAAGTGGTACAGGTCGCGGTAGACCGGGTTCTTCTTCCACAGCCACAGGCCTTCCAGCACGGCCAGATAGCTGGCCAGCCCGATCGTGATGGCCGGGAAGACGATGTGGAAGGAGACGGTGAAACCGAACTGGATGCGGGCCAGTTCGAGGGCGGTCAGTCCGAACATGGGCAGGCGGCGGCGGCGAGGCTGACAGTGTGGCGCCAGTGGCCGAAGCCGGCAGCCGAGATGCGGGAGAACCCTCGTTTCGTCGGGGTCAGCCCGCGCCGGCCCTGCGCTTCGCCGCGGCGGTTTCGCGCCTTACAGTCGCCGGCATGCAGACGCCCTCGCTCCAGCACGCGGCCCGCGCCGCCTTCATCGCACGCTGGGTGTGCGGCAGCGTGGCGGCCACCGGCCTCGCCGGTGCTGCAGCCCAAACGCGGCCGGCCACCGAAAGCCCGCTGCTGCGCTGCGAGCTGCGCTACGTCAGCACGACGATGCAGGTCGAGGCCCGCCCGGTTGCCGACCCGTACACGGTCGCAGCACAGGACGTCGGCACACGTTTCCGCTTCAAGGCCGTGGTGCTGGGCACGCCGGAACGTGTCGACTCGGTCTCGCTCTACGCCTACGACATGGCGGTGGCCAACGCGCCGGTGCTGATCCACGAAGTCGTCCATCGGCCGCCCTTCCCGCCCGGCACGGCGATCCCCGCGCTGACCGGCTGGAACCACGTCTATTCCTCGCGCCTGGGCCGTGAACTCGTCTACGGCTGCGCGCTGGGCACGGAGGCCGCACGATGAAACGCCGCGACTTCAATGCCGCGCTGCTGGCCGGCACCTGGGCCGCCGCCGGCGCCGCAGGTGCCGAGCCGCAGCCGACGCTCAGCCTGGTCTTCGTCGGCGACGTGATGCTCGCCGACGGCCCCGGGCGCGTGCTGCGCCGCGGCGGCAATCCGTTCGCACCGACGGCCGCGCTGCTGGCCGGCGCCGACCTGCGCATCGCCAACCTCGAATGCGTCGTCGCGCGCGGCGGCCGGGCCGACGACAAACCCTGGACCTTCCGCGCCGACCCGCGTGTGCTGGCGCTGCTGCGCCGCCACGTCGACGCCGTCTCGCTGGCCAACAACCACTCCGGCGACTTCGGCCGCGAGGCCTTCGCCGAGATGCTGGGCGCGCTGAAGGCCCACGGCCTGCCGTACTTCGGCGGCGGCCACGACCTCGCCGAGGCGCACCGGCCGCTGATCGTCGAGCGCCGCGGGCTGCGCCTGGCGCTGCTCGGTTACGACGAGTACTTCCCGCGTTATTTCGAGGCCGGCCACGACCACCCGGGTGTCGCCTGGAGCGAGGACGAGCAGGTCGTGTTCGACATCCGCCGCGCACGCACGACGGCCGACCTGGTGATCCCGTTCATGCACTGGGGCGAGGAAGGCCGGCCGACGGCCAACGAGCGCCAGCGCGCGCTGGCGCGGCTGATGATCGACGCCGGTGCCGACGCCGTCGTCGGCACCCATCCGCACATCGTGCAGGACGTCGAGTTCCACCGCGGCAAGCCGATCGTCTACAGCCTGGGCAACTTCGTCTTCGACGGCTTCGACAAGCCCGAGAACAACACCGGCTGGGTGCTGCGCCTGGAGATCGGCCGCGAAGGCGTGCGCTCGCTGCGGCGCGCGGTGGTACGCATGGACCGCGAGGGCACGCCGCATCCGGTGGAAGACTTCGCCGAGCTCATGCCCGCGCGCTGAGAAGGCCACCCCGAGCGCCATGTCCCACACGCTGGCCGGCCCGGCGCACGCCGAGCTGGTGATCAAGAAGAGCCGCTTCATCGCCTGCGTGCAGCCGGTTGATGACCGTGCGCAGGCGCAAGCCGTCGTCGGCGCGCTGCGCGCCGGACACCCGCAGGCCGCTCACGTCTGCTGGGCGCTGCTGGCCGGCGGCCAGAGTGCTTCGGTCGATGACGGCGAACCCGGCGGCACCGCCGGCCTGCCGATGCTCGCCGTGCTGCGCCACCAGGACCTGGACGGCGTGCTGGCCACCGTCGTGCGCTACTGGGGCGGCACCAAACTCGGCGCCGGCGGCCTGGTGCGTGCCTACACCGATGCGGTGGCGACCGCGCTGAAGGGTGCGGTCAAGATCCCGCGCCGCCGGCTGGCGCGGCTGGGTTGCCGCCTGCCCTATGCACTCGAAGGCTGGCTGCGCCGCCAGCTCGCCCAGGCCGGCGCGACGCTGGACGAGGTGCGGCACGGCGACGCGGTGTACGTCGGTTTCAGCCTGCCGGAAGACGAAGCGCCGGCGTTAAAGGCGGCGCTGGAGGACGGCGGGCGCGGGCAGTTGGTCTGGGATCGCGGCGACTGAGCGCCAAGACGAGTCCTTTGGCGGGCCCCTGCCGGGTCAGGCACTGCCCCGCGACGGCACGATCTTCCAGTGCGCGCCCGCGAACGAAGGCTGCTGGCGTTCATCGTCCCAGCGCGTGACTTTCCAGAACTCGGTCGGCATCTCGAGCGGGAAGAACAAGGGGCGGTCCTGGTCGTCGCACATCCATGGCGCCCAGCGCGAGCCTTCCTTCGGCACCAGCCCGACCGGCGGCCGCGGCGAAGTCAAGACGAAGAAGAGGCGCAGCGGCGACGGCATCAGGCCCGCCGCCTGAAGATCTTCGAGCCGCTTGACCTTGCCCTGGAACTGCTCGTTCGACCAGGCCGTGTCGCCCTTGGCCTCGATCAGCACCAGGGTGCGGTCGAAAGCGACGACGAGGTCCATGTCCTCCTGGTTGCCACACACCAGCCGGCCTTCATTGGAGTGCGACGCAAAGGCCTCGTCCCCACCCGCGAGCAGCGTCAGCGCGCCCACCAGCCAGTCGAGGTGGTAGTCCATCGCCCACCACGCGGCGGCGGGCACCTCGACACCGATGGCCTGCTGCAGACGGCGGCGAAACGCCTCGTCCAGCGTCTCGCTGGCGGGTCCGAGCGCGTTGCGGATCAACCAGAAGCGTTCCTTGCGGTTGAAGCTCTTGAGTGCTTCGACCAGATTCATCGTCTCTCCCGTCGCTGTGCGATTCGACTCGTCGGAGGCTACGCCCGGGCCACCGGGCCCGAGCGCTCGAATCGAGCGCGGCATGGACAAGACAGATGAGAGCCGGCGGTCGCCCCAGGCACCCGCTTCGGCGTGGCGCGCGACGGCTGGCGACGTCAGCCGATCAGCCCCAGCTTCACCCTCGCCGCCACGCGCGCCAGCGCCGCCTCGCGCGCCTCGATCGGCGCCTGGCTCTCGGTCAGGTAGGCGGCCAGCAGCAGCGGCGCGCGGCCGGGCGCCCAGACGACGGCGACGTCGTGGGTCGTGCCCTGGGCGCCGGTGCCGGTCTTGTCGGCGACGCGCCAGTCGGGCGGGAAGCCGGCGCGCAGGCGCTTCAGGCCGGTGGTCGAGGCCGTCATCCACTGCAGCAGCAGATCGCCGCCGCGGCGTGACAGCGCACCGCCGAACACCGCTTGGCGCAGCGCCAGCACCATCGCCGCCGGCGTCGTCGTGTCGCGCTCGTCGCCGGGGCGGGCTTCGTTGAGATCGGGCTCGCGGCGGTCCAGCCGCGTCGTGCGGTCACCCAGCGTGCGCACCCAGGCCGTCAGGCCGCCCGGGCCGCCCAGGGTGTCGAGCAGCAGGTTGGCGGCGGTGTTGTCGCTCAGCGTCAACGCGGCCTCGCAGAGCTCGGCCACCGTCATGCCGGCGCCGCCGGCGTGGCGCGAGGTGGTCGGCGCGTACTCCAGCAGCGCCTCGCGGCCGAAGACGATGCGGCGCTCCAGCCGCTCCTGGCCACGGTCCACACGCGCCAGCACCGCCGCGGCCAGCAGCCACTTGAAGGTGCTGCACATCGCGAAGCGTTCGTCCTGGCGGTGGCCCAGGCTGCGGCCGGTCTCCAGGTCGTAGGCGCAGACGCCCAGCCGCCCGGCGACCGAACGCTCGATGGCGCCGAAGGCGTCGGCGTCGCCGGCTTCGAGGGCCAGGGCCGGGCGGCCGGCGACGGCCAGCGTCAACGCGGCCCAGGCGTGGAACGAGCGTCGTTTCATGCGCCGATTCTGATGCGCCGGCGGCTTGCGCTGGCTCGTGACGCCCGGTGATCACTGCCTATAGCCGGTTGCCGCCACGCGGCACGCTTGCCGAGACTGCGGCGGCGATCCAACCCGACAAGGACACGTCTTCCATGGCAGACACCGCGCCCGTGCAACTGGCTCTCGGCGACAGCGCCGCACGCCAGCTCGCCAACGCCACCAAGACCGCGCCGACCCTGGCGACCATCAGCCCGCGCTGGCTGACCCAGCTGCTGCAGTGGGTGCCGGTCGAAGCCGGCATCTACCGCCTGAACAAGGTGCGCAACCCGCAGGACGTGCAGGTGCTGTGCGCCAAGCGCGACGAGTCCGAGCTGCCGACGACCTTCGTCGACTACGAGACCCAGCCGCGCGAGTACTTCCTCAATGCCGTCAGCACCGTGCTGGACGTGCACACGCGCGTCTCCGACCTCTACAGCAGCCCGCACGACCAGATCAAGGAGCAGCTGCGCCTGACGATCGAGACGATCAAGGAGAAGCAGGAAAGCGAGCTGATCAACAACCCCGACTACGGCCTGCTCGCCAGCGTGCATCCCGACCAGGTCGTCTACCCGCTCGGCGGCGCGCCGACGCCCGACGACTTCGACGAGCTGCTCTCCAAGGTCTGGAAGGAGCCGGCCTTCTTCCTGACGCACCCTCTGGCCATCGCCGCCTTCGGCCGCGAATGCACGCGCCGCGGCGTGCCGCCGCCCACCGTCAGCCTGTTCGGCAGCCAGTTCCTCACCTGGCGCGGCATCCCGCTGGTGCCCAGCGACAAGGTGCCGGTGGCCGACGGCAAGACCAAGGTGCTGCTGCTGCGGGTCGGCGACAAGCGCCAGGGCGTCGTCGGCCTGTACCAGCCGGGGCTGCCGGGCGAACAGAGCCCCGGGCTGTCGGTGCGTTTCATGGGCATCAGCCGCAACGCGATCGCGTCCTACCTGATCTCGCTGTACTGCTCGCTGGCGGTGCAGACCGAGGACGCGCTGGCGGTGCTGGAGGACGTCGAAGTCGGCAAGTACCACGCGTATCCGGACAACTACCGCTGAGCCGGCGCCGATGACGACCCCCGAGATCCCGGCCGCGGCGCCGCCGCCCGGCCTGCCCGACCCGGCGCTGCTCGCACGCCTGGCCGGCGAACTGTTCGGCAGCTGGCCGGCCACCGGCGGCGTGCCGCTACCCGAGCGGCCGCATCCGGCCGGGCTGACGCCGCCGCCGGGCAGCTACGGCCCGTCCACGCCGGCCGACGTGCCGGGTGGCCTGCCGCCCGGTGCCAACCTCGTGCCGACCTCGCCGCAGAGCGCCGCCAACATCGGCGCCTCGGCGCCGGCACGGCTGCCGCATGCGCAGGCCGGCAACGGCGTGCCCGACGTGCCGCTGTCGGCCGCGCCGGCCTACGACGGTCGCGCCGGCAGCCAGCTGCTGGCGGTGCCGCAGGCGCCGGCGGCGCCCTTCCATTTCGCCGAGGCCGAGGCGCTGGGTTTCCCGGCCGCCGAAGCCGCACCGGCGACGCCGCCGACGGCCGATCCGGCTCTCGAGGCGCTGCGCGCCCTGCCCTGGCAGCTGCCGACCGCGGCCGCCGTGCCGCGGCTGGACACGGTGCCGGCGCCGTCCGCCGCGCCGGCCACCGCTTCGCCGCGCTACTACTTCGTGCCCGAAGCGGCTCCGGCGGCCCCCACCGGCCGCCCGGGCTTCGCCGACGCCCATCCGCCGCTGGACGTGCACGCCGTGCGGCGCGACTTCCCGCTGCTGAACGAGCGCATCAACGGACAGCGCGTCGTCTGGCTGGACAACGCCGCGACGACGCAGAAGCCGCAGGCCGTCATCGACCGGCTGGCGCACTTCTACGCCCACGAGAACTCCAACATCCACCGCGCCGCGCACGCGCTGGCGGCGCGCGCCACCGACGCCTACGAAAACGCCCGCGAGACCGTGCGCCGCTTCATCGGCGCCGCGTCGACCGAGGAGATCGTCTTCGTGCGCGGCGCCACCGAGGCCATCAACCTGGTCGCCGCGGCCTGGGGCTGCCGCCACGTCGGGCCGGGCGACGAGATCGTCGTCTCGCACCTGGAGCACCACGCCAACATCGTGCCGTGGAAGCGCCTGGCCGACGAACGCGGCGCGACGCTGCGCGTGATCCCGGTCGACGACAGCGGCCAGGTGCGGATCGACGAGTACCAGCGGCTGCTCAACGAGCGCACGAAGATCGTCGCCATCACCCAGGTTTCCAACGCGCTGGGCACCGTGGTGCCGGTGGACCAGATCGTCGCCATCGCGCGGCGCGCCGGCATCCGCACGCTGGTCGACGGCGCGCAGTCGGTGTCGCACCTGAAGGTCGACGTGCGCGCCTTGGACACCGACTTCTTCGTCTTCTCGGGCCACAAGGTCTTCGGGCCGACCGGCATCGGCGTGCTCTACGGCCGCCGCGAGGTGCTGGAGGATCTGGCGCCGTGGCAGGGCGGCGGCAACATGATCGCCGACGTCAGCTTCGAGCGCATCGTCTACCAGCCGCCGCCGGCACGCTTCGAGGCCGGCACCGGCAACATCGCCGACGCGGTGGGGCTGGGCGCGGCGCTGGAGTACGTCGAGCGCATCGGCATCGCCAACATCGCGAAGTACGAGCACGGGCTGCTGGAGTACGCCACCGGGCGTCTGGCCGAGGTGCCGGGGCTGCGGCCGATCGGCACCGCACGCGACAAGGCCAGCGTGCTGTCCTTCGTGCTCGCCGGCTACAGCACCGACGAGGTCGGCCAGGCGCTGAACCGCGAAGGCATCGCGGTGCGCACCGGCCACCACTGCGCGCAGCCCATCCTGCGCCGCTTCGGCCTGGAAGCCACGGTGCGGCCCTCGCTGGCCTTCTACAACACCTGCGAGGAGATCGACCAGCTGGTGGCGGTGCTGCAGCGCCTGGCGGCGGCGCGGCCGGTCGCCGGCCGGCGCTGAGGCTTGCATCAGGGCCCCCGGCCGGCCATGCGCCGGCCGGATAAACAAACGACGAAGGCTTCGTGGCGGCCCGAGGGCCGGCGCCCTATCGTGAAGGCTCACACCTGGAGAAGCCTCATGCCTTTCGTCGCCGTGCTGCCGCAGCGCCTGCCCTGCCCGCGTCGCCCGATGCCGGCCGAGCCCTGCGCGCGCATCGTCGACGCCGACGTCCGCCGCACCGCGCTCGCGGTGCTGGCGCTCACGGCCACCGTCTGGTGGCCGAGCGCGCCGCGCCGGGTTCAGTCGCTGGCCAGCTTCACGCGGTCGGACAGCCGGGCATAACGCTCGTAGTCGCGCCGCACCAGCTGCGCCAGCTGCTGCGGCGTGCCGCCGACCGGCGTGATGCCCTGCTTGCGCAGCGCTTCCAGCACCGCCGGCTGGCGCAGCGTGGCGCTGGCGTCTTGCGCGATGCGCTCCACCACTGCCGCCGGCGTGCGCACCGGGGCGAACAGCGCGAACCAGCTCGTGACGCGGAAGCCCGGAATCGACTCCTGGGCGGTGGGCACCGCCGGCAGCAGCGGGCTGCGCTGTGCGCCGCCGATCGCCAGCGCACGCAGCCGGCCCGACTGGATGTGCGGCAACGCCGCCGTCACCGAGACCCACATCGCCTGGGCCTGACCCGAGGCGACGTCGGCCACCGCCTGCGAGCCGCCGCGGTAGGGGATGTGCACGAAGAAGAAGTCGCGTTCGATCTTCAGCAGCTCGAAGGCCAGGTGGTGCAGCGAGCCGACACCGGCCGAGGCGTAGCTGTAGGCGCCGGGGCGCTTCTTCGCCGCGGCCACCATCTCGGCGATCGTGCGCCAGCCGGTGGCGGCGTTGACGACGAGCACGTAGTCGCTGTCGGCCAGGTGCACGACCGGCGCCAGCTCCTTCAGCGGGTCGAACGAGAGCTTGCCCTGCAGCGCCGGGGCGATCGTGATCGCTCCTTCCTGCGACAGCGACAGCGTGTGGCCGTCGGCGTCAGAACGCGCGGTGGCCTCGGCGGCGACCAGGCCGCCGGCGCCGGTGCGGTTCTCCACCGTCACCGGCTGGCGCCAGTCGTCCTGCAGCTGGCGCGCGACGATGCGCACCGCGACGTCGGCGCCGCTGCCGGCGGTGTTGCCGACGAGGATGCGCACCGGCTTGGCCGGGAACGCGGCGGTGTTGGCGTGGGCACTGCCCAGCGCGGGCGCGGCCACGGCGGCGGCGCTCCAGTGCAGCAGGCGGCGGCGAGAGATCGGGGACATACGACGCTCCGGAAGAAGGCGAAAACTCAGGATCGGGGCATGGCGGCGCCCAGGCCACGCAGGAATTCGCGTGAGCTTGGACGTCGGATGCATAACGAAAGACGCCGCGGCACCGGAGCGGGCCGCGGCGGTGTCAGCAGACGCTCAGACCGCAGCCAGCGCCTGGTCCAGGTCGGCCAGCAGGTCGGCGATGTGCTCGATGCCGACCGACAGCCGCACCGTGTCCTCGGACACGCCGGCCTTGGCCAGTTCCTCGGGCGCGAGCTGGCGGTGCGTCGTCGACGCCGGGTGCGTGGCCAGCGAGCGCACGTCGCCGATGTTGACGAGGCGCGTGAACAGCTGAAGCGCGTCGAGGAACCGTGCGCCGCGCTCGCGGCCCTGGCCGGGCTCGCCCTTCAGGCCGAAGGTCAGCAGGCCCGAGGCGCGGCCGCCGTAGTTCTGGCGGATCAGCGCGTGGCTGGGGTGGCCTTCGAGGCCGGCGTAGTTGACCCAGGCCACCTTGGGGTGCTGCGCCAGGTGCTGGGCGATGGCCAGCGCGTTGTCGCTGATGCGCTCCATGCGCAGCGCCAGCGTCTCGATGCCGGTCAGGATCTGGAAGGCGTTGAACGGCGAGATCGCGGCGCCGGTGTTGCGCAGCGGCACGACACGCGCGCGGCCGATGTAAGCCGCCGGGCCCAGGGCCTCGGTGTAGACGACGCCGTGGTAGCTGACGTCGGGCGTGTTCAGGCGCGGGAAACGCTCCGGGTACTTCGCCCACGGGAACTTGCCCGAGTCGACGATCGCGCCGCCCAGGCTGGTGCCGTGGCCGCCCAGGTACTTGGTCAGCGAGTGCACGACGATGTCCGCGCCGTGTTCGATCGGGCGGAACAGGTAGGGGCTGGGCACGGTGTTGTCGACGATCACCGGCACGCCGTGGCGGTGGGCGATGGCGGCGATCGCGGCGACGTCGGTGACGTTGCCGGCCGGGTTGCCGATCGACTCGACGAAGACGGCCTTGGTCCGGGCGTCGATCAGCGGCTCGAAGCTGGCCGGATCGTTGGCGTCGGCGAAACGCGTCGTGACGCCGAACTGCGGCAGCGTGTGCGCCAGCAGGTTGTAGGTGCCGCCGTAGAGCGCGCTGGAGGCGACGATGTTGTCGCCGGCTTCGGTGATCGTCTGGATCGCGTAGGTGACGGCCGCCTGACCCGAGGCCAGCGCCAGCGCGGCGATGCCGCCTTCGAGCGCCGCGACGCGCTGCTCGAGCACGTCGGTCGTCGGGTTCATGATGCGCGTGTAGATGTTGCCCGGCACCTTCAGGTCGAACAGGTCGGCACCGTGCTGCGCGTTGTCGAAGGCGTAGGCCACCGTCTGGTAGATCGGCACCGCGACGGCCTTGGTCGTCGGGTCGGGGCTGTAGCCGCCGTGCACCGACAGGGTCTCGAAGCGCCAGTGGGCGCGCGGGTTCTGTTCGCTCATGGTTCTGCTGGGGTGGTGGTCGACCGGAAAGGGCGCGATGCTGCCGAAACCTGGACATGCAGCCAACGACGCAATAGTCGTATCGGTATGCCTCCATCGCATATAACGATCGAGTCCATTACGCCCTCCGCTTATTCGCTCAGCGCATGATGTTGGAAGAATCGCTTCGTTGGCATGGGGATGCGGGCTGGCGAGGATGCGGGCCGTGAACTTCCAGCAACTCCGCGCCGTCCGCGAAGCCGTCCGGCAACGCTTCAACCTCACCTCGGTCGCCGAGGTGCTGCACACCTCGCAGCCCGGCGTCAGCCGCCAGGTGCGCGAGCTCGAGGACGAGCTCGGCGTCGACCTCTTCGTGCGCGTCGGCAAGCGCCTGACCGGGCTCACCGAGCCGGGCAAGGTGGCGCTGCCGATCATCGAGCGCCTGCTCGCCGAGGCCGACAACCTCAGGCGCGCCGGCGCCGACTTCGCACGCGCCGGCAGCGGCACGCTGACGGTGGCGGCGACGCACTCGCAGGCCCGCTACGCGCTGCCGCCGGTGGTGCGCGACTTCCTGGCCGCCAACCCGCAGGTCACGCTGCACCTGAACCAGGGTTCGCCGCGCCAGATCGCGCGCTGGCTGATCGACGGCGAGGCCGACATCGGCGTCGCCACCGAGGCGCTGGCCGACTACGAGGAGCTCGTCGCCCTGCCCTGCTACCGCTGGAGCCACGTCGTCGTCGTGCCGCAAGGCCACGCGCTGGCCGACGAGGACCGGCGCGGCGAGCGCCTGACGCTCGAACGCCTGGCGCAGTTCCCGCTGGTCACCTACGAACCCGGCTACACCGGCCGGCGCCACATCGACGAAGCCTTCGAGCGCGAAGGCCTCGCCCGCGAGATCGTGCTCGCGGCGATGGACGCCGACGTCGTGAAGACCTACGTCGAGCTCGGCCTGGGCGTGGGCATCGTCGCCTCGATCGCCTACGACCCGGCGCGCGACCAGGGCCTGCACGCGATCGACGTGCGCCATCTCTTCGAGGTCAACACGACGCGGCTGGCGGTGCGCCGCGGCACCTACCTGCGCGACTACGCCTACGACTTCATCCAGACCTTCGCGTCGCCGCTGTCGCGCGGCCTCGTCGACCGGGCGCTGGCCACGCCGCACGGCCAGCCGCTGGAGCTGTCGCCCGAGCCGCCGCCGCCCAACGCCTGGCGCAGCGCGCCGGCCGACGCCGTCACCGGCGGCTGAACGGCCGCCGCCGCCGCGGCGGCTTCACTCGCCGCGGGCGTGCGCCTCGTGGATCGCGGCGGCCTTGGCTTCCATCTCGCGCCGCATCGCGCGGCGCATCTCGGCCGCGGCGTGGCGGCGCTTCTGGTCGGGCGTGCGCGGCTCGAGCGCCGGCACGGCCACCGGCTGGCCACCGTCGTCGACCGCGACCATCGTGAAGAAGCAGCTGTTGACGTGGCGCACGACGCCGGCGCGGATGTCCTCGGCCAGCACCTTGATGCCGATCTCCATCGACGAGCGGCCGGTGTGGTTGACCGAGGCGAGGAAGGTGACGAGTTCACCGACCTGGATCGGCTGGCGGAACATCACCTGGTCGACGCTCAGCGTGACGACGTAGCGCCCGGCGTAGCGCGCGGCGCAGGCGTAGGCCACCTGGTCGAGGTGGCGCAGGATGACCCCGCCGTGCACCTTGCCCGAGAAGTTGGCGGTGTCCGGGGTCATCAGCACCGTCATCTGCAGTTCATGGGCGGGCAAGGCGATCGTCACGGGGTCCTCGGTGAAAGTCTGCGGCGGCACGCACCGCCGCAGACGATCATGCCAGCGCGGCCTCGATGTCGGCTTGCGCCTGCTCGAAGCCGCGTGCGGCGGCCTCGGGGCCCATGTTCAGGCCTTCGGCGTAGACGAAACGCACATCGGTCATGCCGAGGAAGCCGAGCACCGACTTCAGGTACGGCACCTGCGAGTCGGCCGGCGTGTCGCGGTAGATGCCGCCGCGGGCCAGCGCGACGATGACCTTCTTGCCCTTCACCAGGCCCTCGGGGCCGGTGGCCGTGTAGCGGAAGGTGATGCCGGCACGGGCCACGGCGTCGATCCAGTTCTTGAACTGCACCGGCACGCCGAAGTTGTACATCGGCACGCCGAGCACGATCACGTCATGGGCCTGCAGTTCGGCGACGGCGGCGTCGGCCACGGCCACCCGTGCGGCCTGCTCCGGCGTGCGCGCCTCGGCCGGCGTGAACAGCGCGCCGAGCGCCGCTTCGTCGAGCACCGGCAGCGGGTCGGCGGCCAGGTCGCGAACGGTCAGTTCGGCATCCGGGTGCGAAGCACGCAGGCGGGCGACGACGTCGTGGGCGACACGGGTCGAGTTGGCGCCTTCACGGCGGGCGCTGGCATTGATCTGGAGGATCTTCATCGTGCAGTCCTGTAGGGAAGTCGGGCCGGCGGCGCCGTTCGATCGATTTGCACACACTCCTTGAGCGGCGATCGCGAGAGACGCTTTCGGTATGGCAGCCATTCTGGGCGCCTCGCGCGGTTGCGCCGTTCGCCTGCCTCGACGCCTCTGTTGCAACTTTTTGAATGGATCGCAGACCCGTCCGGCACTGTCGACGATTCGCTCATCGAATATCCCGATAATGCCCTCGGAGAATCTCGCAGCGGGCCTCTCGGATATCAAAACAAAGGGTTTACCCTGATACAGTCGCGAGCCTTTTTACCCGGCCTCCGCGAGGGCTCGCATGTCTGCTTCCACCGATCAATTCGCCAACCCTGCGCCGCTCGGCCTGATGGGCTTCGGCATGACCACCGTCCTGCTGAACATCCACAACGCGGGCTTCTTCCCGATGAGCGCCATGGTGCTCGCCATGGGCCTGTGCTACGGCGGCGCCGCGCAGATCGTCGCCGGCATCCTGGAGTTCCGCAAAGGCAACACCTTCGGCCTCACCGCCTTCGTCAGCTACGGCTTCTTCTGGCTCTCGCTGGTGGCCCTGATCGTGCTGCCCAAGCTCGGCTGGGCCGATGCCACGCCCGAGGGCTACATGGGCTGGTACCTGGTGATGTGGGGCGTGTTCACGGCCTGGATGTGGGTCGGCACCTGGCGCAGCAACCGCGCGCTGCAGTTCGTCTTCGGCAGCCTGACGCTGCTGTTCGCGCTGCTCGCCGCGCGCGACTTCACGGGCTCGACGCTGATCGGCACGATCGCCGGCTTCGAGGGCATCGTCTGCGGCCTCTCGGCGATCTACCTGGCGATGGCCGAGGTGCTCCACGCGCAGTATCACCGGAGTATCCTGCCGGTCGGCGCGTGAAAATCCCCGAACCCCACCGAGAAATATCCCGGGAGCGCCGCGGAATATTCAAAGAGACGCCCCCGGAGAAAAGCCGGGCGCGCGTGAAATCGCGCTCCGGCCTTCGGCAGGCGTGCAAGGCCTTCCGGCTTTGCACGTCCGGCCCCAGCCGTCGCGCGTGAAATCGCGCTCCGGCCTTCGGCAGGCGTGCAAGGCCTTCCGGCCTTGCACGTCCGGCCCCAGCCGTCGCGCGTGAAATCGCGTTCGGGCCTTCGGCAGGCGTGCAAGGCCTTCCGGCCTTGCACGTCCGGCCTCAGAACTCGAGGTTGTCGATGAGGCGGGTCGCGCCGAGCCGCGCGGCGGCCAGCGCCACCAGCGGCGCGCCGGCGGCCAGCGCCGCGGCGTCGGGCGGCAGCAGCGTCTCGCGCCGACGCACCGTCAGGTAGTCCGGCGCCCAGCCGCG
>NZ_AEWG01000131.1 GCF_000190375.1 Rubrivivax benzoatilyticus JA2 = ATCC BAA-35
CGCCGGCAGCAGCAGGTCGGCGCCGGCCGGCGCCGGGCCGACGAGCAGCGCGGCGCCGTCGGCCGGCGGCAGCACCGAGCCAGTCACACGCAGCCGGCGCACCAGCCGCCCGTGCAGCAGCGCGCGGCAGCGCAGCAGGTACTCGGGCACGAACCAGAACACGGCCCCGGCAACGAGCGCGTTGACGACGCCGGCGACGAGGAACACACCCGGGATCGACAGCCCCGCGCCCAGCAGCGCACCGGCGCCCAGCGCGCTGGCGATCATGAACAGCGCGTTGAGGATGTTGTTGGCGGCGATGATGCGGGCGCGGTGCGTCGCCGGGCTGCGCAGCTGGATCAGCGCGTACATCGGCACGCTGTAGACGCCGGCGGCCAGCGCCAGCAGCACCAGGTCGGCCATCACGCGCCAGTGCGCCGGCTGGGCGACGAAGGCGGAAACCGGCATCAGCGCCGAGGCCGGCAGCGCGTGGGCGGCGAAATACAGGTCGACGGCGAAGACGCTCATGCCGGCCGCGCCCAGCGGCACCAGCCCGATCTCGACGTGGCGCCGCGACAGCGTCTCGCACAGCAGCGCGCCGACGCCCACGCCCACCGAGAACAGCACCAGCAGCAGCGAAGCCACCTGCTCGTCGCCGTGCAGCACGTCCTTGGCGAAAGCCGGGAACTGCGACAGGAAGACCGCACCGAAGGCCCACATCCACGAGATGCCCAGCAGCGAGCGGAAGACCACCAGGTCCCCGTGCGCCAGCCGCAGGTTGCGCCAGGTCTCGCTGAACGGGTTCCAGTTGATCGTCAGATCAGGCTGAGGCGCCGGCGAGCGCGGCACGGCCTGCGCCACCAGCCGGCCGAGCAGCGCCACGCCCAGGCAGGCGGCGGCCACCAGGCGCGCGCCGGCCTCGGGCACCGCCATCAGCAGGCCGCCGGCCAGATTGCCCAGCAGGATGGCGACGAAGGTGCCCATCTCGACCAGGCCGTTGCCGCCGGTCAGCTCACGTTCGTCCAGGTGCTGCGGCAGGTAGGCGTACTTCACCGGGCCGAACAGCGTCGAGTGCAGCCCCATGCCGAAGACGCAGGCCAGCAGCATGACGGCGTCGGTGCGCACGAAGCCCCAGACCGCGGCGGCCATGATCGCGATCTCCAGCGACTTGACCCAGCGCGCCAGCAGCGCCTTGTCGTACTTGTCGGCGAGCTGCCCGGCGGTGGCCGAGAACAGCACGAAGGGCAGGATGAAGACCGCGCCGATCACCAGCCCGGCCAGCGACGGCGGCATCCAGGCCAGCTGCAGCTCGTAGGTCGCCATCACCGTGAAGGCGAACTTGAACAGGTTGTCGTTGCCGGCACCGAGGAACTGCACGGCGAAGAACGGCGCGAAGCGGCGCTGGGCCAGCAGCGCGAACTGGTTCGGGTGGCCGCCGCTCATCGGCGCCCCTGCGGCAGCAGCCGGCGCACCGTCAGGCCGCCACCGGCGCCAGCGCCTCGCGCAGGAAGCCGCCGGCCAGCGCGAGCGCGGTGTGCGCCTCGTCGAGCACACGCCCCATCGTCACGAAGCCGTGGATCTGGCGCTCGAAGCCGACGTACTGCACGCGGTTGCCGGCCGCCGACAAGGCGTCGGCGTACTGCAGGCCCTCGTCGCGCAGCGGGTCGTGGCCGGCGGTGATGACCAGCGCCCGCGGCAGCCGGCTCAGGTCGGGCGCCAGCAGCGGCGAGGCGCGCCAGTCGGTCCACTGCGCCTCGTCGGGCACGTAGTGGCCGCGGAACCAGGCGATGCTGTCGTTCGTCAGCAGATAACCCTGGCCGTTGGCGGCGTGCGAAGGCGCGACGGCGCGCATGTCGGTCACCGGGTAGATCAGCAGTTGCGCGGCCAGCGGGTCGTGGGCATCGCGTGCGGCGATCGCCGCCACCGCAGCCAGGTTGCCGCCGGCGCTGTCGCCGCCGACGGCCACACGCGCGGGGTCGATGCCGAGTGCGGCGGCCTCGCGCCGCGCCCAGCGCACGGCGGCGACGGCATCGTCGACGGCGGCCGGGAAACGGTGCTCGGGCGCCAGGCGGTAGTCCACCGACAGCACGGCGCAGCCCGAAGCCAGCGCCAGCGTGCGGCAGACGACGTCGTGCGTGTCCAGGTCGCCGATCGTCCAGCCGCCGCCGTGGAAGTAGACGAGCAGCGCCAGCACACCCTCGGCCGGCCGGTACAGGCGCAGCGCGAGGCCGGCGTCGGTGGCCAGGTCGCGCACCTCGGCCACCGACGGAGGCTCGGGCTGGGTGAAGGCGCGGCGCTCGGCGTAGAAGCGCCGGGCCTCGGCCGGCTGCAGCGTGTGCACCGGCGGCACACGCTTGTCGATCATCAGGTCCAGCAGCGCGCGGGCTTGGGGGTCGAGCATCGGGAGTTCCTGGCGGGACGGTGGCGTGCACGCGACGCGTGCGGCGGCCGGCGGCGCCCGAGTGTAGCCAGCGCATCCCGGCCGCACGGCCGCCGCCGTATGCTCGCGCCGCCCGAGGACGAGACGATGACCCCCTGCCCCTGCGGCCTGAAGGCCGACTACGAGAACTGCTGCGGCCGCTGGCATGCCGGCGCCGCGGCGCCGAGCGCCGAGGCGCTGATGCGCTCGCGTTACAGCGCCTACGTGCTGGCGCTGGAGCCCTATCTGCTGGCCACCTGGCACGCCAGCACGCGGCCGGAGAGCGTCGAGTTCGAGCCCGGCCTGAAGTGGCTGGGCCTGGAGGTCCGCCGCGCCCGCGAAGACGGCGACACCGCGACGGTCGAGTTCGTCGCCCGCAGCAAACTCGCCGGCCGCGCCTTCCGGCTGCACGAGACCAGCCGCTTCGTGCGCGAGGACGGCCGCTGGTTCTACGTCGACGGCGAGATGCGCTAACCGAAACGCACGGCGTGTATGGGCGGCAGCGTCGTCGCCACCGTGTGCCACTGCTCGCCGCCGTCGACGCTGGCCCAAAGGCCGCCGGTCGTGCTGCCCAGCAGCAGGCTCGTGCCGTCGGCGGCCACGTCCAGCGCGTGGCGGTAGACGAGTTCGTAGCAGTCGCGCTGCGGCAGCCCGGCGCGCAGCGTCTCGAAGCTGGCGCCGCCGTCGCGTGTGCGGTTGACGGCCAGCGCAGCGCCCACCGGCACGCGGCATTCGTCCTTCACCGCCGGCACGAACCAGGCGGTGCCGGGCTCGCGCGGGTGCACCGCGACGGCGAAGCCGAACGAGGACAGCGGCGCCTGCACACGCTGCCAGGAACGCGCGCCGTCGCCCGAACGCCAGATGCCGTTGTGGTGCTGGCACCAGAGCACCTCGGGTGCCGCGGCGCAGCGCACGATGCGGTGCGGGTCCTGCACCGCCGGGTCGTCGGCACGTTCGGGCGGCATGTACTCGGCGTGCATGCCGCTCGCCGCCAGCGCCCAGCTCGCGCCGTCGTCCTCGCTCGCCCAGGCGCCGCCGCAGGACACGCCGACCAGCAGCGCGCCCGGGCGCGACGGATCGGGGCAGACCGAATGCAGGCCCGGCACCTCGTAGCCGCCGCCGAACCACTCGGCACGGCCGGGTGCGTGCCACAAGGCCTCGACCAGCCGCCACGAGGCGCCGAAGTCCTCGCTGCGGAACAGCCCGCCGGGCAAGGTGCCGGCCCAGACGGTGCCGCGGTCGCGCTCCAGCGTCCAGACCTGCACCAGCGTCCAGGCCGGCCCCGGCGCGCCTTCGGGCTGCGGCGGATAGACGGGGGCGGCGACTTCGTGCCAGCTCGCGCCGGCGTCGTCGCTGGCGTGCAGCTTGACGCCGAAGTGACCCAGGTTCAGCGCCGCCAGCATGCGGCCGCGCGCGTCGGGCGGCAGCAGCGCCGACACCGGCTCGCCGAGGAAGGAGACGCCGGCCACGCGCCAGGCGCCGGCGCCGTCGTGGCGCAGTTCGAACAGGCCCTTGCGGGTCGCGGCCCAGGCGCGGTCGTGGTCCATCGTAGTCCCCTTTCAGCCTCCGGACAGCGCCTGCAGCACGTGCACCGTGCTGGCGGGCGCGAGCGTGTCGTCCAGCGCCGTGCGGCGCCGCCCGTCGACGAAGACGGCGACGTTGGCGCGCAGCGCGCCCTGGTCGTCGAACACGTAGCCGCGCAGCCGCGGGTGGCACGTGAACGCGGCCTCCAGCGCCTCGCCCAGCGTGGCCGCGTCGGCCTGCACCGCATCGACCGGGCCGACGAAGCGGGCGAGCTGCGGGGTGAAGACGACACGCGGCACCGCCGCATCATGCGGCGCCGAGGCCACCGCGCCGAACGCGAGACCGCGCCGCCGTCAGGGGATCACGGGAGCACCCTTCGGCCTGGCGCCCGGTCCCGCCAAGCGGGAACGAGCCCCGGACAAGTCCTGAGGTCTCAGGCCACCTCGTGACCCATGCTCGCCTGCCAGACGCGGTACCAGGCCTCGGCCGGCAGGCGCAGCGCGAGCGCCGCGGTCGCCTCGGCCAGCGCCTCGATGCGCGACGAGCCGGTGATCGGCACCGGCCGCGACGGGTGGCGCAGGATCCAGGCATAGGCGACGGTCGCCGCCGAGACACCGTGCTCGGCGCCCAGCGCCTCGAGCACTGCGCGCACGCGCCGCGCCTGCTCGTCGTCGCCGCGGAACAGCCGGCCGCCGCCCAGCGGCGACCAGATCATCGGCGGCAGGCCCAGGTCCAGCGCCTGCTCCAGCGTGCCGTCGGCCAGCGCCTGCATCTGCAGCGGCGACAGCTCGACCTGGTTCGTCACCAGCGGGAACCGCCGGTGCAGCAGCGCGAACTGCGACGGCGTGTGGTTGGAGACACCGAAGTGCAGCACCTTGCCGGCGCGGCGCAGCGCGTCGAAGGTGGCGGCGACCTCGTCGGGGTCGGCCAGCAGATCCGGCCGGTGCAGCAGCAGCAGGTCCAGCCGGTCGGTGCGCAGCGCCCGCAGCGAGGCCTCGACCGAGGCGACGATGTGGTCACGCGAACTGTCGTAGGACTTGATCGCATGCGCCGGCCGCGCCTCGCCGACGAGCTTGATGCCGCATTTGCTGACCAGCCGCAGCCGCTGGCGCAGCCCCGGCGCGGCGGCCAGCGCCTCGCCGAACAGCGCCTCGACGCGGTAGCCGCCGTAGATGTCGGCGTGATCGAAGGTCGTGATGCCGAGCTCGAGCGTGCGCTCGATCCAGCGCACGCGCGCCGCGACGTCCAGGCCCCATTCGTGCAGCCGCCAGCAGCCGGCGACGATGGGCGACAGCAGGCCGCCGTGCGGCTCGTTCGAGGTGTTCGGGTCCATGCGGCGACGATAGCGCCGCGGGCGGGCGGACACGTCGCGGGCATCGACTTGATGACAAGCCCGTTTTTGGTGCTATACTGCTAGCTGTTTCGGGGGCGTAGCTCAGCTGGGAGAGCGTCGCGTTCGCAATGCGAAGGTCAGGAGTTCGATCCTCCTCGTCTCCACCAAAACAACGAAGCCGCTGATCGCAAGATCAGCGGCTTTTTCGTTTCCGGCTCGCCGCAGGAGCCGCCCTCGGGCGGCTGTGCGGCGCGGGGTCAGGCGAGCGCGCGTGCCGCCGCGGCGTCGAGCTTGAAGATCGACACCACACGCGCCAATTGCTGAGCCTGCACCTTCAGGCTCTCGGCCGCGGCCGCGCTTTCCTCGACCAGCGCAGCGTTCTGCTGCGTCACCTGGTCCATCTGGCTCACCGCGTCGCCGACCTGCTGGATGCCGCTGCTCTGCTCCGTGGTCGCCGAGCTGATCTCGCCGACGATGTCGCTGACGCGCCGGATCGACCCGACGATCTCGTCCATCGTCTGGCCGGCGCGGTCGACCAGCGACGCCCCCTGCCCGACCTGCTCGACGTTGCGCGTGATCAGCGCCTTGATCTCCCGGGCCGCCTCGGCACTGCGCTGGGCCAGCGTGCGCACCTCGCCGGCGACGACCGCGAAACCACGGCCCTGCTCGCCGGCGCGCGCCGCCTCGACCGCCGCGTTGAGCGCCAGGATGTTGGTCTGGAACGCGATGCCGTCGATGACGCCGATGATGTCGCCGATCTTGCGGCTGGAGTCGCTGATGCCGGCCATCGTCGTCACCACCTGGCCGACGACCTCGCCGCCCTGGGCGGCGACCTGCGCGGCAGCCCGGGCGAGCTGGTCGGCCTGGCGGGCGTTGTCGGCGTTGTTGCGCACCGTGCTGCCCAGCTCGTCCATCGTCGCCGCGGTCTGCTGCAGCGCGCTGGCCTGCTCCTCGGTGCGGCCGGACAGGTCCTGGTTGCCATGCGCGATCTGCGTCGACGCGGTGACCACGCTGTCGCTGCTGGCGCGCACCGTGCCGACGATCTGCGACAGCTCCTCCTTCATCGTGCGCAGCGCCGCCAGCAGCTGGCCGACCTCGTCCTTGGACGAGCCCTCGACCCGGGCCCCCAGATCCCCCGCCGCGACCGCCTGCAGCGCGAGCACGGCCTCCTGCACCGGGCGCGTGATGGACCGGGTGATGACCAGCCCGCCGACGGCGGCCAGCAGCACCGAGGCGAAGGTCACGCCCAAGATCACCGCCTGGGTCCAGGCGTAGGTCGCGGATGCGGCCTCGACGTCCTGCTCGGCCGCATGCAGTTGCAGCTCGGTGATCTCGGCGATCTTGGCGCTGATCGGGTCGACGCTGTCGTACAGCGCGCCGTCGAACTGGCCGAGCTGGCCGGCGGCGGAGCCCGACAGCGCCTGCAGCGCCTGGCGCACGCGTTCGATGTCGCGGTTCGCCGGCTCGAACAGCTGCTCGGCCTCGCGCGCCAGTCGCGCCTCCTGTTCGGTGAGCCGCGTGCCCATGTAGTCCTTCCAGGACCGGGCGATCACGCCCTGGGCCGCGGTCAGCTGCTGGACGGCCTCCTGGGCTGGCATGCGCCCGGCGTTGGCCTTGTTCACCGCGTCGATGACGTTGACGGCATAGGCATCGGCGATCAGCTTGAGCTGCTTGAGCGGCACCACGCGGTCGCCGTAGACGGACTCCAGCCGCGCCTGCGCGGCCTGCAGGCTGCTCAGGCCGATCACCCCGGTCACGGCGAGCAGCACGACAAGGCCGAGAAATGCGCCGCCCAGGCGCACGCCGATGCGGATGTCACGAAGAAGTCCCACAAATCCCCCAAGGAATGCTGGCTGCGAAAGCCGGTCCAAGGAGCCTGATGGTTTACTCCCCAGCGTTTGCCGCTGTATCGGCAGCCAGCGGATGCGCTTGAGGACGCCGCACGGCAACATCGCACGCTGCGGCGCACCGGCCGGCCGCTACAGCGGCCGCAGCACGCTCAGCAGCAGCTCGCTCACACCGTCCCAGACGATCTGCACGCCCAGGCACAGCAGGATGAAGGCCGACAGGCGCAGGAAGACCACCGCGCCGGCCTCGCCCAGCGGGCGCAGCAGCAGCCGGGCGTAGCGGAAGGCGACGTAGAGCACGACGCCGATCAGCACCAGCGCGGCGATCGCCCCGCCCATGCGCGCCAGCGACACCGAGATCGTCGTGTCGTGCAGCGCCACGCCGACGGTGATCGCCGCAGCGATCGAGCCCGGCCCGCAACTGATCGGGAAGGTCAGCGGGTAGAAGGCCTGGCGCCGCGCCTGCTCGGGCGTGAAGGCCTGGGCGATGTCGCTGCGGGACTCGATCGTCGCCGGGGTGACGCTCAACATGCGCCAGGCGGTGGCGGCGACGATCAGGCCGCCGCCGACACGCACGATCGGCAGCGAGATGCCGAAGAAGTCCAGCACGTAGGAGCCGACCAGCATCGAGCCGACGAGCAGCGCGAACATGTTGCGCGCGATGCGCCGCGCCAGCAGCGCCCGCGTCGTGTCGCTCGCGCCTTCGGTCAGGCCGAGGAAGATCGGCGCCGTCGCCGCCGGGTTGACGATCGGCAGCAGCGTCGCGAGCGCGAACAGCAGCCCCTTGCCGAACGCCAGCAGCAGCGCCCCGGCCTCGACGCCCATCAGAGCGGGCCCGGGCCGACCATCTCGCGCAGGCGCCGCCGCAGTTCACGCTCGCGGCGCTGCTCGGCCTGCCAGTCCTCGCGCACCGCGCGCCACAACGCGGCGGTCATCAGCACGATGACCAGCGTGAACGGCAGCGCGAAGACGATGGTCGCCGTCTGCACCGCCTTGATGCCGCCGGACAGCAGCAGGCTGGCGGCGATGCCGGCCACGAGCAGGCCCCAGACGAGCTTGACGCGCCCCTTCGGGTCGGGCTCGCCCTTGGAGCTCATGATGCCCAGCACCAGCGTCGCCGAGTCACCCGAGGTGACGAAGAACACCAGCACCAGCACCGTGGCCACGACCGACATCACGGTGCCCAGCGGCAGCGCGTCGAACATCGCGAACATCGCCGTCGAGACGTCGGCCTTGACCGCGTCGGCGATCGGCACACCGCCGAAGATCTGCAGGTTCAGCGCCGTGCCGCCGAAGATCGCGAACCACAGGAAGCCGGCCAGCGTCGGCGTGAACACCGTGCCGATGACGAACTCGCGGATCGTGCGGCCGCGCGAGACGCGGGCGATGAACAGGCCGACGAACGGCGACCACGCGATCCACCAGGCCCAGTAGAAGATGGTCCAGCCGCCGACCCAGCCGCTGTCGCGGAACGGCGTCATGCGCAGGCTCATGCGCACGAACTCGCTGGCATAGGCGCCCAGCGTCGTCGTGAAGGTGTCGATGATCGCCACCGTCGGGCCGACGGCGAAGACGAACAGCGCGAGCGCCGCGGCGATCAGCAGGTTGACGATCGACAGCCACTTGATGCCGCGCGTCACCCCGGTGAGGGCCGAGCCCAGGAACAGTGCCGTCGTCACGGCGATGATCAGCATCTGCGGCAGCGTGCCCACCGGCACGCCGAAGACGGCGTTCAGGCCGCTGTTGATCTGCAGCGCGCCGATGCCCAGCGACGCGGCGACACCGAAGGCGGTGGCGATGACCGCGAGCACGTTGAACAGCGGCGACAGCACGCGCACGCCGCGCCAGGGCAGCGACTCGGTGGCCGAGCTGATCAGCGCGGCACGGCCGCGACGGAAGGTGAAGAAGGCGATCGCCAGCGCGACGACGCCGTACACCGCCCACGGATGCAGCCCCCAGTGGAAGAAGGCGTAGCGCATCGCGGCGTTGGCCGCCTCGGGCGTGCCCGGCGTGATGCCCGGCGGCGGTGCGACGAAGTGCGAGATCGGTTCGGCCACGCCCCAGAACACGAGGCCGATGCCCATGCCGGCGGCGAACAGCATCGCGAACCAGGTGCCGCGCGAGAACTCGGGCTCGTCGTCGTCGGCGCCGAGCTTCAGGTCGCCGTAGCGGCTGAAGGCCAGCAAGGCGCAGACGACGACGAGGCCGAGCACGACCCACAGGTACAGCCAGCCGAAGTGCACGGTGATCGTCGCCAGCGCGCGGTCGAACACCGCACCCAGCGACGCCGGGGCGACGAGGCCCCAGGCGACGATCGCCGCGATCAGGCCGGCGGACAGGAACAACTGCATCGGGAACATCCTCCTCTTGAATCTGCCGGACGCACGCCGCCGCGCAGGGGCTCCAGGGAGGAACGATGCAGGACGGGGGCGATCCGGTGGCCCGCGAAGCGCGCCCGGGCCCCTGCGGGACCGGCCGGCGACGGGCATGGTCCGTAAAGGGAGCCGCCCGACACGGCCGAAGTTCCGCACGGGAGCGCAAATTGCCGTTTTCCGGCCTCGATGTCACGGCCGGGACACCGGCTCACGGGACCGTCGGCGCGATATGCGGCGCCGGCACGGGGGTGTTCGCATAACGAACAAGCTGCGCACTCCACCCAGCGGCAGAATGCTGGCCCCGAACTTGCAAAGGTTCGTGGGCATGCCGTCGGCCCCGCGTGATCCGGGGCAAGTCACGAGACGGGACGGCTTGACTTTCGCGATATAGTCCCGCGCTTCGCGGTCGACCAGGCCGCCTGCGGTCCACGAGGCCGCGTGAGAAGTTGGTCACGGGTTCGGGCACCGGATGGCGGTGTCGGAACTCCTGGAGGATTCTGAGTGGATTACGCCCAGCAACAACGAAACCCGGGCAAGCACGCCGTTGGGATCGGCATCGTCCTCGCCCTGCACCTGCTGCTGGGCTGGGCACTGCTTTCGGGTCTAGCGCAGCGCATGGTCGAGGTCATCAAGGCCCCGATCGAGACCAAGATCATCGAGGAGGTGAAGCCGCCGGAGCCCCCGCCGCCGGAGAACCTCCCGCCGCCGCCCAAGTTCGCGCCGCCGCCGCCGTCGTTCGTGCCGCCGCCCGAGGTCAACGTGAACCCGCCGCCGACCCCGGCGCCGACGATCACGACGACCACGGTCGCGCCGCCGCCGCAGGCCGTCACGGTCCCGCGTGCCGAGGCGCCGCCGGCGCCGCGCAACGTGCGCCCGACGATCATCAGTGCCCGCTCCTGCGCGCCGACGCGCGAGGACTACCCCGCCGCGGCCGTGCGCGCCGAAGCGACGGGCACGACCAAGGTCCGGTTCACCGTCGACGCCAGCGGTCGCGTCTCGGCGTCCGAACTGGTGCGCTCGGCCGGCCCCTCGCGCGAGCACAAGCTGCTCGACCGTGTTGCCATCAACAAGCTCAGCCAGTGCCAGTTCAGGCCCGGCACCGACGAGCACGGCAACGCGATCGGCGGCCAGGCCGAAGTCGAATACGTCTGGAACCTCGAGTAGCGAGGCCCCTGTTGTTGCGCTTCGCCGCGTGGTGCGCGGCGACGCTCTTACCCACGTGCGGCGCTCGAGCCGGCGTTCTTTCCCCTTGGAGGCACGATGTCCTTGATGAAACTGATGCGATCGTCGCTGGCGGCGATGATGGTCGCGCTGGTCGCCACGTTCGGCACCCAACCCGCCCTTGCCCAGGCTGACACCGCCGCCCCGCCGGCGGCCACGGCCCCGGCCCAAGCCACCGAACACGAGGCGGTGGACAACCCCTACGGCCTGCAGGCGCTGTGGATGCAGGGCGACTTCGTCGCCAAGGGCACGCTGATCATCCTGGTCATCATGTCGATGGGCAGCTGGTACATCATCTTCACGAAGCTGTACGAGCAGCGCTCGATGATGAAGAGCGCGCGCGAGTCGGCCGAGGCCTTCTGGAAGGCGAACTCGGTGAAGGCCGGCGTCACCGCCCTCGAGGAAGGCTCGGCCTTCCGCTACATCGCCGAGTCGGGCATCAAGGCCAGCGACCATCACGAAGGCACGATGGTCGAGTCGATCGACAAGCACACCTGGGTGACGATGAGCGTCGAGCGCGCCGTCGGCAACATCCAGGGCCGCCTGACCGACGGCCTGGCCTTCCTGGCGACCGTCGGCTCGACCGCGCCGTTCGTCGGCCTGTTCGGCACCGTCTGGGGCATCTACAACGCGCTGGTGCGCATCGGCATCAGCGGCCAAGCCTCGATCGACAAGGTCGCCGGCCCGGTCGGTGAAGCGCTGATCATGACCGCCATCGGCCTGGCCGTCGCCGTGCCGGCCGTCATGGGCTACAACTGGCTGATCCGTCGCAACAAGGCCGTGCTGGACCAGGTCCGCAGCTTCAGCGCCGACCTGCACAACGTGCTGATCGCCGGCAAGCGCTGACGTGATGCCGATCGGCCGCCGCCGCCGCGACGGCCGTGCCTGCGGGCACGGCAGCGCGTGCGGCACCGGGCGGCCGTCGTCCTCCAGGAGATCGCGATGGCGATGCAAGTAGGCCCCGCCGAGAACGGCGGGGAGGAGCAGCTCAACAGCTCGATCAACACGACGCCGCTGGTGGACGTGATGCTGGTGCTGCTCATCATCTTCCTGATCACGATTCCCGTGGTCACGCAGTCGATCAAGCTCGAGCTGCCGAAGGAACGCAACATCCCGCTGCAGACCAAGCCCGAGAACATCGTCATCGCGGTCAACCGCGACGGCGAGCTCTTCTGGGGCATCGAGCGGCTGCCGGACATCGAGGCGCTGGTCACGCGGCTGAAGGTCGAGGCGGTCAAGGAACCGCAGCCCGAGGTCCACATCCGCGGCGACGGCGAGGTGCGCTACGAGTCCGTGGGCCGCGTGGTCGTGGCCTGCCAGCGTGCCGGGATCTTCAAGGTCGGCTTCATCACCGAGCCGCCGGCGGGCGCCGTGGCGCGCTGAACGGAGAACAACATGGCCATGCAAGTAGGTTCCGGCGGCGGTGACGACGACGTGATGGTGGACATCAACACCACGCCGCTGATCGACGTGATGCTGGTGCTGCTCATCATGTTCATCATCACCATCCCGATCCAGACGCACGCGGTGAAGATGAACATGCCGACGCCGAACAACGCGGCGCCGCCGCCGCAGCCGCCGGAGATCATCCGCATCGACGTCGACTTCGACGGCACCATCGGCTGGAACGGCGAGATCGTGCCCGACCGCGCGGCGCTGGAAGCCAAGCTGGCCTCCGTCGCCGCCGCGGCCGACCAGCCCGAGGTGCACCTGCGCCCGAACAAGCTCGTGACCTACAAGGTCGTCGCGATGATCATGGCCAGCGCCCAGCGCCTGGGCGTGACCAAGATCGGCATCGTCGGCAACGAGCAATTCATGAACTGACGACCACCCCCGTAGCGGCTGCGCCGCTCCCCCTCGAGGGGGCGACGCCAGCGCACGGGCAGAGCCCGTGCGCGGCGTCCGCTTGACATTACCGCACCCCTCCACCTGGCGTGCCGTTTGCTGGCAGGCGGTTCGCCGAGGAATCCAAGAGATGAAGACCAAGCTGCGAACCCTTGCCCTCTGCCTCGTCGCCGCCGGCTGGCTGTCCGTTGCCGGAGCCCAGGGGCTGCGTGCCGAGATCGGCAAGCCGCTGCAGCAGGCCGGCGAACTGCTGAAGGCCGGCAAGGCGCGCGAGGCGCTCGCCAAGGTGCGCGAGGCCGAGAGCGTCGGCAGCCGCAGCGCCGCCGAGCAGCAGACCATCGACCGCATGAAGGCCGCCGCCGCCCAGCGTGCCGGCGACTACGCCACCGCGGTGCAGGCCCTCGAGGCGCTCGCCGCCAAGGCCAGCGGCAACGAGCTCGGCCAGCTCGCCGAGCAGCTCGCCGCCGCCTACGCCCAGCTGCGCAACAACGCCAAGGCCAGCGAGTGGCTGAACAAGGCGGTCGCGGCCGGCAACAACAGCGCCACGGTCAAGCAGATGCAGGCCTACCTGCAGTCGGCCAGCGGCGACTACAACGCGATCGCACGCGACGCCGGAGCCGCCGTCACGGCCGCCGAACAGGCCGGCCGCAAGCCCGACGAAGGCGACCTGCTGCGCCTGGCCGACGCCCAGCAGCGCACCGGCAACACCAACGGCTACGTCGGCACGCTCGAGAAGCTGGTCACCTACTACCCGAAGAAGGACTACTGGACGGCCTATCTGGGCCGCCTGCAGCGCAAGAGCGGGTTCGCGGACCGTTTTGCGCTCGACGTCATGCGCCTGAAGCTGGCCACCGGCACGCTGGGCAAGACCGACGAGTACATGGAGATGGCGCAGCTGGCGCTGCAGGCCGGCCTGCCGGGCGAGGCGCTGCGCATCGTCGAGCAGGGCTACAAGGCCGGCGCGCTGGGCACCGGCGCCGAGGCCACGCGCCATCAGCGCCTGCGCGACCTGGCACAGAAGCAGGCGACGCAGCAGAAGGCGGACATCGCCGCGCAGGCCGACGCCGCCAACGCCGAGAAGAGCGGCGACGACCTCGTCAAGGTCGGTTTCGCCTACGCCTCGATCGGCGAGGCCGAGAAGGGCGCGGCGCTGATCCAGAAGGGCATCGCCAAGGGTGGCCTGCGCCGCCCCGAGGACGCCCGGCTGCGCCTGGGCCAGGTCCAGGCGCAGGCCGGCCAGAAGGCCGCCGCCGCGCAGACGCTGCGCGCCGTGAAGGGCAACGACGGCGCCGCCGACATCGCGCGCCTCTGGCTCGCCGCCCACTGAGGTCGACCGTGCGGGGCCGCGAGGCCCTGCACGCCCGTCGCCTGGCGCGGCGCGGTGACGCGAGATAACGCAGGCGACAGCCGACGGCAGCGCCGGCGCCGACAATGCGGCGCATGACCGTCCCAGCCCTGCCCTCCTTCGTCGAGCCCTGCGGGCACGACATCTACGCCGTCGACACCGGCTTCCATCGCCCGCGTTTCGACGCCGCCTATCTGGTGCTGCACGGCGGCCGCGCCGCCATCGTCGACGCCGGCACCAACCACGCGGTGCCGCGCATCCTCGAGGCGCTGGCCGCGCTGGGCCTCGCCCGCGACGCCGTCGACTGGGTCATTCCGACCCACGTCCACCTCGATCACGCCGGCGGCGTCGGCCTGCTGGTGCAGGAACTGCCGGCGGCCCGCGTGATGGCCCACCCGCGCGCCGCGCGCCACCTCGTCGATCCGTCGCAGCTCTGGGCCGGCGCCACCGCGGTCTACGGCGAAGCCGAGATGCGGCGCAACTACGGCACGCTGGTGCCGGTGCCGGCCGAACGTGTCGACACCAGCCGCGACGGTCTGCAGCTGTCGCTGGCCGGCCGCACGCTGGAGTTCGCCGACACGCCGGGCCACGCCCGCCACCACCACTGCCTCTGGGACGAGGCCTCGGCCGGCTGGTTCACCGGCGACACCTTCGGGCTGTCGTACCGCGAGTTCGACACCGCCCGCGGCGCCTGGCTGCTGCCGACCTCGACGCCGGTGCAGTTCGACCCCGAGGCGATGCGTGTCTCGGTCGAGCGGCTGCTCGCACGTTCTCCGCGTTCGATGTTCCTGACCCACTACGGCCGCGTCGGCGACGTGCCGCGGCTGGGCGCGCTGCTGCTGGCGCTGCTCGACGAGATGGTGGCGCTGGGCCGGCGTGTCGCCGCGCTCGGCGACGCCCGCCACGCCGCGCTGTGCGAGGGGCTGAACACGATCTACCGCCGCAGCCTGGCCGAACACGGCTGCACGCTGGCGCCCGAGCCGCTGCGCCAGTTGCTCGAGCTCGACGTCGAGCTCAACGCCCAGGGCATGGCGGTCTGGCTGGACCGCGAGAGCGCCGGCCAGCCGTAAAAAAGCGCAACAGCGCTCAAGTCCCGAGGCCCCGGACCGAGCCCCGGAGGGCCTCGGGCGCCCCGGCGAATTCGCCAAAATCAACCCACGTTTCGCACACTATTCCGCACCTCTAACATTCGCCGCATCTTTATCGTTCGCCATCGCAACCGATTCCAGCAATCACGCTGAGAACCTGCGGAGGACTGTCGATGCGCGTGAATCTGCCCGTGAGTGACGAGGAGTATCCGTTTCCTGCGGGGGAGACGCTGGTGTCGACCACCGACCTGAAAGGCCGGATCCTCTACTGCAACCCGGCCTTCATCTCGGTCAGCGGCTACGTCAAGGACGAGCTGCTGGGCCAGCCGCACAACCTGATCCGCCACCCCGACATGCCGGAAGAGGCCTTCCGCGACATGTGGGCCAGCATCGGCGCCGGCCAGCCCTGGTCGGCGCCGGTGAAGAACCGGCGCAAGGACGGGCGCTACTACTGGGTGATGGCCAACGTCACGCCGCTGATGCGCGACGGTCAGCCGGTGGGCTACATGTCGGTGCGCACCGAACCGACGCGCGAGGAGGTGCAGTGCGCCGAATCGCTGTACGCCCGCATGCGCGCCGAGAAGGCGGCCGGGCAGTCGACGCTGCGTGTGGAGGCCGGCACGCCGTACCGCGCCACCGTCTGGGGTCGCCTGAAGCGGCTGAAGCGGCTGCGCCGCCATCTGCCGCTGGTGCTGGCCTCGGCGTTGTTGACCGGCAGCAGCGCGCTGATCGGCCACTACCTCGGCTGGTACGCCGTGCTGGGCTGCGTGCTGATGGGCAGCACCGTCGGCGCGGCGCTGCTCGCCCGCCTGGTGCTGGCGCCGCTGGCACCGCTGCTGGGGTTCGCCAATCGCATGGCCGCCGGCGACCTGACCGAACGCCTGCCGGCCTTCGGCGACGACGCCTTCGGCCGTCTGTCCAAGGCGCTGAACCAGCTCAACGTGAACCTGCGCTCGATCGTGCGCGACGCCCGCAACGAGGTCGAGCACATGCGCGACGCCACCTGCGAGATCGCCAGCGGCAACCAGGACCTGTCCAGCCGCACCGAGTCGCAGGCCGCCAACGTGCAGCAGACGGCCTCGTCGATGGAGGAGATCACGAGCACGGTGCGCCAGAGCGCCACCGCCGCGTCGGAGGCCGCCAAGCTCGCCGCCGAGGCCGCCGGCGTCACGCGCCGCGGCAGCCAGGCCGTCGACGAGGTCACGCGCACGATGCAGGTCATCAGCGAGTCCTCGCGCCGCATCGGCGAGATCATCCAGGTCATCGACGGCATCGCCTTCCAGACCAACATCCTGGCGCTCAACGCCGCCGTCGAGGCGGCGCGCGCCGGCGAGTCCGGCCGCGGTTTCGCCGTCGTCGCCGGCGAGGTGCGGGCGCTGGCGCAGCGTTCGGCCACCGCGGCGCGCGAGATCAAGCAGCTGATCGTCGACTCGACCGAGAAGGTCGACGCCGGCAACCGGCTCAGCAGCGCGGCGCGCACGACGATCGCCGAGGCGGTGCACACCGTCGAGCGCGTCGGCAGCGTCGTCGCCGGCATCAGCCACGGTGCCGACGAGCAGCTGCAGGGCATCTCGCAGATCAACACCGCAGTCGCCCAGCTCGACGGCATCACGCAGCAGAACGCGGCGCTGGTCGAGGAGATCGCCGCGGCGGCGATGCAGCTGCGCGCCAAGGCCAACACCGTGACCGAGGCGGTGCAGCTCTTCCACCTCGACGCGGGGCGCGGCGCGGCGCCCGCCGCAGCCGACGCCGTCGCGCTGCGCCGCAGCGCGCGCGCCCCTTTGCACGCGGCCGCCGGCCCAGCCTGCGCCACCTGAACGAGCGGCGCCACCGCGGCCGCAGGGGTCGTCGCGCCACGCGGCCGGGGCCTGCCTACACTGCGGGTCCGTCCCAACCGCCGCGGCCCGGCCGCCCGTCCCCATGCAGCAAGGCGTTCATTTCGGCCTCGACGGCCGCGTCGTCGTCATCACCGGCGCCTCGCAAGGCATCGGCGAAGCCTGCGCCCGCCGCCTCGTGCGCGACGGCGCCGCGGTCGCGCTGTGGGACGTCGCCGACGACGCCGGCCGGCGCCTCGCCGACGAGCTGACGGCCGCCGGCCACCGCGCCGTCTACGCCCACTGCGACGTCTCGAAGAAGGCCGAGGTCGACGCCGCGCTGGCGGCGACGCTGGCCGCCTTCGGCCGTGTCGACGGCCTGGTCAACAACGCCGGCATCTTCAAGGCCGCCGACTTCCTGGCCGTCACCGAGGCCGACTGGGACGCCGTCATCGCCGTCAACCTGAAGGGCTCGTTCCTCGTCGGCCAGGCGGTCGCGCGGGAGCTGGTCAAGGCCGGCGGTGGCGCGATCGTCAACATGAGTTCGGTCAACGGCCGGCTGACGATCCCGTCGATCGCCAGCTACAACGCCAGCAAGGGCGCGATCGACCAGCTGACGCGCGTGATGGCCTTGTCGCTCGCCGACCGCGGCGTGCGCGTCAACGCGGTGGCGCCGGGCACGATCGCCACCGAGCTGGCGAAGAACGCGGTGCTGACCAGCGACGAGGCCAAGGCACGCATCCTGAGCCGCACGCCGATGAAACGCCTGGGCGAACCCGCCGAGGTCGCCGACGTCTGCGCCTGGCTGCTGTCCGACGCCGCCAGCTACGTCACCGGCGAGATCGTCGTCGTCGACGGCGGCCGCATGACGCTGAACTACACCGTGCCCGTCTAGGGGCAGGCCGGCTGCGGGAAAATCGCCCGCATGAGACTGCTCCACACGATGCTGCGCGTCGGCGACCTGCAACGGTCGATCGACTTCTACACCAAGGTCATGGGCATGACGCTGCTGCGCACCAGCGAGAACGCCGCCCACGGCTATTCGCTCGCCTTCCTCGGCTACGGCTCCAACCCCGAGCACGCCGAGATCGAGCTCACCTACAACCACGGCGTGTCGTCGTACGACCTGGGCACGGCCTACGGCCACATCGCGATCGGCGTGCCCGACGCCTATGCGGCCTGCGACAAGATTCGCGCCGCCGGCGGCAACATCACGCGCGAGCCCGGCCCGGTCAAGGGCGGCTCGACGGTGATCGCCTTCATCACCGACCCGGACGGCTACAAGGTCGAGCTGATCCAGCGCGCGGAAACGGCTGCGCCCGCGGACTCGCTGCGCGCCTGATGCATGAGCCGGCGGCCGCCAGGCCGCCGGTCCTCCGATCGTTCAGTCTTCGCGCAGCGCCTGCGCGGCGCGCGCCAGCCGGGTGATCTGCGCCCAGTCGCCGGCGTCGATCGTCGCCTGCGGCGACAGCCACGAGCCGCCGCAGACCTTCACGTTCGGCAGCGCCAGGTACTGGCGCGCGTTCTCCGGCGTCAGGCCGCCGGTCGGGCAGAACGCGACGTCCGGGAACGGCCCGGCCAGGGCCTTGAGCATCGGGATGCCGCCGGCCGCGGCGGCCGGGAAGAACTTCAGGAAGTCGTAGCCGTCGGCCGTCGCCGCCAGCACCTCGCTGGGCGTGGCGACACCGGGCAGCAGCGGCAGCTCGATCTGGCGGCAGGCGCGGCCGATCTCGCTCGTGTAGCCCGGGCTGACGGCGAAACGCGCCCCGGCGTCGCGTGCCGCCTGGGCGTCGGCGACGCTGCGCACCGTGCCGGCGCCGACCAGCGCCTCGGGCAGCTCGCGCGCGATGCGGCGGATCGCTTCCAGCGCGGCCGGCGTGCGCAGCGTGACCTCGAGCACCCGCACGCCACCGGCCAGCAGCGCTTCGGCCAGCGGCAGCGCGTCGTCGACACGCTGGATGACGATGACCGGGATCACGGGTCCCGGGGCGGCGAGTTCGATCGGTTTCAGAGCCATGTGACGGCGCCCTCCTCGGCGCTGCGGGCGTTGCGTCGCAGGCCCGCGAACAGTTCGCGGCCCAGGTCGTGGCCGTTGGCGGCCGCCTGGTCCGGGGTGATGGTGGCCGGCGTGCGTGCGGCCCACTCGGCCGGGTCGACCAGCGCCTGCAGCGTGCCGGCGTCGGCGTCGACACGCAGCAGGTCGCCGTCGCGCACCTTGGCCAGCGGCCCGCCGGCCAATGCCTCGGGGCTGACGTGGATCGCCGCGGGCACCTTGCCCGAAGCGCCGCTCATGCGGCCGTCGGTGACCAGCGCGACGCGCCAACCCTTGCCCTGCAGCACCGCCAGCGGCGGCGTCAGCTTGTGCAGCTCGGGCATGCCGTTGGCGTGCGGCCCCTGGAAACGCACGACGGCGACGACATCGCGGTCGAGCTCGCCGGCCTTGAACGCCGCCTGCAGCGACTCCTGGTCGTCGAAGACACGCGCCGGCGCCTCGATGACGTGGCGCTCGGCCGGCACCGCCGAGACCTTGATGACCGCCCGGCCCAGGTTGCCCTGCAGCAGTTTCAGGCCGCCGGTCGGCGAGAACGGCGCGTCGGCCGGGCGCAGGATTGCCGTGTCGCCGCTGGCGCCGACCGGGGTCCAGGCGACGGCACCGGCTTCGGTGGCCTTCGGCAGTGCGGCATAACGCTCGAGCCCGGGGCCGGCGATCGTCGCCACGTCCGGGTGCAGGCAGCCGGCGCGCAGCAACTCGCCGATCACGTAGCCCGGGCCGCCGGCGGACTGGAACTGGTTCACGTCGGCGGCGCCGTTCGGGTAGACACGCGCCAGCAGCGGCACCTCGGCCGACAGCGCGGCAAAGTCGCTCCAGTCGATCGTGATGCCCGCCGAACGCGCCACCGCCACCCAGTGGATCAGGTGGTTGGTGCTGCCGCCGGTGGCCAGCAGCGCGACCATCGCGTTGACGATCGCCCGCTCGTCGACGAGGCGGCCGATGGGCATGAAGTCGGCGTGCGCGCCGATCGCCAGCACGCGGCGCACGGCCTCGCGCGTCAGCGCCTCGCGCAGGCCCTCGTGCGGGTGCACGAAGGCGGCGCCGGGCACGTGCAGGCCCATCGCCTCCATCAGCATCTGGTTGCTGTTGGCGGTGCCGTAGAAGGTGCAGGTGCCCGGGCCGTGGTAGGCGGCGGACTCGGCGGCCAGCAGCGCGTCGCGGCCGACCAGGCCCTGCGCGTACTGCTCGCGCACCTTGGCCTTGTCCTCGTTGGCCAGCCCGGTGCTCATCGGCCCGGCGGGCACGAACACCGTCGGCAGGTGGCCGAAGTGCAGCGCGCCGATCAGCAGCCCCGGCACGATCTTGTCGCAGATGCCCAGCATCAGCGCGCCGTCGAAGACGTCGTGCGACAGCGCGATCGCCGTGCCCATCGCGATCGTGTCGCGCGAGAACAGGCTCAGCTCCATGCCGGGCTGGCCCTGCGTGACGCCGTCGCACATCGCCGGCACGCCGCCGGCGACCTGCGCGGTGGCACCGTGGCGGCGCGCCTCGTCGCGGATCAGCGCCGGGAAGCCTTCGAAGGGCTGGTGCGCCGACAGCATGTCGTTGTAGGCGGTGACGATCGCGACGTTGGGCGCACGTTCGGCGACGACGCGCAGCCGGTCGTCGCCCGGCAGCGCCGCAAAGGCGTGCGCGACGTTGGCACAGCCCATGCGTTCGGCCCCGCGCGGTCGGCGCGCGAGGCGGTCCACGCGTTGTAGGTAGGCCGCGCGGGTGTCGGCGCTGCGTTCCCGGATGCGATCGGTGATGGTTTGGATGGCGGGCTTCATGCTGACCTCCGGCCGTAACCATAGCACCGAAAACAAAGTAACCCGGTTACATCGCGATTTCGTGAAGGGCTTCCCGGGGACCTCGTGGCACCGCCCGCGGCACCGTCATTGCAAGACTCTCGCTGCCGACAATGAACTCCATGACCCGGCTCTCGCGCCCCGCGGCGCGCTCCCACCCGTGAGCGCCTGTCCGCACGACCCCGCCGCCCGCCTCGCGCTGCTGCGCGCCCAGTGGGGCGGGCGCGGTGACCTGTGGGTCTTCGGCTATGCCTCGCTGATCTGGCGCCCGGAGTTCGAGGCCGCCGAGCACCGTCCGGCGCTGGTGCGCGGCTGGCACCGCGCCTTTCGCATGCGCTCGCAGATCAACCGCGGCACGCCGCAGCAGCCCGGTCTGGTCTTCGCGCTGATGGCCGGCGGCGCCTGCCGCGGCTTCGTCTACCGCATGCGGCCCGAGACCGCCGACGCCGAGCTGCAGCGGCTGTGGGACCGCGAGATGGTCGGCGGCGGCATCTACGACCCGCGTTTCCTGCCCTGCGAGACGGCACAGGGCACGGTGCCGGCGCTGGCCTTCACGCTCAGCCGGCGCAGCGAGCACTACACCGGCCGGCTGTGCGACGAGGAGGTGCTGGCCATCCTGCGCCACGCCCGGGGACGCTACGGCACGACGCTGCAGTACCTGGCCGAAACCGCCGCCGCCCTGCGTGACCGTGGCGTGCACGACCGCGAGATCGAGCGCCTGATGCGCCTGGCGGCCTGTGCCGGGCTGGTCGGCCGCGGCGGCGATCAGCCGGCCAGCGCGCGGCGCAACGGCCAGCGAGGGGCGTCCAGGTCGTCGTCGGGGTCGACCGCGACGAGCACGCCGGCGTCGTCGACCTCGACGCCGACGGCCGGATAACGCGCCATCAGCCGGCGCGCACCGTCGTCGCCCTGCAGCGACGCCAGTTCCGAGTACAGCTCGGCGGCGAAGCCCACCGGATGGCCGCGGCGTCCGCCGTGCTGGGCATAGGACACCGCATGCGTGGCCACCGAGCCGGCGACAGCCAGGATCGTCGCCGGCCGCAGCATCGGCAGGTCGCCGGGCAGCACCAGCCAGCCGGCCGAGTCGGGGCTGTCGCGCACACCGGCGGCGATCGACTGGCCCGCGCCGCGCTGGGCGCTGGCGTCGTCGAGCACCAGCAGGTCACGCAGCGGCAGCGCGGGCCGCAGCAGCGGCACCAGGCGCTCGGTCGTGACGACGAGCACACGCAGGCCGGTCTGCAGCGCATGGGCGACGGTGGTGCCGAGCACCGTCGAGCCGTGAAGCGCTTGATCCAGCGGGTGCCGCGCCGGGTGGAAGCGCGCCCCCTGCCCGGCTGCCAGCACGACGATCGTCGGGCTCGTGTTCATGGCGCTCGCCTTCCCCGTCGACTCCCCGTGTCACGAAGAATGGCGGCGGCGGACGACGGCCGGCAGTGGGACGTTCACCTACGGCGTTCCACGTAAGGGAAGCACCGTCTGGGCACCGCCGGGCCGGGCGTCGCCGGCCCGCTTCCTATACTCGGCCCATGGACCTGGCTGCCCTCCGCAAGAGCTACGAGCGCGACGCGCTCGACGAGACCGCTTCCGACGCCGACCCGCTGCGCCAGTTCGAGCGCTGGATGAAACAGGCGATCGACGCCCAGGTGCCCGAGCCGAACGCGATGACCGTGGCCACCGTCGGCACCGACGGCCGGCCGTCGACGCGCGTCGTGCTGATCAAGGGCTTCGACGCGCGCGGCATCGTCTGGTACACGAACTACGACAGCCGCAAGGGCCGCGAGCTGGCCGTCAACCCCCATGCCGCGCTGCAGTTCCACTGGATCGAGCTGGAGCGTGTGGTGCGCATCGAGGGCCGGGTCGAGAAGGTCGAGCCCGAGCTGTCGGACGCCTATTTCGCCTCGCGGCCGCTGGACTCGCGCATCGGTGCCTGGGCCTCGCCGCAGAGCCAGGTGATCCCGTCGCGCGCGACGCTGGTCGCCAACGCGGCCAAGTACGCCGCGAGCTACGCGCTGTCGCCGCCGCGGCCGCCGCACTGGGGCGGCTACCGCCTGGTGCCCGACGGCTGGGAGTTCTGGCAGGGCCGCAAGAGCCGGCTGCACGACCGGCTGCGCTACCGCCTGGACGGCGGCGCGTGGGTGCGGGAGCGGCTGGCGCCGTAAGCCGCGACAGCGGCGCTTCGTCGCCGCCGGCCCGCGTTTCGTCGCACGGCACGCGCGCCGGCGCCACCCTGGGCGCGACCATGCGCCATGGACAGCGCGCAAACCCTGTCGCGGACACTCCCGAGGCGCGGCCCGTGGCGCTCGGCGCAGAATCCGGCGTCCGCCGCCACCGGGGGGTCCGCGGCATGAGCTTCGCCCGCACCAAGATCCAGCCGCCGCGGCCGCGCGCCGGCACGGCCGGCACCTGGATCGAGCGCCCGGCGCTCGACGCCCATCTGCTGGACGCGCTGCTCGGCCAGCGCCTGGTGCTGGTCTGCGCCGCCGCCGGCTACGGCAAGACCACGGCCTTGGCGAGACAGCTCGCCCGGCTGCCGGCCGGCACCGCCGTCGCCTGGATCTCGGCCGACGCCGACGACGACCTGCACCGCCTGCTGGAGTGCTGGATCGCCGCGCTCGAACCCCATGACCTGCCGTGGCGCACCGCGCCCGAGGCGCTGCTGGCGCGTGTCGACGATCCGCGCGGCCGCGCCCGGCTGGCCGCCGAGCTGCTCGACGCGCTCGAATCCTGCGAAGTCGAGCACGGCGTCATCGTCTTCGACGACCTGCACCGCGTCGCCGACGCCGCGTTCTTCGAGCTGCTCGACGGCGTGCTCGAACGCCTGGGCCCGCGCTGGACGGTGGCCGTCGCGACACGCGAGGACCCGCCGCTGTCGCTGGCGCGCTGGCGTGCCGCCGGGGAGCTGGCCGAGTTTCGCCGCCACGAGCTGCAGTTCGCCACCGAGGAAGCCGAAGCGCTGGCCGGCGCGCTGGAGGCCGAGGGCCCGGGCGCGACGGCGCTGGCCGCACGCACACGCGGCTGGCCCGCCGGCCTGCGGCTGGCGCTGGCGCACGGTGCCCGCAGCGCCGCCGCCGGCGAACGTGCGATCCGCGACTTCCTCGACGAGGAGGTGATCGGGCCGCTGCCGGCCGAGCTGCGGGCCTTCCTGCTGCGCAGCGCCGTGCTGCCCGAGCTGACCGCCGCGCGCGCCGCCGCCGTCACGGGTGACGCGCGCGCCGCGGCCCAGATCGAGCGCATCGAGCGCCTGGGCCTGTTCGTCAGCAGCCTGCAGGCCGCCGAGCCGACGCTGCGGCTGCACGACCTGTTCCGCGAGACGCTGCTCGAACGCCTGCGGCTCGAGCACCCCGACGAATGGCCGGCGCTGTGGCGACGCGCCGCCGCCGGCGAGAGCGACCCCGCGCGCCAGCTGCCGATGCTGCTGCACGCCGGCGACGTCGACGGCGCCGCCGCGGCCCTGCTCGCCCAGGCGCCGACGCTGCTGACCGAAGGCGCGCTGGCCACCGTCGCCCACCTGCTGGCGCTGTTCCCGGACAGCTTTGCCGCCACGTCGCCGGCGCTGCACGAGGCGCGCGGCCTGCTGGCCTGGGCGCGCTGGGACTTCCCGGCGATGCTGCAGGCGATGCGCGCGGCCGAACGCGGCTGGGTCGCATGCGGCGAGGCCGACCGGGCGCGCGCCGCGGTGGCCTACCAGTCGCTGGCGCTGAACGCGCTGGGCCGCCACGTCGAGAGCGCGGCGCGGCTGGGGCCGCTGCGGCGCGAGGCGATGTCGCGCGACACGCGCGTCGTCGTGCTCGTCGCCTGCACCTGGCATGCGCTGGACCTGGGCTCGCTGCACCGGCTGGGGCCGCTGCTCGACGAGCTGGTGGCGCTGCTGGAGACCTGCGACGACGCCTCGCTGTGGTACCGCGCCCACCCGCTGCCGCGCCTGAACGGCCTGCCGGGCACCGAGGCCGCGCTGCAGCGCTACGTGCGCGGCGCCTTGCGGGTCGCCGCCGACCGGCCGCTGCCGCTGCGTGCGCTGGCGCGTGTGCAGGCCGGCTGGCACCACGCCTGGCAGCGCGGCGAGCTCGACGCCGCCGAGCAGGAACTGGCTGCGGTTCTGGACGACTGCCGCTGGCTCGGCGAGCCGGCCAACGTCGCCGGCAGCGCGCAGCTGCTGGCGGCCTTCGTGCACGCGCTGCGCGGCGAACGCGAGCCGGCGCTGGCTGCCGCCGAGCGCCTGGTCGACGAACACCCGGCGGCACGCGGGCCGGCTTCGCTGTGGGTGCTGCGGCTGCATGCGGCGCGTGTGGCCGCACGTTTCGGCGAACGCGAGCGCCTGCTGCGCCATCTCGACTGGCTGCGCGGCCATCCGTCGGCCGACGGCTTCGCCGCCGCGGCCCAGGCCAGCCAGATCGAGGCGCTGGCGGGCCACGTCGAACGGCTGGCCGGCCGCCCCGATGCGGCGATCGACTGCTGGAGCCGGGCGCTGGAGTGCGAGGAGGCCGTCGACCGCCTGGGCCACGCCGTCGAGGTGCGGCTGTACCGCGCCGCGGCGCTGCTCGCCCAGGGCCGGCGCGAGTCGGCCGCCGCCGAGCTGGCGACCGCGGTGCGCCGCGTCGCCGGGGGTGCCGGCGTCGGCGCGGCGCTGTTCGCGCGCCCGGCCCTCGAGGCGCTGGCCGCCACCGACTGGACCGGCGTGCTGGCCGACGAAGCCGTCGCCGTGCTCGGCGGCTGGCTGGGCCGGGCGTTCGCGCCGCCGGCCGCGGCGCCGGCACCACTGCCCGGCGGCCTCAGCGCACGCGAGTGGGAGGTGCTGGAGCGCATCGCCGCCGGCGACAGCAACAAGCTGATCGCACGCGCGCTGGACTTGAGCCCGCACACCGTGAAGCGCCACGTCGCCAACATCCTCGACAAGCTGGGCGCCGCGTCGCGCGGCCAGGCCGCCGCCTGGTACGCCGTGCAGCGCGGCTGAGCCGCCGCCGATGGCCCGTCGTGGCCGCGGCGATGGCTCCTGCGGACGATGCCGGCGCCGGGGCCGCTGTCCAGACTTCGGTTCCACGCCGGCCGCAGGGCGCCGGCGATCACGAGGAACCCCGATGCACACGATCTCCGCCCTGCCGGGCAACACCTACGCCGCCACCGCGACGGCCGCGCGCTTCGACCTCTACGTCTTCATCCACAAGGCGCTGCGCGAGTTCATGCATCACACCGTCGCCGCCGTCGGCGCGATGGACCTCGACGACGCCGGCGAACGTGCCGACGTGCTCGACCAGGTCGAGCTGCTGCTGGCCACGCTGCGCGGCCACGTGCAGCACGAGAACGACTTCATCCACACCGCGATCGAGGCGCGCCGGCCCGGCGGCGCCGCCGACACCGCCGGTGACCACGTCGAGCACCTGGAGGCCATCGCCAACCTCGAGGACGAGACGCACGCGCTGCGCACGGCGGCACCGGCGCAGCGCGCGCTGCTGGCGCTGCGGCTGTACCGTCACCTCGCGGCCTTCGTCGGCGAGAACCTGCTGCACATGCAGGTCGAGGAGACGCGCAACAACGCCGCGCTGTGGGCGCTGTACCGCGACGACGAGCTCGTCGCGCTGCACGACCGGCTGATGGCGACGATCCCGCCGCAGGAGATGGCACTCGTCGTGCGCTGGCTGGCGGTGGCGCTCAGCGTGCCCGAGCTGGCGATCCTGTTCGCCGATCTGCGCGCCAAGGCGCCGCCGCAGGCCGTCGAGGCGCTGCTGGGCGTGGTGCGCCAGCAGGTGTCGGCGCCACGCTGGGCGCGGCTGGCGCAGGCGATCGGCCGCGAGGCCTGATCAGTCGGCCGCGGCGTCGCCGACCTGGCGCACGACACGCTGCGGGAACGGGATCTCGACGCCCTCGGCGTTCAGCAGGCGCAGCAGCGCCAGGTTGACCGCCGAGCGCACGTTGCCCTGGCCGTTGTGCGGGTCGCCGATCCAGAAGCCGATCGTCAGCTCCAGGCCGTCGGCGGCGAAGCTGCTGAGCTGCACCGACGGCGCCGGGTCGGCGAGCACACGCGGCACCGCCGCGACCGCGGCGCTGATGCGCGGCATCAGCGTGTCGAGGTCGGTGCCGTAGGCCACCTGCACGACGGTCGACAGCCAGACCCGGGTGTCGGCCAGCGAGGCGTTCTCGACACGCTGCACGATCATCATCTCGTTGGGCACGATGGACTCGCGGCCGTCGAGCGCGCGGATCACGGTGTAGCGCGTGTTGATGTCGGTGATGCGGCCGGAGAATCCGTCGACGCTGACCATGTCGCCGATGCGCACGCTGCGCTCGGCCAGGATGACGAAGCCGCTGACGTAGTTGGACGCCAGCTTCTGCAGGCCGAAACCGAGGCCGACGCCGATCGCGCCGCCGAACACGCTGAGCGCCGTCAGGTCGATGCCGGCGGCCGACAGCGCCATCATCAGGCCGACGAACAGCAGCACCGAACGCAGCAGGTTGGCCGCCATCTTGCGGACCGACAGGTTGTCGCCCGCGCCCTTGAGCAGGCGCTGCTCGAGCACCTGCGAGATCCACAGCGTCAGCACCAGCACGATCGAGGTGTTGAACACCGCCTCGATGACGCTGCCCACCGACAGCCGCACGCTGCCGACCTTCCAGGTGATGGCGTCGAGTTCGGCCATCAACAGCGGCAGCACGCCGGTGATCCACAGCACCGCGCCGATCCAGGCGATCCAGGACACGCTGCGCTCGACGACGCGCATCACGCCCGACTTCGGGAAGGCCTGCTGCAGCACACGCACCGTCAGCCGGATCAGCAGCAGCGACAGCAGCACCGGCACCGCCAGGCGGAACACCGCGCGCGGCACCGCGTCGCCGAGGATCCACTCGCCGGCGACCGCGAAACACAGCGCCAGCAGCGGGAACAGCACGCCGTCGACGCCGCGGCTGCCGAGCCAGATCGAGCCCTTGTGCTCGACGCGGGCGGCGATCTGGCGCACCAGCGCCCAGGCCAGCGCCAGGCACAGCACGACGATGCCCAGCTCGATCAGCGCCCCGGGCGCACGCAGCGAATCGAAGATCTGGCCGAGGCGTTCGGCCGTCGTGGCGCGGACCATCAGACGTCGGCGAGCACCCGGATGTGCGCGGCCACGCTGCGCGCCAGCGCGCTGAGGTTGTAGCCGCCCTCGAGCACCGAGACGACGCGGCCCTTCGCGCAGCGGTCGGCGACACCGACGACCTGGCGCGTGATCCACTCGAAGTCGGCCTCGACCAGGCCGAGCTGGCCCATGTCGTCCTCGCGGTGGCCGTCGAAGCCGGCGGAGATGAAGACCATCTGCGGCTCGAACTCCTCCAGCCGCGGCATCCACATCGCCATCAGCGTCTCGCGCAGCTCGCCGCCGCGCGTGTACGGCGGGATCGGCACGTTGACCATGTTCTCGCCCTTGGGCACGGCGCCGCTGTACGGGTACAGCGGGTGCTGGAAGAAGCTGCACATCAGGATGCGCTCGTCGCCGGCGACGATGTCCTCGGTGCCGTTGCCGTGGTGCACGTCGAAGTCGATGATCGCCACGCGCTTCAGGCCGCGCACGTCGAGCGCGTGGCGCGCCGCGATCGCGACGTTGTTGAAGAAGCAGAAGCCCATCGTCTCGTCGCGCGTCGCGTGATGGCCCGGCGGGCGCACGGCGCAGAAGGCGTTGCGGGCGCGGCCGTCGAGCACGTCGTCGGTGGCCGCGACGCAGGCCCCGGCGGCACGCAGCGCGGCGCGCCAGGTGTCGGGGCAGGCGAAGGTGTCGGGGTCCAGCGCGCGGGCCTGGCCGCTCTCCTGGATCTGCACCAGCGCGTCCTGCAGCTGCAGCACGTAGCCGGCGCTGTGCGCGCGCTCGATCTGCTCGAGCGTGGCCGGCGGCGCGTCGCGGAAGTCGAGCGCGACGTCCAGGCCGGTGGCCAGCAGGTGATCGGAGATCGCGTCCAGCCGCTGCGGGCACTCGGGGTGTCCTGGCCCCATATCGTGCAATCGGCACTCCGCATGGCTGTAGAACGCGGTCGTCATGAGTCGTCGTTATGGTTTCGGGGTATGGTCCCGCGCATGGATTCGAGCCTTGCGCGCCAGATCTCCGGGCTGGTCGATCAGATTAGCACGATCATCGTCGGCAAACGCCCGCAGATCGAGGACAGCGTCGCCTGCCTGCTGGCCGGCGGCCACCTGCTGATCGAGGACGTTCCCGGCGTCGGCAAGACGACGCTGGCCCACGCGCTGGCCGGCTCGCTGGGGCTCAGCTTCTCGCGCACGCAGTTCACCGCCGACCTGATGCCCAGCGACCTGGTCGGCGTCAGCGTCTTCGACCGCCAGCGCGACGCCTTCGTCTTCCACCCCGGCCCGGTGTTCGCGCAGGTGCTGCTGGCCGACGAGATCAACCGCGCCGGCCCGAAGACGCAGAGCGCGCTGCTCGAGGCGATGGAAGAGCACCAGGTCTCCATCGACGGCGAGACGCGCGCGCTGCCGCGGCCATTCTTCGTCATCGCGACGCAGAACCCGAGCGACCAGCTCGGCACCTACCCGCTGCCCGAGAGCCAGCTCGACCGCTTCCTGCTGCGCATCACGCTGGGCTACCCCGACCGCGCCAGCGAACGTGCGCTGCTCGCCGGCGAGGACCGGCGCGAGCTGGCGACGCGGCTGCGGCCGGTGATGGACCCGGCCGGGCTGCTGGCCGCACAGCAGGCGGTGCAGCGCGTCAAGGCCAGCGAGCCGCTGCTCGACTACCTGCAGGCGCTGATCGCCGAGACACGCTCCGGGCGCTGGTTCGTGCAGGGCCTGTCGCCGCGTGCCGGCATCGCCGTGCTGCGCGTGGCGAAGGCCCGCGCGCTGATGGCCGGGCGCGACTGGGTCGCGCCGGAGGACGTGCAGGCGCTGCTGCCGCAGGCCGTCGCCCACCGGCTGCAGCCGGTGCCCGGTGCCGGGCGCGGCGCCGTGGCGCAGGTGCGGGCGATGGTCGAGGCCACGCCGGTCCCGTGATCGCCGCCGCGCGCGAGGCCTTCGAGCGCTGGCTCGAGCGCCGCATGCCGGCGTCCGACACCTGGACGCTGACCCAGCGCAACCTCTACATCGTGCCGACACGCGCCGGGCTGGCGTTCGCGGCCACGCTGCTGGCGATGCTGCTGGCGTCGATCAACTACCAGCTCAACCTCGGCTACGTGCTGACCTTCCTGCTCGCCGGCGCCGGCCTGGTGTCGATGCACCAGACGCACGGCACGCTGCGCGGGCTGACGCTGCACCTGAAGGCGCCGCGGCCCGGTTTCGCCGCCGACGCGGCGACGGTGGAGATCGTGCTGACCAACCCCGGCCGGCGCCCGCGCCACGGCATCGCGCTGGGCTGGCGGCGCCAGGGCGGTGTCGCCTGGTGCGACGTCGACGCCGGCGCGCAGGAGACGGTGCAGCTGGCCTTCGTGCCGCCGCGGCGCGGCTGGCACGCGCTGCCGCTGGTGGTCGTCGAGACGGTGTTCCCGCTCGGGCTGTTCCGCGCCTGGAGCGTCTGGCGGCCGGCCGCGCGCGTGCTCGCCTGGCCGCGGCCCGAGACGCCGGCGCCGGCCGTGCCGGC
>NZ_AEWG01000130.1 GCF_000190375.1 Rubrivivax benzoatilyticus JA2 = ATCC BAA-35
GGCGAGGTGGGCGCGCAGCGCCTCGTCGGTCACGGCCGGGGCGTCGTCGGGTGCGCGGCCGGCCAGCCGCGCCAGCAGTTCGTCGAGCACCAGCGCCAGCGACCAGCCGTCGAGCAGCAGGTGGTGGTGTGTCCAGGCCAGGCGGTGGCGCCCGGGCGCCAGCCGCGCCAGCAGCAGCCGCATCAGCGGCGGGCGCGTCAGGTCGAAGCCGGTGTCGACCTCGCGCCGGCAGTGCTCGCGCCAGGCGCCGTCCTGCGCGGCGGCGTCCAGCGCCGTGAGGTCCAGCAGCTCCACCGGCACGGCCAGCGCCCGCGCCACGACCTGCACCGGCTGCGACAGCGCGCTGCGCAGGAAGCCGGCGCGCAGCGCCGGGTGGCGCGCGACGACGGCGTTCCAGGCGGCGGCGAAGGCGGCCGGGTCGAGCTCGCCGTCGAGCTCGTAGACGAGCTGGTCGACGTAGGCGCGTTTGTCGCGGGCCAGCAGCCAGTGCACGTACAGGCCCTGCTGCGCGGGCGTCAGCGGCTGGACGTCGGCCCAGTGCGGGTGGGCGGCGAGGAAGGCCGCGCGTTCGGCGTCGGCGAGCGGGCGCAGCACGCCGGCGGGCTCGGGCGGCCCGTCGCCGCGGGCCGCCGGCGCGGACGCGGCGGCGCTCATCGCCGCCGCCAGGCGCT
>NZ_AEWG01000129.1 GCF_000190375.1 Rubrivivax benzoatilyticus JA2 = ATCC BAA-35
CGGTGCGGCCACCGCGCCCGCGCGACGGCGTCGTGGCCACGCCGCCGCGGCGATGCGACAGCACGGTGAACTCGTCGTAGACCGAGATCGTCTCGTCGCCGGTCTTGCCGTCCTGGCCGAGGCCGACGACGCGGCAGCCCTTCTCGCGCAGGCGCTGCACCAGCGGCGCGAAATCGGAGTCCGACGAAGCGATCGCGACGACCGCCGGCCGCAGCGCGAGCACCAGGTCGATGGCGTCGACGGCCATCGCGATGTCGGTGGAGTTCTTGCCGGCGGCGAGGTTGACCATCGGCTTGATGCCCAGGCGCTTGAACGCCGCCTGGTGCTTCAGCGCGCTCTCGGCGGTGCAGTAGGCGCGGCGCACGTGCAGCGCGCCGTGGCGTTCGATCATCAGCTCGACGGCCTGCTCCATCACGTCCAGCGAGACGTTGTCGGCGTCGATCAGCAGCATCACGCCGGTGTTCATTGCAGGCTCCAGGGCAGGGTTTCGCCGGCACGCAGCGGCTTGATCGTGGCGTCGCCGAACGGCAGCGCCTCGGGCAGCGTGAACGGCTCGCGACGCAGCGTCACGGTGCCGGTGTTGCGCGGCAGGCCATAGAAGTCGGGGCCGTTGAAGGCGGCGAAAGCTTCCAGCTTGTCCAGCGCGCCGGCCAGCTCGAAGGCCTCGGCGTACAGCGCCAGCGCCGCCGGCGCGGTGAAGCAGCCGGCGCCGCAGACCGACTGCTCCTTCAGCGCCGCGGCGTGCGGGGCGCTGTCGGTGCCGAGGAAGAACTTGCGGCTGCCCGAGGCCACCGCGGCCAGCAGCGCGTGGCGGTGCACGGCACGCTTCAACACCGGCAGGCAGTAGTAGTGCGGGCGCAGGCCGCCGACGAACAGCGCGTTGCGGTCGTACAGCAGGTGATGGGCGGTGACGGTGGCGGCGGTGAAGTCGTCGGCGGCGGCGACGTACTCGGCCGCCTCCTTCGTCGTGATGTGCTCGAAGACGACCTTCAGCTCGGGAAAGTCGGCGCGCAGCGGGCGCATCACACGGTTGATGAACACCGCCTCGCGGTCGAAGACGTCGATCTCCGGGTCGGTGACCTCGCCGTGCACCAGCAGCGGCAGGCCGGCGCGCTGCATCGCCTCCAGCGTCGGGTAGCAGCGGCGGATGTCGGTGACGCCGGCATCGCTGTTGGTCGTGGCGCCGGCCGGGTACAGCTTGAGCGCGACGACGCCGGCCTCCCGGGCGCGCACGATCTCGTCGGGCGGCGTGTTGTCGGTCAGGTACAGCGTCATCAGCGGCTCGAAGTCGGTGCCTTCGAGGCCGGCGGCGAGGATGCGTTCGCGATAGGCCGTGGCCTGGGCCGCGGTGGTCACCGGCGGGCGCAGGTTGGGCATGACGATCGCCCGCGCGAACTCGCGTGCCGTGTACGGCAGCACGGCGGCCAGCGCCGCGCCGTCGCGCAGATGCAGGTGCCAGTCGTCGGGGCGGGTGATCGTCAGGGTGGTCGGCGCAGCGCTCATGCCGGAATTGTCTCATCGGCCCCGGCGAGCACCGCCCGGTCGCGGCCGCCGCGCTTGGCCGCGTACAGCGCGCCGTCGGCGGCGCGGTACAGGGCCTCGCCGTCGACGCGGCCCTGCGGGCTGAGCGCGATGCCGGCCGAGAAGCTCACCGGGCAGGCCTGGCCGGCTTCGGTGTGCAGCCCCATCTCCCGGCAGTCGCCGCGCAGTTGCTCGAGCACGCGCCGCGCACCGGCCGCGTCGCTGTCGGGCAGCACGAGGGCGAACTCCTCGCCGCCCAGGCGCACCAGCAGGTCGCTGGCGCGCAGCCGGGTGCGCACCGTCTGCGCGAAACGGCGCAGCACCTCGTCGCCGAAGACGTGGCCGTGGCGGTCGTTGACCTGCTTGAAGCGGTCGAGGTCGATCAGCACGAAGGCGACGCAGCCGCCGCCGCGGCGCGCGCGCCGCAGGGCCTGGGCGAGCAGCGGCTCGGCCGCCTGGCGGTTCAGCGCGCCGGTCAGGTGGTCGTGCGAAGCCAGGCGCTCCAGCGAGCGCGAGGCCCGCTCGGTGCAGGCGAGCACGAAGCCGAAGCCGGCGCCGAGCAGCGCGACGTAGGCCGCCACCGCGACCAGGGTCTGCACCGGGTTGGGCTGCGTCATGTCGACGTAGGCCGAGGGCTGAAGCACGGCGTGCACGCAGCGGATCAGCAACGTCGCGGCCACCAGCGCGAGCATCGCGCCGACCGGACGCAGCGAACGTTCGGCCTCGCGCCACTGCCGCACCACCAGCCAACCACCCCAGGCCAGCGGTGCCGCGGCGATCAGCGACATGATGGCCATGCGGGTCGGCGTCGCCAGCATCATCAGCGGCGCCATCGACAGCGCGCAGGCCAATCCGCCCATCACCAGCCATCGCGGCGGCGGCGCCTGGTCGACGAAACGCTGGAGCGCGGCGACGAACACGAACTCGCCGAGCACGATCAGCCCGTTGCTGGCGACCACCCAGACCGGCTGCGGGGCCACGACGTCGACCAGCAGGAACAGGTAGCCGGCCAGCATCAGGCTGTTGCCCAGACCCCAGCCCCGCAGCGCCTCGCCGCCGAAGAGCCGGCGGCTGGCGGTCACCAGCTGCAGGCCCAGCATGGCGTAGCCGAGCAGCAGCAGGACGAAGAGGGTCGGCTCGTGCAGGGTCATCGGGACGGCCCGCCGGCTGGCGAGCCCAGTCGCATCCACCGGACAGAGGATGCCGGCACAGGCCAGCAGGATCGCCCCGAGCGCCCGCACGCGGAGTGCCGCCGATCAACCGCAGCGGCTTCGCTAGCCGTGCATCCGCGCAATCCTGCACGCCGCGGCGGCCGGGCCGCCGCCGGGCGCGGGACTCAGGTGGTCTGCGGCGCCTCCGGCTGCGCGAGCACCACCCGGTCGCGGCCGGCGTGTTTGGCCTCGTAGAGCGCGCGGTCGGCATTGCGGTACAGCGCCTCGGCCCCGACGCGCCCGGACGGGCTGAGGGCGACACCGGCCGAGAAGGTCAGCACGAAGGGGCAGCCGTCGTCGGTCATCAGCCCCATCGCGGCGCAGGCCTGGCGCAGTTCCTCGACCACGCCCAGCGCGCCGGCCGCGTCGCTGTCGGGCAGCACCAGACCGAACTCCTCGCCGCCGCAGCGCGAGAAGACGTCGGTCGCACGCAGGCGCGCATCGACGGTCTGGGCGAAGCGGCGCAGCACCTCGTCGCCGAAGACGTGGCCGTGGCGGTCGTTGATCGACTTGAAGCGGTCCAGGTCGATCAGCACGTAGGCGACGGTGCTGCGGTCGCGGCGCGCGCGCTGCAGCGCGTTGGTCAGCAGCAGCTCGGCGGGCTGGCGGTTCAGCGCCCCGGTGAGGTGGTCGTGCGAGGCCAGGTGCTCCAGCGAACGTGTCGCGCGCTCGGTGCAGGCGAGCACGAAGCCGAAACCCGAGCCGAGCAGCGCGACGAAGCTCGTCAGCAGCAAGGCCGCCTGCATGCCGCCGGGCAGCATCGGGTCGGTGTAGTAGGACGGGTTCAGCGCCGCGTGGCCGCCTCGTGCCAGCAGCGCCAGCGCGATCAGCGCCAGGCCGGCGCCGACCGGCCACAGCGAGCGCTCGACACGATGGCGCGCACGCCAGACCAGCCAGGCGCCCCAGATCGCCGGCAGCGGCGTCAGCACCGAGGCGACGAACACGCGCGTCGGCGTGTCGAACAGCGCCAGCGGCACCATCGCCGCGACGCAGAAGCCGCAGGTCCGGCGCACCCAGCGCGGCAGCGGCCGGTCATCGATGAACTGCTGCAGCGCCGCGACGTAGGCGCACTCGCCGAGCAGGATCAGGGTGTTGCCGGCGATCACCGACACCGGCAACGGCACGACGATGCGCGCCAGCAGCATCAGGTGGCCGGCGAGCAGCAGGCTGTTGCCCCA
>NZ_AEWG01000128.1 GCF_000190375.1 Rubrivivax benzoatilyticus JA2 = ATCC BAA-35
GGCGACGTGCGCGCTCTTGGCGCCGGCCGCGGCCAGCGCCAGCGAGCCGCCGAGGCTGGCCAGCATGCCGAGGTTGTTGGCGCGGGCGAGCTGGCGCCGGCGGCTGGCACGGCGCGGCGGCGCGGGCACGGCGGCGGGCGCCGCGGTGGCCGGAGCCGCCAGCCACGGCGCGACGGCGTCCAGCACCTCGCGGCACATCAGCGCCTCGCCGACACGCGTGCCGTCGTACTCGACGACGATGCTGCCGGCCGCCGCGTTGGCGCGCAGCGTGCGCAGCGCCGGCAGCGTGTCCAGCCGCGCCAGCACCGCTTCGCGCAGCGCATCGCGGCGCAGCCGCGCGTCGCGCAGGCGCAGGCGCCCCGGCAGGGACGAGACGATCGGAGCGTGGTGGGCGGTGTCCATGGTCGGTTTGTACGGCCTGAAGGCGCGCGGACGGCTCGTTTGTGTCAAGGCCGGCGCCCGAGGCTCGATCGGCGGCCATCGAAGCTGCATAATAAGAATAATTCCTATTTAACGCACCTCAGACCAGCCGCCGCCAGTCTCCTGCCCGCCGGTGCCGGGCCCCGTCAGACGAGAACGGCCGTGCTGGAGCGTCACTACCGCGAACTGCTGAACTTCCTCGCCGGCCTGGTCGGCGACCGCCATGCCGCGGCCGACCTGGCCCAGGAGAGCTACGCCCGCGTGCTCGGGCTGCAGCAAGGTGGCCAGGCCGTGCTGGACGGCCGCGCCCTGCTCTACCGCACGGCGCGCAACCTCGTCGTCGACCGCCACCGCCGCGCCGCGCTGCGCCGCCACGAGGCGCTGGACGAACTGGCGGAGGAGGAGCACCCGAGCGCGCCGCCGCAGTCGCGGCCCGACGAGGCGCTGGCCTCGCGCCAGGACGTGCAGGCCTGCCTGGCGGCGATCGAGGCGCTGCCGCCACGCTGCCGCGAGGCCTTCGTGCTGCACGTCTTCGACGAGCTGAGCCAGGCCCAGGTCGCCGAACGCATGGGCATCTCGGTCAGCATGGTCGAGAAACACGTCGCACGCGGGCTGCTGGCCTGCCGCGCCGCGCGGGCCGGGGGGTGAGGGAAACGGGCCGTTCGTGCGTCTACGGTCACGAGGACTGCCCGATGCCGCCACCGCCCGACGCCCCGCCGCCCGCGACCCACGACGACGCCGCGGCGCGCTGGGCCGTGCGCCGGCGCAGCGGCCTGGACAGCGACGGCCGCCGCGCGCTGCAGGCCTGGCTGGACGCCGACCCGCGCCACGCACAGGCCCTGGCCGAACTCGAGACGACCTTCGAGCACGTGGCCACGCTGCCGGCCGACGAGGTCGCACGGCTGCGTGCCGGAATCGTGCACGTCTCGCCGGGTGGACCGCCGCCAGCCGTGCCGCCGCGCCCGGCGCGGCGGCTGCAGCGGATGCTGGGCGCGGCGCTGGCGCTGGCCACGCTGGGCGTCGGCTGGACGGCCTGGGACCGCTGGACGCGGCAGCCGCGCTTCGAGCAGCACTACGCCACGCAGCGCGGCGAGCAGCTCGCCGTCACGCTGCCCGACGCCGCGACCGACGGCAGCCGGGTGCGCCTGGACAGCGCGACCCGGCTCGACGTGCGCCTGTACCGCGACCGGCGCGAACTGCGGCTGCACGAGGGCCGCGCGGCCTTCGCCGTGCACGCCGACGCGCGGCGCCCGTTCCACGTGCGGGCCGGCACGCTGGACGTCGTCGTCACCGGCACGCGCTTCACGGTGCGCCACACGCGTGCGGGGCTGGACGCCGGGCTGACGGTGGTCGAGGTCGAGGAAGGCCGGGTGCGCGTGACGCCGCAGGCCGGCGCCGCGCCGGACGCGGTGGTCGAGCTGCACGCCGGACAGCGGCTGAGCTCCGGCGGCGACGGCAGGCCCGGCCCGGCGCGGCCGCTGAGCAGCGCCGACGCGGCCGCCTGGCGCGAAGGCCGCATCGCCTTCGACGGCGTGCCGCTGGCCCAGGCGCTGGCCGAGTTCGAGCGCTACGGGCCCACCGGCGTCGTCGTGCGCGACCCGGCGGTCGGCGCGCTGCCGGTCGGCGGCAGCTGGCGTGTCGGCGACGCCCGGCGCTTCGCCGAGACGCTGCCCGAGCTGCTGCCGGTGCGGCTGCGGCCGCACGACGGCGTGCTGGAGCTCGTCGCGCATCCGGCACGGCCGCTCCGATCAGGTCACGCGAGGTAACGCGAAATATTCTCATTCGTGACGTGAGGGTTCGCGGCGGCCGTGCGTCTGCATCGGCAGGAGCGGGGCGGCCATCCGGCGCCCGGCCCAGAAGACACCGCAAGAGGACTCTCCGATGCGCCGAGCGCGATTCACCCCTGCCCCCCTGGCCCTGGCGGCCGCCGCCGTCGTCCTGAACCTGGCGACCTCCGTGCCCGTGCACGCCCAGACCGGCGCCACCGCGGCCGCGCCGCTGGCGCTGGAGCTGCCCGCCCAGCCGCTGGGCCAGGCGCTCAACGAACTGGCCCGCCGGGCCGACCTGCAACTCAGCTTCCCGGCCGATGCCGTCGCCGGGCGGACGGCGCCCGCGGTCTCGGGCCGGCTGACGCCGGAACAGGCGCTGCAGCGTCTGCTGGCCGGCAGCGGCCTGGCGGCCGACATCGACGGCAGGCGTGTAGTCGTCAAGCCGGCCGACGCGGTGCGCGAGTCGGCGCTGCCGGCGGTGAAGGCCAGCGCCGGCGCGCTGGCCGGCGACCTGCCGGCGCCGCATGCCGGCGGCCAGGTCGCGCGCGGTGCGCGCGTCGGCGCGCTGGGCAACCTGTCGGTCATGGACACGCCGTTCAGCACCATCGCCTACACCGCCGAACTGATCGCGCAGCAGCAGGCGCGCACCGTGGCCGAAGTGCTGGGCAACGACCCGGCGACACGTTTCACGACCTCGGCCGGCCACGCCTACGAGAACTTCCGCGTGCGCGGCTTCGACGTCAACGCCGGCGACCTGGCGATCGAGGGGATGTACGGCCTGGCGCCGGTCGGCCACTCGCCGGTGGAGGCCCTGGAACGCGTCGAGCTGCTGAAGGGCCCGAGCGCGCTGTTCAGCGGGATGCCGCCGGGCGGCGGCGTCGGCGGTGTCGTCAACCTGGTGCCCAAACGCGCCGGCGACGAGCCGCTGACGCGTGCGAGCTTCGGCCTGCAGTCCGACTCTCAGGCCGAACTCGCGCTCGACCTGGGCCGGCGCTTCGGCGAGCACAAGCAGTGGGGCCTGCGCGTCAACACCGCCTACGCCGACGGCGACACGACGCTGGACGAGCAGAGCAAGAAGCGCGAGTTCCTGTCGGCTGCGCTGGACTTCCGCGGCGAGGCGCTGACGGCCACGCTGGACGCCTACACCAGCACCGAGAAGTTCGACGGCGGCACGCCGGCGATGTACTGGTTCGCGACGACCGACATCCCCGGCGCGCCGGACCCGAGCACCAACCAGTTCCGCAACGGCTGGGGCGAGCTGAAGAGCCAGGCCGTCATCGCACGCGCCGAGTACACGATCCACGAGCAGCTCGATGCCTTCGCCGGCGTCGGCCGGCGCGAGCACGACTACGCCGGCTTCATCAACGGCACGCACGCGCGCCAGATCGCCGCCAACGGCGACTACAGCGGCCGCATGGTCGGCCAGCGCGGCTACAGCGACACCGTCTCCGCCGAGGCCGGGCTGCGCGGACGCTTCGCCACGGCCGGCGTCCGCCACGAGCTGGTGCTGCACGCCACGCGGCTGGATCAGGAGGACGGCTCGGCGGTCAACATGGCCAGCTTCAGCTCCAACATCTATCGCCCGATCACGCCGACGATGGTGGCCGTGCCGGGCACGGCGCCCAAGACCGGCGAGACGACGCTGGACAGCCTGGCGCTGGTCGACACCCTGTCCTTCCTGGACGACCGCCTGCGGCTGACGCTGGGCGCTCGCCACCAGGGCGTGGAGACCCGCAGCTTCAACCCCGCCGGCGCGGTGACCGCGCACTATGACAAGAGCGCGCTGACGCCGGCCGTCGCCGTCGTCGCCAAGCCCTGGGGCCAGGACGTCTCGCTGTACGCCAACTACGTGCAGGGGCTGAGCAAGGGCGACACCGTCAGCGCCGCGCTGAACGGCGGCAAGGAACTGGTCTTCGCGCCGTACAAGACCGAGCAGAAGGAGCTCGGCGTGAAGTGGACGACGGGCCGCTTCACCAACACCGTGAGCCTGTTCGAGATCGGCAAGCCGGTGCTGGTGACCACCGGCGATCCCTTGGCGCCGACCTACAGCGACGACGGCGAGAAGCGCGTGCGCGGCGTCGAATGGAGCACCTTCGGCGAGCCGATGGCCGGTGTGCGTGTGCTCGGCGGCATCAGCTACAACCAGGGCAAGCTGACCCGGACCGCCTTCGGCCAGAACGACGGCCACGACGCCGTGGGCACGCCGCGCTGGCAAGGCAACCTCGGCGCCGAATGGGACACGCCCTGGCTGCAGGGCCTGACGCTCAGCACGCGCCTCACGGCCACCGGCGAGCAGTACCTGGACCAGGCCAACACCCAGCGCATCCCCGGCTGGAGCCAGATCGACGTCGGCGCGCGCTACGCCACCGAGCTGATGGGGCGGCCGACGCAGTGGCGCCTGGGCGTCAACAACCTGTTCGACCGCCACTATTACGCCGGCAGCTTCAGCGACAGCACGCCGATCGCCACGCTGGGCGCCAAGCGCAGCGTCGCGGCCTCGGTGACGGTGGACTTCTGAGCGCCGTGCACGCGACGACCCCGAAGCGCGCGCTCGCCGGCCTGGCGCTGGTGCTGGCCGCCGGCGCCGCGCCGGCGGCCGACACGCCGGTGCAACTGCCCGGCGCACGCCAGTTCGACATGGCGGCCGAGGGCAGCGGGCCGCGCTACCGCATCTTCGTCTCCGAGCCCGACGCGCCTGCGCCGGCCGCGGGCTATCCGGTGCTCTACGTGCTCGACGGCAACGCCGCGTTTCCGGTGGCCGCCTTCCTGGCGCGTTCGGTGGCCTCGCGGCGCGAGGTCACCGGGCAGGCGCCGCTGCTCGTCGTCGGCATCGGCTACCCCGGCGACGCCGACTTCGACGTCGCGGCGCGCCGGCGCGACTACACCGTCGGCGTGGCCGAGCCCGGCGCCGCCGGCCGCGAAGGCGGCGCCGAGCGCTTCCTCGACTTCGTCGAACGCGAACTGAAGCCGCGCATCGCCGCCCGCCACCCGGTCGACACGCAGCGCCAGGCGCTGTTCGGCCACTCCTTCGGCGGCCTGCTGGTGCTGCACGCGGCGTTCACGCGGCCGGCGAGCTTCACGACCTTCGTCGCGTCGAGCCCGTCGATCTGGTGGAACGGCCGGCGTGTGCTCGACGGGCTGCTACAGCCGCCGGCGGCCGTGCCGCGGCTGCAGCTCAGCGTCGGCGCGCTGGAGGACACGCCGCCGCCGGGCCGGCTGTCGCCCGAGCGGCTGGCGCTGCTGGCCGAACGTTCGATGGTCGGCGAAGCGCGGGCGCTGGCCACGCGGCTGCAGGCGCTGCCGGCCTGGCAGGGGCGCTTCGCCTTCCACGAGTTCGACGGCGAGAACCACGGCTGGGTGTGGCTGCCGGCGCTGTCGCGCGGCCTGCAGTTCTTTCTCGACCAACCCGCGGCGCCGGCCTCCGGCGCACGCCAGGAGGACGCTTCATGAGTTTCACGCTCGCGGGACTGGCCGCCACGCTGGCCGGCAGCGCCTGCCTGTACCTGGCCTCGCCGCACCAGCAATGGCGCCGGCGGCCCTGGCCGGCAGGCCCGGCACGCGCCGCCGCGGCGGCGCTGTGGTGCCTGGCGCTGGCGGCGATGGGCCAGGCCCTGCAGCCGCTGGCCGCGGCCTTCTGCTTCGCCACCGCCTTGATGCTGAGCCTGACGCTGCCGCCCTACCTGGGCGCGCTGCGGGCCGCCTACCGGAGCCCCGGCGATGGCCCGCGCTGACACGATGCGCCGCGACTGGCTGGCCAAGACGCTGGCCGGCAGCCTGCTCGGGCTGACGCTGGCGCTGGGCTGCAGCGCCATCTTCGACGTGCTGGCCGCGGCGCTGCCGCTGCCGGTGCGCGCCCAGCTCGCGATGTGGATGGTGGCGCCGATCTGGCTGGGCACGCTGTCGGGCTGCTACTTCTTCGCCGACGGCTGGCGCGCCTGGCGCGGCCTGGCCCTGGCCAACCTCGCCGTCTTCGGTGCCTGGGCGCTGCTGCGCCAGTTCCTTGCCTGATCCCGCCATGCGAGCCGAAGTCCTGCGCATCTACAAGTCGGTCCACACCTGGACCGGCATCGTCTCCGGCATGGCGCTGTTCATCGCCTTCTATGCCGGCGCCCTCACCGTCTTCAAGGAGCCGCTGGCACGCTGGGCGAGCCCGCCGGCGCAGCAGGCGGCGGTGCCGCTGGAGCGTGCGCAGGAGCTGATCCTGCGCACGCTGCAGGCCGAGCCGGCCGCCGCACGCGGCTTCACGCTGCATCTGCGCGACACCGAGAACGTGCCCGGCCGGCTGAGCTGGACGGTGCGCGACGCCGAGGCCGACGACCACGACCACCGCCACCTGCGCCACTTCGTAGCCACGCTGGACGCCGAGGGCCGGGCCGTCACCCAGCCGGCCGCTCCGACGCAGCTGGGCCAGTTCATCGACGTGCTGCACCGCGTTGTCGGCCTGCCGGTGGACAACGACCCCAACCGCTGGGTGATGGGCGTGGTGTCGGCGCTGTACGCGCTGGCGCTGGTGTCCGGCGTCATCGTGCTGCTGCCGTCGCTGGTCAAGGACTTCTTCGCGCTGCGCGTCGGCCCCAACCTGAAGCGCATGTGGCTGGACGCGCACAACGTCGTCGGCATCGTCAGCCTGCCGTTTCACGTCGTGATGGCGCTGACGGCGGTGGTCTTCGCCTTCCACGACGGCCTCTACGCGCTGCAGGACCGGCTGCTGCACGAAGGCCGGCTCGCCACCGCCTTCCAGCGCGCGCCGGCCGCCGACGGCGCCGCCCCGCGCGACGCGGCGGCGATGCGCCCGCCGGCCGAGCTGCTGGCAGCGGTCGCGCAGGTCGCGCCGGGCTTCGTGCCGACGGCGATGCAGTACCAGCAGCCCACCGGGGCCCGCGCCGCGGTGCGCGTCTGGGGCCAGGACGAGAGCGCGGTGGCACCGCGCGCGCATGGCGGCTTCGTCGTCGTCGACCCGTACAGCGCGCGCATCGTCGGGCGCGAGGCCCTGCCCGGCCAGCAGTCGGCGCCCAACACCGTCATCAGCAGCATCTTCGCGCTGCACATGGCCTCGTTCGCCGGCGACCCGGTGAAATGGCTGTACTTCGTGCTCGGCCTGGCCGGCGCCTGGCTGTTCTACAGCGGCAACCTGCTGTGGATCGAGAGCCGGCGCAAACGCGGCGCCGAGCCGCCGCGGCGCACGCGCTGGATGGCCGCGGCGACGATCGGCGTCTGCCTGGGCAGCGTCTGCGGGATCTCGGCGACGATCGCCGCGGCCAAGTGGCTGCCGGGGCTGGTCGACGACGTCGGCGCCGGCCACCGCTGGACCTACTACGCGGTGTTCTTCGCCGCGATCGGCTGGGCCTTCTGGCGCGGCAGCGCACGCGGCTCGGTGCAGCTGCTGTGGGCAGCCGTCGTGCTGACGGCGGCGATCCCGGCCAGTTCGCTGCTCGGCGCGCTGGCGCCCGGGCTCGGCCCCTGGGCGCCGGCCTCGGGCGCGGCGCTGGCGGTCGACCTGACGGCCGCCGCCGGGGGCGGCGCTGCTGGCCTGGATGGCGCGCGCCACGGCGCGGCGCGTGCACCACGGGCCGGCGCCCAGCGTCTGGGCGGCGTCACAGGCGGCGCCGACGGCAGCGCAGGTCCCGGCGACGGCGGGGCGCGAGGGCTGAAGACGGGCCGGCCCTGCCGCGCCCAGGCTCCGCAGGGCTGCCCGGGTTCACTCCCGTCCAGACAGAACCCAGCCCAGGATCCATTCGCCGCCCCAGGCCCAGGCCATCAGCAGCAGGCCGGTCGTGACCACGAGGGCCACCCCCGACATCAGCAGCCCCAGGATCACGGCAACCCCGTCGCGAAACACCAGCCCCAGGCCGATGAACATCAGCGCGACGGCCGGCAGCAGGTTGCCGAACGGAATCGGCATCACGACGATGGCGGCCATCGAGCCGACGGCGAGCGCCGTCGCCGATCGCCGGCCGGCGAGCGCCAGGTGGCTCCATCGGGTCCTGGCACAACGGCCCGCCACGGCATAGGCCGACGCCAGCCCGACCAGCACCCGCCGGGCCCAACGAAGCGGCAGTTCGAGCTCGGCCACCCGTGGCGGCAGACACGGCGCACCGTGGCCCCGCCACATGGCGACCGCCAGCGCCGCCATCCCCACGCCGAGCACCGTGCCGACACCGGGCACCGGCAGCAGACAGGGCATGGCCAGCAGAAGCAGCAGCGTGCCGTGGGCGTCAGGCCCGTGGACCTGCGCCATCGTGCGCATCGACACACGCTCCTCCTGGAGGGCGGCGGCGGCATCGCGCAGCCGCTGCACGATCGGCGGCGTCATGCGGACTCGGCGACCGCGGGCTGCCCGCGGGTCTTCCACAGCGACACCAGCACGCCGCCGGCGATCAGGCCGAAGGTCACGCTCAGCGAGATCACCGCCGGGACCTTGCCGATGATGCCCACCAGGAAGATCTTGCTGCCGATGAAGACCAGCACCAGGGCCAGCGCGTACTTCAGGTACTTGAAGCGGTGGATCATCGCCGCCAGCGCGAAGTACAGCGCCCGCAGGCCCAGGATGGCGAAGATGTTGCTGGTGTAGACGATGAAGGGGTCGGTGGTGATGGCGAAGATCGCCGGCACCGAGTCGACCGCGAAGATCAGGTCGACGAACTCCACCAGCACCAGGGCCAGGAACAGGGGCGTCGCGAAACGTTCCAGCCGGCCCGTCGCGGGGTCGGTCTCGCGCACCCAGAAGGCGTTGCCACGCAGCCCGTCGGTCACGCGCATGTGCCGCTTCAGGAACTTCAGCAGCGGGTTGTTCGCGATGTCCGGCATGTGGTCGGCGATGACCCACATCTTGATGCCGGTGAAGATCAGGAAGGCGCCGAACAGGTACAGCACCCAGCTGAACTGGCTGACCAGCGTCGCCCCCAGGCCGATCATGATCGCGCGCAGCACGATCACGCCCAGGATGCCCCAGAACAGCACCCGGTGCTGGTACTGCCGCGGGATGGCGAAGAAGGTGAAGATCAGCGCGATGACGAAGACGTTGTCCATCGACAGCGACTTCTCGATCATGAAGCCGGTGTAGTAGTCCATCCCGCTCTGCGCACCCAGGTACCACCAGACCCAGGCGCCGAAGAGCAGCGCCACGCCGATGTAGCCGGCGGACAGCAGCAGGCTCTCGCGCACGCCGATCTCGTGGTCGTCCTTGTGCAGGACGCCGAGATCGAACGCCAGCAGCGCGATGACGATGCCGACGAAGGCGAGCCAGACCCACGCGGGCTTGCCCATGAAGTCGGCGGTGACGAAAGGAAGCAGGACGTCCATGGCGGATTGATTCGAGTGGATGCTGCCGAGGCGAGCGTGGCGCCTGCGTGATCAGCGCGACACCAGCGAAGGCCCGCCGCTCGGGCCGTTGCCGCCGCGGCTGCGGCGCTGCCAGAGCGTGATGAGCAGGTGCAGCCCGGCGCCCAGAAGCAGCAGGAGAACGCCGCCGAAGGCCCAGGTCACCCAGGCCAAGACGGTCAGCCCGCCCGCCAGGGCAGGCGCAGCCTGCAGCAGGCTGTCGACCAGCGGCCCGAGCCCCGCCAGCATCTGGGTCAGCGCCTGCACCGTCTCCGACGGCAGCCACGCGGCCAGCCAGTCCGGCAAGGCGATGGTGCCGACGCCCGAGGCGACACCGGAGAGCTCCCCCGCGTTGGAGACGGACCAGACGGCGACGGCGTGCAACGCCCAGGCCGCCAGGGACCACAGCGCCAGCAGCGAGGCGACGGCAAACCAACTGAGAACGTGGAACATGGCGGGCGGACGTTGGAGTGATCGGACGGCGGAAGTGTGGGGATGGTCCAAGTTCGAACAAACCAGAACGAAGCGAACCTATATTTCGGTTTTCCGGAATCGGAGGTCGCATGCTGAACTACCGCCATCTGCACTACTTCTGGGTCGTCACCAAGGAAGGCGGCTTTGCCCGGGCCGCCGAGCGGCTGGACATGGCCGTGCAGACGATCAGCGCGCAGGTGCGCGAACTGGAGAAGGCCCTCGGCCATCAGCTGCTGAAGCCTGCGGGACGCGGTGTGGCGCTCACCGAAGCCGGCCAGGCCGCCTTCGCCCGCGCCGAGGAGATCTTCCAGCTGGGCCAGGGCATTCCCGACGAGGTGCGAGAGGCGGCCAGCGGCAAGGTGGCCCGGCTGACGGTGGGGCTGTCCGACGGGATCTCGAAGCTGGCCGCCCATGCGCTGCTCGAGCCCGTGCTGGGCACCGCCAACCTTCGGCTCGTATGCCACGAAGGCGAGATCGAGCAGCTGCTCGGCGAACTGGCGCTCCATCACCTGGATGTGGTGTTCGCCGGGCAGGCGGCACCGCGCAACCCGAACCTGCGCCTGACCAGCGAGAAGCTCGTCGATTCGACCGTCGAGTGGTACGGACCGGCGAAGCTGGTCGGCAGGACCGAGCGCGAGCGCTTTCCGCACAGCCTCAACGACCTGCCCGTGCTCCTGCCGACGGGGCATTCGGCGCTGCGCACGATGCTGGACCACTGGTTCGAGACGCAGGGGCTGCGGCCGCGCATCGTCGGCGAGTTCGAGGACAGCGCGCTGCTGGCGGTCTTCGCCGCTCGCGGCCTGGGCGTGTTCCCGGTCAGCCGGCTCGGTGCGGACGACGTCGGCCTGCTGCGCGGTCTTCGCCCGCTGGGCCGCAGCGACGGCGTGAAGGAGGAGATCCACGCCATCCGCTCGCGCCGCGGCCAGCACCACCCTCTGGTGATGCAGGTGCTGGCCGCGGCTCGCTCTTGAACCCGTGCTGATCGGACCGGATCAGGCCGCTTCGCGCTGGGCCGGGTTCGAGGAGCCCGGCCCCTCCCCATCGAGCAGCTTCCAATGGCGGCGCGCGGCCTCGACCACCATGGACTCCCCGTCGGCCAGGTGGCCGTCGGCCCGCGCCGCGGCCAGGGACAGGCGCAGCACCGTCCTCTGCAGCATCGGGTCCGAAATCTCGGCCATCAACGACGCCAAGGCGCTGTCGTCGACGTTGCCCATCAGCGACCCCGTCTCGTACCCGCCCGCCAGCAGTTCTTCGCACAAGGTGTGAACGATGTGCGGCAGGAGCTGGGGCTCCAGCCCGAGTTCGCTCTCCGCGCCCAAGCGCTTGAGGATGTCGAACTCGGAACTGCACACGTGGCCGTCGGAGATGAGCACCAGCGCGACGATGCGCGCCGCGGCTTCGGGGCTGTTGTGGGGGTAGCTGCGCACGGCAAGTCTCCGTTGAGATGGTCCTGTCCGGGTTGTCGATCGGGCTTCCGGACTCAATCGTCCCGACCGAGACTGCGCCGGCCCGGCACGAGGGCGACAAGAGGCAGGAAGAGCTTCACGGCGGGTGACTCCGGGAGTGATGGCAGAGAGGAATGTGCGCCCGCCGAAACTTCGAAAGAAGCAACGATTCAGGAGCTTCAACTCAGGGAAAAACGAACCCAACCGACCATGGAGCCAGGTGTTGTCAGGGTGTATCCCGGGTCAACCGCTCTGCGAACGAAATGCCGATGGCGGAAAGCACGAACATGAAGTGGATGACCGCCACCAGCGTCACGACCTGGATGTTCTCCAGGCTCAGATCGCCACTCAGGTACGTCTTCAAGGCATGCACGCCGGATATCGAGATGATGGCGAACGCGAGCTTCAGCTTGAGGTTGTACGTGTTGACGTGGTCCAGCCAGTCGGGCTTCTTCATGTCCTTGGTGTCGAAGTGCCCCGTGGTCACGAACAGCGACACGCCGGCGAGCGCCACCACCCAAACCAGCTGCGCCACCATCGTCATGTCCACCAGTTCGAGCACCTTGATGATCAGGTCGATCTTCTCGAGCTCTCCGAACAGCAAGGTGCTCATGAGCTTGTAGGTCTCGAGCAAGAACTTGCCCAGGACGCCCAGGATGATGGTGACCAGGCCGGCGTAGAAGAACAGCATGGTGAACCGCATGCCGTAGAGCAGCGAGCCGACGGCCGAGAGCACTTTTTCCATGGTTGGATACCTTGAGACCCAGCGGAGGGTGACGTCGAACAGCGGGCCTGCCGCAGTTCTCCGGGCCAGGACGGCCGGCCGGCAGAGACAGGCTGCGGCAGACGATCTCAGTCGTGGCGCGGCAGATCGCCGAGGCCGGTGTGCTCACCCTCCTTGCGATCGACGTCCGGGGCGGCGTGCAGCGCGAGCCGGCGCGCCCCGCCGGCCGATACGGCCGGTGGCCGCCGGAAGACGCGGACGCCACCATTCAGCAGCTTCGCCGAGCCGGGCGGACCGGACCGAACCCGGGAGTCCGTGGCGAACTCCGTTCGGACGGCATTGGCGGGTCGAGTGTTGGGCATCCGGTGCTTCTCCAAAAGATGGCGTTCCGAAGGGCTCTCGTCCTGCAACGCGAGCCGGGTGACGCCAACGAAGCCCGAAGTCTGCGGCCGAATGCCGGTTCAACGTTCAGGTTTAGCCGATGTTCTCGTTCTTGAAATTCTGATTTTCCAGAACCTTCCGGCACCCGGCTGTTTCTCTGCCCCGCAAGCGATGGAACTCCGCACGCAAGTGCCGGCCTGGCGGTGGCCACGACGGTGGGCGACGAGCCGGCCAGCCTCGCCGGACGCGCATGGCGGCGCGTGTCCGAAGCCTGGGTGCGCGAAGCCGGGTTCTGAGCGCGCGCCAAGCCCACCCCGGTCGAGGCGCGACGCGCCAGCCCAGCGGCGACGCCGCGCGGCGTCCCGGCGCCTCGACCGCCTTGATGCGCCCGCCAGCGCCGAGCGCCCGGGCAAGCCGAGTCCTCGCCAGTGAGGTGCGGCGGTCAGCCCCGCACACGTCCGGGAACGCCTGCGGATCCTCCCGGCTCACGTCCCGCGCGCTTGCAGGCGCGCGGGCCGTGATGAGGCAGGAAGACGTGCGCAGGCACGCAAGGCTCTGGCCGCGCACCCCGGCCTTCGGGCTTGCAGGCCCGAAGGCAGTCACGAGGCGACAGGACGCGCGCAGGCGCGAATTCGGTTGACCACGCATCCCGGCCCTAGCGCTTGCAAGCGCTAGGGCAATGACGAGGCGTGAAGACGTGCGCAGGCACGTCTTCACGTCCGCGTCATTCCCATTCGATCGTCGCGGGGGGCTTGCTGCTGACGTCGTAGGTGACGCGGTTGATGCCGCGGACCTCGTTGATGATGCGGCCGGAGACCTTCTTCAGCAGCGCGTACGGCAGCTCGGCCCAGTCGGCCGTCATGAAGTCGCTGGTCTGCACGGCGCGCAGTGCGACGACGTAGTCGTAGGTGCGACCGTCGCCCATCACGCCGACGCTCTTGACCGGCAGGAAGACCGTGAAGGCCTGGCTGGTCAGGTCGTACCAGGTCTTGCCGCTGGCTTCGTCGCGGAAGTTGCGCAGCTCCTCGATGAAGATCGCGTCGGCGCGGCGCAGCAGGTCGGCGTACTCCTTCTTCACCTCGCCGAGGATGCGCACGCCCAGGCCCGGGCCCGGGAACGGGTGGCGGTAGACCATGTCGTGCGGCAGGCCCAGCGCCACGCCGAGCTCGCGCACCTCGTCCTTGAACAGGTCGCGCAGCGGCTCCAGCAGCTTCAGGCCCAGTTGCTCGGGCAGGCCACCGACGTTGTGGTGGCTCTTGATCGTCGTCGCCTTCTTGGTCTTGGCGCCGCCCGACTCGATGACGTCGGGGTAGATCGTGCCCTGAGCGAGGAAGGTCGCGCCCTTGTGGCCCTCGGTGCCGGCCTTCAGCTTGGCGGCCTCGGCCTTGAAGACGTCGACGAACAGGCGGCCGATGATCTTGCGCTTGGCCTCGGGGTCGGAGACGCCGGCCAGTTCGCCGAGGAACAGCTCGCTGGCATCGACGCGGATCACGCGCGCGTGCAGCTTGCCGGCGAACATGTCCATCACCATGTCGCCTTCGTTCAGGCGCAGCAGGCCATGGTCGACGAAGACGCAGGTCAGCTGCTCGCCGATGGCGCGGTGGATCAGCGCCGCGGCGACGCTGGAGTCGACACCGCCGGACAGGCCGAGGATGACCTCCTCGTCACCGACCTGCTCGCGGATGCGCGCCACCGCCTCCTCGACGTGGTCGCGCATCACCCAGTCGGGCTTGGCGCCGGCGATCTGCAGCACGAAACGTTCGAGCAGCGCGCGGCCCTGCACGGTGTGCGTGACCTCGGGGTGGAACTGCACGGCGTAGTAGCCGCGCGCCTCGTCGGCCATGCCGGCGATCGGGCAGCTCGGCGTGCTGGCCATCAGCTTGAAGCCCGGCGGCAGCGCGGTGACCTTGTCGCCGTGGCTCATCCAGACCTTCAGCATGCCGTGGCCTTCGGCCGTGGCGAAGTCCTGGATGCCGTCGAGCAGCCGGGTGTGGCCGTGGGCGCGCACCTCGGCGTAGCCGAACTCGCGCGTCTTGCCGCCTTCGACCGCGCCGCCGAGCTGCGCGGCCATCGTCTGCATGCCGTAGCAGATGCCCAGCACCGGCACGCCCAGGTCCCACACCGCCTGCGGCGCGCGCAGGTCCTCGGCCTCGTAGGTGCTGGCGTGGCTGCCCGACAGGATGATCGCCTTCGGCGCGAACTCGCGCACGAAGGCGTCGGAGACGTCGTTCGGGTGGATCTCGCAGTAGACGTGCGCCTCGCGCACGCGACGTGCGATCAGCTGGGTGACCTGCGAACCGAAGTCGAGGATGAGGATCTTGTCGTGCATCGTCGGGCTCTGAAGCGAAGAAGGCCCGCCGCGCGCACCGCGTCTGGCATGACGGGGCGGCGAGGCAGGCGGGAGTCGGTCACGCGGCGTGGGTGGCCAGCCGCGCTCGGCGCTGTTTGCGGAAATGGGCGATCGCGAAGGCCAGCGCCAGGGCCTGCAGCACCGCCGAGAAGAACATCGGCGTGCCGATGCGCCAGTCGCCCTGCGGCAGGTGCGACACCAGGCCCAGCAGCGGTGCCGCCAGCGTCGGCGCCACCACCGCCATCAGGCTGTTGAGCGAGCTCACCGAGCCCATCGTCTGGCCCTGGTTGTCGTGCTGCGCCGCGCCCGACACCAGGCCCTGCAGCGCCGCGGTGATCGTGTTGCCGAGGATGTTGGCGGCGATGACGACGTACATCATCCAGCCCTCGGTGACGAGGCCGAAGGCGACGAAGGCCAGCGTCGACGACAGCAGCCCCAGCACCGCCAGCCGCGGCGCACCGAAGTGCTTCAGCAGCCGGCCCAGCAGCCCGCCCTGCACGATCGCCGAGACGACGCCGATCGCGAACAGCGACCAGCCGTTCTGCGTCGGGCCCCAGCCGAACTTGAAGGTCGTGTAGAGCACCCAGGTCGTGTACAGCGAGAACTGCGCCAGCGCGGCGCAGGCGAGCACGACGACGAGCAGGCCGACGCCCTTGAGCTGCGCCAGCTCCTTCAGCGCCGACAGCGGGTTGGCGCGCTTCCAATGGAAGGGCCGGCGCTTGTCCAGCGGCAGCGATTCCGGCAGCACGAAGTAGCCGTAAGCCAGGTTGATCAGCGCCAGCGAGCCGGCGACGAAGAACGGCAGGTGCGGGTCGATGCCGCCGAGCAGGCCGCCGATCACCGGCCCCAGGATGAAGCCGATGCCGAACATCGCGCCGAGCATGCCGAAGCGCTTGGCACGCTCCTGCGGCGGCGTGATGTCGGCGACGTAGGCGTTGGCCACCGCGGCGTTGGCCTGCATCGCGCCGCCGACGATGCGCGACGCGACCAGCATCCAGATCGACGTCGACAGCGCGGTGACGAAGAAGTTGAACGCCAGGCCGCAGAAGCCCAGCAGCAGCACCGGGCGGCGGCCGTAGCGGTCGGACAGCGCGCCGAGGATCGGCGCGCCGATGAAACACGCCACCGCGTACGAGAACGCGACGACGCCGTACCAGTAGGTCTGCTCCGCCGGGCTGGTGGTGAAGACACCGACCAGCGCCGGCAGCACCGGCGAGATGACGCCCACCGCCAGCATGTCGATGAGCACGACCAGCATGATGAAACGCATCGCTGCCGGCCGGCCGCCGGGGTGCACCGGCGCGGGGGACGTCTCGGGACCGCTCATTCCATGCGGTAGTTCGGCGCTTCCTTCGTGATCTGCACGTCGTGCACGTGGCTCTCACGAATGCCGGCGGCGGTGATCTCGACGAACTCGGCCCGGCTGGCCATCTCCTCGACCGTCGCGCAGCCGCAGTAGCCCATCGAGGCGCGCAGGCCGCCGGCCATCTGGTAGACGATGGACAGCATCGAGCCCTTGTACGGCACGCGGCCCTCGATGCCCTCGGGCACGAGCTTGTCGGCGTTGGGGTTCGCGGACTCGTCGTTCTCCTGGAAGTAGCGGTCGGCCGAACCGGCCTTCATCGCCCCGATCGAGCCCATGCCGCGGTAGCTCTTGTAGCTGCGGCCCTGGTAGAGGATGACCTCGCCCGGCGCTTCCTCGGTGCCGGCGAACATGCCGCCCATCATCACCGTGCTGGCGCCGGCGGCGATGGCCTTGGCGATGTCGCCCGAGTAGCGGATGCCGCCGTCGGCGATCAGCGGCACGCCGCTGCCGCGCAGCGCGGTGGCGACGTTGTCGATCGCGGTGATCTGCGGCACGCCGACGCCGGCGATGATGCGCGTCGTGCAGATCGAGCCCGGGCCGATGCCGACCTTGACGGCGTCGGCGCCGGCCTCGACCAGCGCCAGCGCGGCGGCGCCGGTGGCGATGTTGCCGCCGATGACGTCGACCTGCGGGAAGTTCTTCTTCACCCAGCGCACGCGCTCGATGACGCCGGCGCTGTGGCCGTGCGCGGTGTCGACGACGAGCGCGTCGACGCCGGCCTTGACCAGCAGTTCGACCCGCTCCTCGGTGCCCTCGCCGACGCCGACGGCAGCGCCGACGCGCAGCTTGCCGTGGCTGTCGCGCGCGGCGTTCGGGAAGTCGGTCTGCTTGGTGATGTCCTTCACCGTCATCAGGCCGCGCAGCTCGAAGGCCTCGTTGACGACGAGCACGCGCTCGAGCTTGTGGCGGTGCATCAGCGCCTTGGCCTCGTCCAGCGAGGCTTCCTCGCCGACCCAGACCAGGCGCTCGCGCGGCGTCATGACCTCGCGCACCGGGGCGTCCAGACGGGTCTCGAAACGCAGGTCGCGGTTGGTGACGATGCCGACGACCTTCGGGCCCTCGAGCACCGGGAAGCCGGAGAAGCCGTGCTGGCGCGAGAGCTCGCGCACCTCGCGCACCGTGGTCTCGGGCGTCACCGTGATCGGGTCGCGCAGCACGCCCGACTCGTAACGCTTGACGCGCGCGACCTCGGCCGCCTGCTGCCGGGGCGTGAGGTTCTTGTGGACGATGCCGATCCCGCCCTCCTGCGCGATGGCGATCGCCAGGCGCGCTTCGGTCACCGTGTCCATCGCTGCCGAGACGAGCGGCAGGTTCAGGGCGATGTTGCGGGAGAGACGGGTCTTGAGGCTGGTGTCGCGGGGCAACACCTGGGAGTACGCCGGCACCAACAACACGTCGTCGAAGGTGAGCGCTTTGCCGAGTAGGCGCATGCTGAGGGGAGCTCCAGACGCAAAAGCGGATTATAGGTAGGAGTCGACACCCTCCGCCGGAGTCGCGCTTGCGTCAAATGCACGCGCCGCCGGGCGCACTACACTGCCCCGATGCCGATCGCCCGTCCGTCCCCGCTGCTGCCGCTGGCCGTTGCCGCCTGCCTGCTCGCCCTGGCGGGCAGCGCGCAGGCGCAGTGGATCTGGCGTGACCGCAACGGCCAGATCACCGCCAGCGACCTGCCGCCGCCGCGCGAGGTGGCCGACAAGGACATCGTCCAGCGCCCGTCGAACGCCCGCCGCCCGCTGCCGCCGCCGGCGGCCGCCAGTGCCGCATCGGCACCGGCCGCGCCCCGGGTCGACCCGGTGCTCGAGCAGCGCCGCCGCGCCGCCGAGCAGGAGCAGCAGGCCAAGCTCAAGGCCGAGCAGGAGCGCGTCGCTCAGGCGCGCGCCGAGAACTGCCGCCGCGCCAAGGCCCAGCTCGCCGGGCTGCAGAGCGGCCAGCGCATCGCGCGGCTCAACGAGAAGGGCGAACGCGAGATCCTCGACGACAAGGGCCGCGCCGAGGAGTCGCGGCGCGCCGAGGGCATCATCGCCTCGGACTGCGAATGACGCGGCGTCAGCGCGTGCCGCGGTAACGCAGCCGGCGCGCTTCCTTCGGGTCCACCGTCAGCGGCCGGTACAGCTCGACACGGTCGCCGTCGCGCAGCACGGTCTGCGGCGGCTGCACGCGGCCCCAGATGCCGGCGTCCAGCGTCTCGGCCACGAGGCCGTGGCGTTCGGCCAGGCCGCTGGCGTGCAGCGCCTCGGCCAGCGTCGCGCCGTCGGCGAGTTCCAGCTCGACGCGGTCGACGGCGTGCGGCGCCGGGCAGTAGACGACTTCGACGCGCATCACGAACCGGGCGCGCTCAGCGTGCGCCGTAGACCGATTCGGCGCGTTTGACGAAGCAGTCGACCAGCGTGTTGGCGACGCGGTCGAAGACCGGGCTGACCACCGCCTCCAGCGTCTTGCCGGCGAAGGCGTAGCGCAGGTCGAGCTCGACCTTGCAGGCCTGGGTCTCGCTGCCCGGCCGGCCGAGCGGGAGGAACTGCCAGGTGCCTTCGAGCAGCGAGAACGGCCCGTCGACGAGCTTCATCAGCACGCACTCGGGCGGCGTGTTCTCGTTGCGGGTGGTGAAGGCGTGCTTCACCCCCATGTAGTGCATGCCCAGGCGCGCGGTGACGCCGTCGTCGTGCGTCTCGAGCACGTCGGCGCGGTCACACCAGGGCAGGAACTGCGGGTAATGGGCGACGTCCGTCACCAGGTCGTACATCTCCCTCGGGGAGTACCACAGCAGGACCGACTTCTTCACGTGCTTCATACAATGCTTCGATTGTAGGGGGCCACCCCTTCACGACGACTCCATGGCCAACATTGCAGAAAACCGCCGCGCCCGATTCGAGTACCACATCGAGGAGCAGTACGAAGCCGGCATCGTGCTGTCGGGCTGGGAGATCAAGGCCATCCGCGCCGGCCAGGTGCAGCTCACCGACGGCTACGTGCTGATCCGCGACGGCGAGCTGTTCCTCATCGGCTGCCGCATCAACGCGCTGCGTTCGGCGTCCACGCACGTGCTGCCCGAGCCCGACCGCACGAAGAAGCTGCTGATGAAGAAGGACGAGATCCGTCGTCTCGTCGGCAAGGTCGAGCAGAAGGGCTTCACCCTCGTGCCGCTGAACCTGCACTACAAGGGCGGGCGCGTGAAGGCCGAGATCGCGCTGGCCAAGGGCAAGGCCCAGCACGACAAGCGCGACACCGAGAAGAAGCGCGACTGGGAACGCGAGAAGGGCCGGCTGATGCGGCACAAGGTGTCGGGGCCGGCGAAGGACTGAGGCGGGACGTGGGCCGTCCGGTGGACGGTCCGCGCCAGCCGAAGGGGCGAGCCACCGCAAGACGGGGTCAGGTCTTGCGAGACCTGACCCCGGCCTTCGAGACCTGACCCCGGCCTTCGGCGGCAGCGGGCCGCTCAGCCCAGCAGAGCGATCGCCTGCTCCAGATCGGCCTTCAGGTCGGCCACCTCTTCGAGGCCGATCGAGAAGCGCACCACGGTGCCGTCGTAGGCCGGCCTGGCGCGCATCTGCTTCAGGTCGTAGGGCACGACCAGGCTCATCGGCCCGGCCCACGAGTAGCCGATGCCGAACAGCTGCAGCGCGTCGATGAAGCGGTCGACCTGGGCGCTGGTGAAACGCGGCGCGACGACGACCGAGAACAGCCCGGCCGCGGCGCGGCAGCTGGTCTTCCAGTGCTCGTGACCGGGCGCGCCGGCCAGCGCCGGGTGCAGCACACGCGTGAACTCGGGCCGCGTCGCGCACCAGGCGGCAAGCTCGCGCCCGGCGGCGTCGGCGGCGTGATAACGCAGCGACAGCGAGGGCAGCGAACGCAGCATCGCCTCGGCGTCGTTGGCGCCGACGCCGTAGCCCAGCCGGCCGTGCGTCATGTGGATGCGGTCGGCCAGCTCGGCGTCGCGCGTGACGACCGAGCCCATCAGCACGTCGCCACCGCCCGAGGGGTACTTGGTCAGCGCCTGCATGACGACGTCGATGCCGAGGTCGAAACCGCAGAACGCGAGGCCGGCGCCCCAGGTGTTGTCCAGCGCCGTCGTCACGCCACGCTCGCGGCAGACGGCGACCAGCGCCGGCAGGTCCGGGAACTCCATCGTCACCGAGCCCGGCGCCTCCAGCCAGACGAGTTTCGTCGCCGGACCGATCGCCGCGGCCAGCGAGGCCGGGTCCATCGGGTCGTAGAGCTTGTGCGTGATGCCCCAGGCGGCCATTTCCCGCCGCGCCAGTTCACGGCTCGGGCCGTAGACGTTGTCGGGCAGCAGCAGCTCGTCGCCGGTCTTCAGCAGCGCCATGTTCACCAGCGCGATCGCCGCCAGCCCGCTGGGCACCAGCACGCAGTGCGTGCCGCCTTCCAGCGTCGCGATGCGTTCTTCCAGCGTGAAGGTCGTCGGCGTGCCGTGCAGGCCGTAGGTGTAGCCGTTGCGGTGGCGCCAGTCGCGTGCACGCATCGCCGCGACGTCCGGGAACAGCACCGTCGAAGCCTTGTGCACGCCGACCTGCGGCGCGTCGAAGCCGGCCGGCGGACGGTACGGATGGTGGATCAGCTTGGTGGTCATGGAGCTTCGGGGGGTCAGAGCGCCATCGCGATCAGGTCATGGCCTTCGGCGGCGACGATGCGCGCGCGCACGAACTCGCCGACCTTCAGCGTGCGCGAGGCCTTCTGCGGCGGCAGCAGGCGCACGCTGCCGTCGATCTCGGGCGCGTCGGCATAGCTCCGGCCGACACCGCCCTTGCGGCCCAGCGCCGGCGCGTGGTCGACCAGCACCTGCATCGTCTGCCCGACACGGCGCTGCAGCTTCGCCACCGACACCGCCTCGGCGACTTCCATGAAACGCGCGCGGCGTTCCTCGCGCACCGCGTCGGGCAAGGCGCCCGGCAGCTCGTTGGCCGGGGCGCCCGCCACCGGCGAGTAGGCGAAGCAGCCGGCGCGGTCGATCTGCGCTTCGGCGACGAAGTCCAGCAGCGTCTGGAACTCGGCTTCGGTCTCGCCGGGGAAACCGGCGATGAAGGTCGACCGCACGACGAGCTCGGGGCACAGCTCGCGCCAGCGCGCCAGGCGCTCGAGGTTGCGCTCGCCGCTGGCCGGGCGCTTCATGCGCTTCAGCACATCCGGGTGCGCGTGCTGGAACGGCACGTCCAGGTACGGCAGGATGCGCCCTTCGGCCATCAGCGGCAGCACGTCGTCGACGTGCGGGTACGGATAGACGTAGTGCAACCGCACCCAGGCGCCGTGCGCCTCGGCCAGCCTGGCCAGTTGCTCGCAGAGGTCCGCGAAGCGGGTCTTCACCGGGCGGCCGTCCCAGAAGCCGGTGCGGTACTGGACGTCGACGCCGTAGGCGCCGGTGTCCTGGCTGACGACCAGCAGCTCCTTGACGCCGTTCTCGAACAGCGCCTTCGCTTCGCTCAGCACCTCGCCGACCGGGCGCGAGACGAGGTCGCCGCGCATCGTCGGGATGATGCAGAAGCTGCAGCGGTGGTTGCAGCCTTCGCTGATCTTCAGGTACGCATAGTGGCGCGGCGTCAGCTTGATGCCGGCTTCGCCGCGGAACTCGGCGCGCACTTCGGGCACCAGGTCGACGAAGGGGTCGTGCGGCTTGGGCACGTGGCGGTGCACCGCGTCCATCACCTCCTGCGTCGCGTGCGGGCCGGTGACGGCCAGCACCTTGGGATGCACCTGCTGCACCATGTTGCCGCCGTCGTCGCCGGCGCGTGCGCCCAGGCAGCCGGTGACGATGACGCGGCCGTTCTCGGCCAGCGCCTCGCCGATCGTGTCCAGGCTCTCCTTGACGGCGTCGTCGATGAAGCCGCAGGTGTTGACGATGACGAGGTCGGCGCCGGCGAAGGACTTCGAGGTGCGGTAGCCCTCGGCGGCGAGCTGGGTGAGGATCAGCTCGGAGTCGGTCAGCGCCTTGGGGCAGCCCAGCGAGGCGAAGGCGACGGTCGGAACGGTTTCTTGCATCGGCGGATTTTCCCAAATCCGCCGGCACCCCGACCGTGAAAGTTCGGCAGGCCCAGGACGCCTTCCGGCGTCACAGGCCCGGCCTCAGCGCTTTCCGGGCGGGAAGCGGCCGAACACCGCCATCTGGTCCTGCATCGCCTCGAACACGGCGCGCGACTGGTCCAGGTAGCTCGTCATCAGGTTCGGGAACACCGGCGGCTTGCCGCCGACGAACTGCTGCTGCATCTCGACGAAGGCTTTCAGGTTCTGCTCGAGCATCGCGCCCATCGGGCCCTGCATCGCGCTGCCGTAGAAGCGGATGATCTGCGCCAGCATCTCGGTGCTGAACATCGGCACGCCGCCCGACTCTTCCTCGAGGATGATCTGCAGCAGGATGCTGCGCGTCAGGTCGTCGCCGGTCTTGGCGTCGCGAACCTCGAACTGCTCGCCGCCCATCACCATGCGCTTGACGTCGGCCAGCGTGATGTAGCTGCTGCTGCGCGTGTCGTAGAGGCGCCGGTTGGGGTACTTCTTCAGCGTCCTCGGTCCGGGCTGGGCATTGGCGTCGGCGGCCGGAGCACGGCGGGACGTGGGCATGCGGCAAGGCTCCTGTCGGTGGGTCGAGCGTCGATTCTAGAAGCGCGCCGCGACCGCACCGCCACGGTTTACCCTGCGGCCGCCGGCGGCGCGAAGACCTCCGCCACGAAGGCATCGACTGCCTCGGTCAGCTCGCCGTCCTGGCCCAGGCGCTCGTTGAGTTCGGCATGCGTCAGCGCCATCGGCAGCGCCCGCGCGCGGCCGCCACGCTCGACGAGCCGGGCGGCGAACCGCTCCGACTGCCGCACCGAGTCCTCGCGCAGCGACGAGCACACCAGCAGCACCGGCGGCGGCGCCGTCAGCGTCGCCGCGCGGTGCCAGGGCGAGGCCGCTTCCCAGCCTTCGCGCGCATCGCCGAAGGCCCGGTCGTGCAGCGGCAGGTGCGCACCCTGCATCACCTCGACGACGTCGAGCGCCGCGCTGTCGACCAGCACCGCGGCGGCCGGCGGCTTGCAGCCGGCGTCGGCGGCCAGCGCCGTGTCGGCCAGCACCAGCGCCGCCAGGTGGGCGCCGGTCGAGTGGCCGAGCACGACGATGCGCGCGGCGTCGCCGCCCCAGCCGGCGCACTCGCGCTGCACGAAGGCGAGCGCACGCGCGACGTCGGCCGCCTGCTCACGCGGGTCGGCCCACGGCAGGCGGCGGTAGTTCAGCGCGACGAGGATCCAGCCCTCGGGCCCCCAGTGCGCCAGCTTGTGGCCGACGACCTGCGGCTGCTGCTTGTCGCCGGTGATCCAGGCACCGCCGTGCACGACGACGAGCACCGGCGCGCGCCGGGCCTTGGCCGGGCGGTAGACGTCCAGGCGCTGCGCCGGCCAGCGGCCGTAGGCCAGGTCGGCGTCGAGCACGGTGCCCGGCGGCAGCGGAGGCGGCGGCTCGGCGCTGTCGCGCCGCCGCAGCCAGCCGCCGGTGTCGGGGCTCACCGCTTCAGCGCCTCGTGGGCGGCGAAGTGGATCTCGCAGCCGCCACGCGGGTTGGGCACGTAGCGGTCGCCACCCAGCGGCATGATCTTCGGCCCGAAGGGGTTGGCGGTGCCGCAGAACAGCCCGTACGGCGAGGACACCAGCGTGCGCAGCCCCATGTTGTACGGGTTGTCGAAGCCGTTGTTCGTCACCGGCACCCAGTTCTCGCCGTCGAAGCTGCGATACAGGTCGAAGCCCGAGTGGTGGTCGAAGATGGCCTGCGCGCCGACGTGGTTGATGACGTTGGCGAAGGCCTCCGGCCAGCGGCTGCGGTTGGCGTAGCCGACCAGCGTGCTCCACTCGAAGGTGCTGAGGTAGAGCCAGCCGTCGTGCTCCACCATGCGCCAGAAGTAGCCGTTGAAGAAGTTGTTGAAGCCGGGCATGTAGCCCGACAGCGGGATCTTGCGGCCGTCGGGCGTGTCGCGCTCATCGCCGACCAGCAGGTCCCAGGAGCCGTCGGGCCAGACCCGCACCAGTTCCGGCGGCGCCGGGCCGACCTTGTTGGCGGTGTCGATGCCGCCGCCCTGGATGCCGCTGCCGATGTAGAGCGCGCCCTTGAACGGCAGCATCGACAGCGTGCACTGGTTGAGCTTGCCGCGGCCGGCACCGCGCTCGATGACCTTCTCCCAGACGTAGGGCTTCTCGCCTTCGCAGGGGCTGCGCCAGACCTGGTAGCCCTCGAGGTTGAAGGTGCCGACGTAGAGATGGTCGCCGAAGCCGCACATCTCGAAGATCGTCTTGTTGCCCGGGTCGCCGAAGCCGAAGTCGCTGACCGGCTCCCAGCCGCCGTGCGAGGGGTCGGCGCTCTCGTAGACGACCGAGTGCGCGGAGATGTTCGGGTTGCCGCCGCGCGAGCCGGCCGGCGTCGTGAACAGCCGCCCCTTGAACTCGGTGACGGTGCGGATCGTCGTCACCGGCAGGCCGGTGAGGCCGGGTTCGCAGGTCGGCTCGAAGCGGCGGCCGTCCTCGGAGCGCAGCAGGTGCGGCCCCGGCCCGCGCGCCGGCGACCAGGTGCTGACGAACAGCGCCGGCGGCTCGACGCCGCGGCCCGAGTAGACGAGCATGCCGCGCAGCCCCAGCTCGCGCGGGATCGGCTTGCCGTGGCTGCCGATGATCGTCGGCGACTTGAACACCCGCTCCCACTCGTCGGCGAGCGGGTCGTAGCGCCAGATCTCGGCGTGCATGTCCAGCTCGAACGGGTTCTCCGGGCACTCGACCGGCCAGACGTCCATCGCGATCGGCAGCCGCGACTTCATGAACGGGAAGTTGCCGCGTGTCGTGCCGACGTAGAGATGGCCGTTGAACCAGGCCATCGAGTGCGCGTAGGCGTTGTTGCCGTCGCCGAAACCGCCGCGGGCGACACAGCGGAAGTCACGCCGGTTGAGCCCGGGCCAGATCCCGAGCCGGTTGGCTGCAGCCATCAGAGCGTCACCGCCATCTCGGAGATGTAGCGGGCCAGCGCCTCGTGCGCCTCGTCGGGCGTCGCATACGGGCCGACATGGCCGCGCTCGCGGGTGCTGAAATGCCAGGCGCCGTCGATCTTGAAGACGCGGTCGCTGCGGAAGTGGCGGCGCTGCTCCTCGCCCGAGCGCACGACCGGGCGGCGCGCGTAGTCGCCGCGCCAGAAACGTTCGCACTCGTGCATCACGTCGGCGGCCCGCGACACCGGGAAGAAGTGGCCGGCGTCACGCACGCGGCGGAACTCGCCGTGCGGCCAGACCTCGAGCAGCTCGCCGCCGGTCAGCCGGGCCTGCGAATGGTCGCCGTAGAGCGCGAGGATCGGGAACAGCAGCCGGCGCAGCGACTCCAGCGTCAGCCCGTCGTCGCCCATCAGCTGGGTGCCGGCGGCGGTCTCGTCCATCAGCTTGACCCACTGCGCCGCCGTGCGCTGGCCCTGGCGGCCGAGCATCGGGCCGACGAGCGCGAGCAGGTCCTCGCCGACCGGCTCGTGGCGCAGCTGCAGGTGCGCGACCTCGGTCAGCAGGCGGTGGCCGAAGTACGGGTCGTGCGTGTCGAGCGCCAGGCCGTGGCGGTCGAGCACCGATTGCACGTGGGCGCGCCGGCTCCATTCACGCGGCACGGCGTGGCGGCGCACGGCAGAGATGTGGGTGTCGCACAGCACCAGGCTGGCAAAACGCGCCGGGTCGCTGCAGGCGGCGTTGAGCGCGACGACACCGCCGAAGCTGTGCGCCACGAGGTGCGCGCGGGCGATGCCCAGCGCGTCCATCAGGCCGAGCAGGTCCTGGCCCAGCGCCTGCGGCGTGTAGCCGTCGGGCGTCATCTCCGAGCGGCCGTGGCCACGCAGGTCGAACAGCGTGACGCGGTAGCGCTTGGCGAAGGCCTGCGCGTACGGCAGATACCAGAACGCCATGTTCGCGGCCAGGCCGTGCACCATCACCAGGTGCTCGCGTGCGGCGCCGTGGGTGTGCTGCGGCTCGTCGACCTGGAGAACGTTCAGGCGCGCGCCGCGGACCAGCGCGTGCGGCATGCGTCTACTCCATGTAGCCCAGCAGTTGCAGCTGGGCCATGATCTGCGCCTTCTCGTCGTCGGCCATCGCATCGCCGTCGGCGCGACGGGCGCCGGTGGTCGGCGCGCCGATGACCACCGGCTGCGCCGCCTTGTGCTCGGCGGTGAACATCGATTCGGGCACCTGACCCTCGAAGTCGCTGGGCACCGGCAGCCCCAGGCTGTAGAGCAGCGTGGCGCCGACGTCCATGATGCGGCGCCGGCCGATCTGCTTGCCCTCGGCGATGCCGGGGCCGCAGGCGATGAAGACGCCGTCCGGGTGGTGGGTGCCGGCGGGCTCGGGCCGCTTCTCGACGACCGGCAGCTTGTTCTTGATCGACACGAAGCCGAAGTCGCGCAACACGAGCTGCAGGTCGGGCGCGTCGCCCATCGCCGAGCCGGGGAAGACGTCTTCGCGCTTGTGGATCTCGGCGACGATGCGCTCGCCGGTCTCCGGGTCGCGGAAGTCCTCGAGGTCGCGGATCAGGCGCTCGCGCGTCGTTTCGTACTCGGCCAGCGGGATGCCCGGCTGGCCGGGCTCGCGGGCGACGCGGATGTTGATGCCGTTGCTCGACGGCGTGCGGCAGTAGGCCACCGTCCGGCTCCAGTCGAGGTAGGCGAACATGCTGTCCTCGCGCCGACGGCCCTCCTCGGTGTCGGGCACCGGCTTCCACGCCAGCCAGCCCTTCTCGCCGAGGTAGGTGTTGATGCGCACGACCTCGGTCGTCGCGGTGAAGCCGTGGTCCGAGGCCATGAAGACCTGCACCTCGGGGCCGGCGGCGGTGACCAGCGCCTCGATGAAGCTGTCGAGCTGGCGGAAGTAGTCCAGGCACAGCGAGCGCATGCGCAGGTGGTACTCGCCGTCCTCCGGGCTCTGCAGCGCCGGGTCGAGGTACTGCCAGGCCTGGTGCTGCAGCTTGTCGACGCCGTCGAACATCACCGCCATCAGGTCCGGCGCTTCCTCGCGCATCAGGTATTCGGCGATGCGGAACCACTGCTTCTCGCGCGGCAGGTGGTAGCGCACCCAGTTCTCGCGGTCGTGGTCCGACAGGCTTTCCATCGCCTGCTTTTCCTGCTCGAAGTCCCAGGCCAGCTCCTGCGCGCTGAACTCGGGGATCGCCTTCAGGCGGTCGTACAGGTCGGCCGGCGTCGTGTTGCGGCGCAGGTGGCGCCAGGGCACGAAACCCGGGACCATGAAACCGTTGAGGTCCTTCGGCGGCGGCGCGGTGAACGGGAAGTTCAGCGCCGCGACCTTCTTGCCCTGGCGGCTGGCGATGGCCCAGATCGTCTCGACGCGGCAGTCGCGCGAGTCGTAGAGCGTGAAGAACACGTCCTCCCCGCGCTCCTCGGCACGGATGAAGTCGAAGACGCCGTGGTGGCCGGGGCTGCGCCCGGTCATCAGCGACACCCAGGCCGGCGGTGTCAGCGGGTTCGGCGTGGAGCGCAGCTTGGCGCGTGTGCCGCGTTTGAACAGGCTGCCGAGGAAGGGCATCACCGGCGCGCCGTCGGCCGCCGAGGTGAGCGAGTCGAGGACGGTGAAGGTCGCCCCGTCCATGCCGATGAAAAGCGTCTTGACGGTCACGTCGCGGTTCCCCCGGCAGCAGCCACACGGGTTTCGATGAAAGCCGCGATCTGGCTCACCGACAAATCGCCGACATAACTGCCATCACGCATCAGGAGATTCTGGAAACCGAGTTTCCGGGAATAGGCCTCTTCGAGCGCGACGCAGAGCTGGATGATGTCGACGGAGGCGAACTCGAGATTCGCCACAAGCTGCGTCGAGGGGCCGACGCCCCCGTCGAGCTCGAGCCCCCAGTCTTGGATCAGATCCTCGATGACGGCGATCACGGTCGCCTCGGCGGTCGCCTTCAAGAGACTGCTCATGTTCTACCCGGAAACTCTTTCGTGATATTCGGCGAGTGCCACCACCGAATTCCCAACGCGCACAAGCAAAACCGGGACCATGCTATCACCGGCCTGCACCCGCGCGCGGCTCGCGCCCCCCGATTCGAATGTCACGGCAAACGCCTCGGGCGCGCCCTGCAGGCCCGTCCCGAGCAGTTTCGCCGCCGCCTCCTTGGCGCACCAGACGCGCAGCAGAGCGTCGTCGCGCGTGGCCGCCGGCTGCGCCGCCAGCCAGGCGCGTTCGGCCGGCGTGAACGCGGCTTCGAGCAGGTCCGGGCGCTGCACGCGGCCGATCTCCTCGGCATCGACGCCCACCGGCGCACCATCGTCGCGCAGCGCTGCGACATTCCAGCGCGCACCGTGCGTCAGCGACACCGCGGGCGCCGGCGCCAGGCTCTGCGTCCACCAGCCGTCGACGAAGGGCGCTCCGCGTTCGTCGTGGCCGACGACGACGTCCGACGGATAGACGAGCTGGCCGGTGCGTTCGTGCAGCCAGTGGCGCACCAGCTCCTTCAGCGCCAGCCGGCCGTGCAGCCACTGGCGCCGATGGCGCAGGTTGTCGGGCAGCGCGCGCCAGGCTTCGCGTTCCTCCCAGGCCAGCGTGGCGTGCGCCAGCATTCGGAGAAAGATCGCGTTCGACTGGGCGCAGAAGGCCTCGGGCAGGCTTTCCAGCTGCCACAGCCGCGCCCCGCCCACCGGCGCCAGCGGCTCGCCGAGCCAGCCGCCCAGCGGGTCGCGGCGCAGCTGGTAGAAACGGTGCGGCACGGGGAAGAAGACGTTGACCAGGCCGTCGACCCGCAGCAGCGGCCGGCCGTCGGCGCTGCAGGCTTCGAACTGCCAGCGCCGCGCGGCGGCGATGTCGCCGGCCTGCGCCGGGTCCAGCGCCTGCTGGCGGCCGCGCAGCACGAGGCCGGCCTCGGCCGCCGGCTGCGGCGCCAGCAGCTCGATGCGCTCGATCGTCGACGGGAAGCAGTTGAAGTCGGTGCCGACGTGCTCGGCCACCCAGCAGGCGGCGAGCTGGCCCATCGCGTCCATCAGCACCGGGCTCAGCACCATGGACGGCGTGGTCCCGCCGTCGAAGAAGCCGGCCAGACTGCAGTCGCTCAGTTCGCAGTCGATGCCGCTCTCGTCCCAGCCGCGCACGTGCGCCAGGCTCTGGAAGATCGGCCCGTGGAACATGCCGACGTCGTAGATCGCCTGGCCGTCCCAGCGTGCGGCCCGCGGCGCGGCCAGCGCCGGCAGCGGTGCCAGGCGTGCGGTGCCGGTCTCGCGGAACAGCGCCGTCACCGCCGGCGCGCCGGCCTGCGACAGCGTCGCGCGCCAGAGCCCGGTTTCGCCGGCCACCGGCTCGGCGACGACGTCCAGCGTCAGCGCCTCGTCGTCGAGCGCAATCCAGTCGAAGGCGCGCACCTGCTCGATGCTGGCGAAGTCGGCGGTGCCGGCCAGCGCCGCGGCGGCCTCGGCCAGGATCTCCAGGCTGGCCATCAGCGGCACGCAGGCCAGGCCGACGAGCTCGGGATCGGTGTCCGAACCGCGGCCGGACAGCACGTGGTCGCGCAGGAAGGCGTCGCGGTGCACCGCGAGGTGGCAGCGCGCGACCAGGCGTTCGGGCGAAGCCTCGACCAGTTCGTCGAGGAAAGGCGCCCAGGCCAGTGGATCCTCGGCTTGCGGCGCCGGCTCGCCGGCTCCGGGCTGCCAGGCTTCGAGCAGCGACTGCTGCTGCGCCAGGAAGGCGCGCATCGTCGCGAAGTAGTCGGCCATCACCGCGGCGCGCGCGGCGGCGTCGCCGTCGTCGGCCACGGCTTCGGGTTCGGGGCCGCCGCGGCCACCGGTTCGGCGGGCACCGCGACCGGCACCTCGACGACCGGCGCCCCGGCGGCACCGATGCGCTGCAGCAGCGCGCGGTCGGCGTCGCTCAGGCGCAGCACCGGCATCGTGTTGTCGAGCATCGGCCGTTCGCGCGGCACCGGCGCCGGCGCGGTCAGGTCGACGACGGCGACGCGGCGGCGCGCATACAGCGCCTGCAGCGACATCGGCCGTCCGTGCACCCAGAGCTGGGCCAGCGTCGCCAGCAACTGCTCCAGGCCGTGCTTGCGGCGCTGGTTGGAGGCCAGCGCCAGGTGCGGCTGGTCGGCCAGGATGTCGTCGACGAAAGCCGTCAGGTTGCCCGAGGGGCCGACCTCGACGAAGGCGCGCACGCCGTCGGCGACCATGGCCTGCACCGTCTCGCGGAAGCGCACGGTCTGCGACCACTGCGCCCCGGCCAGCTTGCGCACCGCGGCCGGCGACGCCGGGAACAGCCCGGCCGACGCGCAGGAGTACAGCGGCACCTGCGGCGCGCCCAGCTTGATCGCCTTGTAGTGCTCGGCGAAGGCCGCGCTCATCGCGCCGAAGGACGGCGTGTGATAACCGCGGTCGAACGGCAGCGGCATGCAGATCGCGCCGATCGCGGTGAGCCGCGCCTGCACGGTGTCGATCGCCTCGCGCGTGCCGTAGAGCACGAGCTGGTTGGCGCAGTTGTCCATCGCGACGTCGATCGCCAGCCCGGTGGCGGCGACCGTCTCGTGCACCATCGCCGAGGGCAGCGCGCCGACGGCCAGCAGCGCGCCGGTCGGGATCCTGCCTTCGGCCAGCACCTGGGCGTAGACGGCGTTCAGGTCGCGGATGAAGTCGGCCAGGCGGGCGCGGTCCTCGGTGGGCAGCGCGCCGCTGGCGGCCAGCGCCGACGACTCGCCCGAGCTGTGGCCCAGCATCACGTCGGGCTCGACGCCCAGCGCACGCAGCAGCGAGTACATCGCCTGGCCGCCGATCATCACCGCCTCGCTGCCGACGTCCATGTCGTGCAGCCGCGCCTCGAGCTGCTTGCGGCGCTCGGGCGTCAGCTCGGTGGCCGGCGGGTAGACGATGTCGGTGCGGGTGTCGCCCGGCGCGTCGTCGTACAGGCCGCGCCAGAAGTCCAGCCAGTCGCGCACCTCGTCGAAGCACTGCGCCAGGTCGGCGAACATGCCCAGGTACTGCGAGCCTTCACCGGGGAACAGGAAGGCCAGCTTGCCGTCGAGCGGGCGCGGCGAATAGAAGACGCCGGCGCGTGTCGCGAAAGCCTTGTCGCCGGCGCTGCGCAGCTTGGGCAGCGCCTGCGCCAGGCCTTTGGCCAGCGCCTCGCGGCTCTTGGCGACGATCGCCAGGCGGGCCTCGCCGCCGCGGTCGGCGGCGGCCAGCGCGGCGGCGATCTCGGCCAGCGTCCAGCGCGGTTCACGCTCCAGCGCGGCGGCCAGCGTCTCGACGGCCGTGGCCAGCGCCGCGGCGTCGGGCGCCGACAGCACGCAGAGCTCGAACGGCCAGCGCGCCAGCAGCGGCGGGCGCGCGGCGGACGCCGGCGCCTGCTCGACGATGGCGTGGGTGTTGATGCCGCCGAAGCCGAAGCTGTCGACGCCGGCGCGGCGCGGCTGGCCCAGCGGCGCGATCCAGGGCATGGGCTCGGTGTTGACGAACAGCGGCGTGCGTTCGAGGCCGAGCTCGGGGTTGACCTGCTCGCACAGCGTCGGCGGCAGCACGCGGTGGTGCAGCGCCAGCGCGGTCTTGATCAGCCCGGCGACGCCGGCGGCCGGGATGCAGTGGCTGATCATCGACTTGACCGAACCGATCGCGATGCTGCCGCCGGCGCCGCGGCGCGGGCCGAAGACGTTGGCGAGCGCGTTGATCTCGGTCTTGTCGCCCAGCGGGATGCCGGTGCCGTGGGCCTCGATCAGGCCGACGGTCGCCGGGTCGACGCCGCTGTGTTCGTAGGCCCGGCGGATCGACAGCGTCTCGCCGTCGACGCTGGGCGCCAGGAGCCCGGTGCCGCGGCCGTCGCTGGCCTGGCCGATGCCGCGCAGCACGGCGTAGATGCGGTCGCCGTCGGCCAGCGCGTCGGACAGGCGCTTGAGCACCACCATGCCCAGGCCTTCGCCGAGCAGCGTGCCGTCGCTGCCGGCCTCGAAGGGGCGCACGCGGCCGCGCGCGCTCAAGGCGCCGAGCTGGGTGAAGATCGTCGAGACGTCGGCGGGCAGCGAGGCGTTGACGCCGCCGGCGATCATCATGCGGCTGCGGCCGGCGCGCAGTTCGTCGACCGCGGCGCTCACCGCCAGCAGCGACGACGAGCAGGCCGCGTCGACGAGGTAGTTCGGGCCCTTCAGGTTGAGCCGGTTGGCGATGCGCCCGGTCATCACGTTGGGCACCAGGCCCGGCGCGGTGTCGGCGCAGTGCGGCGGCAGCTTGGCCAGCAGCGCGCGGCGCAGTTCGGCCTCGGCTGCGGCGTCCAGCCCGGGCAGCGCGGCCTTCAGCAGTTCCATCGTCTGGTCGAGCACGATGTTGTGCTGGATGACGGTGACCTGGCCGCGGTGCAGATAGGTGCTGTGGCCGAGGATGATGCCGGTGTCGCGGTGCTCGGCGTCCTGGCCGAGGTAGCCGGCGTCGGCCAGCGCGTCGCGCGCCACGCGCAGCGCGAGGTACTGGTCGGGTTCGCCGCCGTCCATCGAGTTCGGCATGATCCCGAACTCGCGCGGGTCGAAGCGGTACAGGTCCTTCAGCCAGCCGCCGCGCGGCGTCTTGATGCGGCCGTCGGCCAGGTAGCGCTCGGCGTCCCAGTTCTCGACCGGGTCGCCGACCGCGTCGACGCCGTCGAGGATGTTGTTCCAGAAGGCCTGCAGGTCCGGCGCGTCCGGGAAGATGCAGGCCATGCCGATCAGCGCGATCGGCTCGGGCGCGGTGTTGGGCGGGTTTCGGCTCATTTGACACCCTTCGGCCTGTCGGCCGTTCCCGCCAAGCGGGAATGAGCCCCGGACAAGTCCTGCGGGCTCATGCGTCGATCGCCGTGCGCGCGCTGCCGCCCAGGCGGTTCAGCGCGGCGCTGGCGATGCTCTCCAGTTCCTCGATCAGCATCACCGGCTCGCCCCGTTCGTCGCTGAACACCACGTTGGCGCGGATCAGCGTCGGGTCGTCGGTCGGGATGCGTTCGTACTCCATGTGCAGCCGCGCCGGGAAACGTTCGGCGTAGCGCACGACGCGGCCGAACTTCGCCGGCAGCGCCGATTCGTCACGGAAGGCGCGAGCCCACAGCCAGGCCATCTGCGCCGCGGCGTCCAGCAGCGCCGGGTCGAAGACCCAGCCCGGCGCGTAGGCCGGCATGCCGCGCAGCCAGCTCGACGGGTGCGTGGAACGCACCGCCGTGCCGGCGCCCTGCTGCGACAGGCCGTCGAAACGTTCGATGACCTGGAAGCGCGGGCCGTGGAACAGCCACTCGCCGTAAGCGCGTTCGACCGTCAGGCTCTTCTCACGGTGCGGGCGCGGCACGACACGTTCACCGGCCGGCAGCTGCTGCTCCAGCCGCACCACGCCCTTGTAGTGGGTGATGAAGCGGCCGGGGGCCAGCTCGCTCTGCAGCGCCGCGACGACCTCGAAGCCTTCGCTGCTGCCGTAGGGCGGCGGGCTGACCAGCACACGCAGCGCACGCGCCGGCTCCTTCAGCTCCACGCCCTTCATCAGCCGGAACTCGCGCACCTCGACGACCTTCCAGCCCGGCCACAGCGTGGCCGCGGCCTCGGCGGTGATCTCCAGCGCGGCGGCCGCCGGCAGCACCGGCGTCGCGTCGATGACGTGTTCCTGCAGGTAGAGGTGGCGCGCCACGTCCAGGCGCAGCGCGACGACCTGCTCGCCGCGGCCGGCGTCGAGCACACGCGCAGCGCCCAGCAGCGCGCCGAGCTCGGGGCCTTCGGGCTCGGGCGCCCGTTCGCGCCAGGCGCCGATCTCGGCTTCGTGGCGCTCCCAGGGGCCGGCGCCGCAGACCACCTCGACCGGGCCGCCGGCCGGGCGCGAGATCTCGTCGGCGAAGAGCTTGCGCCCCACCGCCGCGCTGACCAGCGTCACGCCCTTGGCGGCGAACTTGGCTTCGGTCTCGGCGGTCACCATGCCGGCGCCGAACTTGGTCGGCCCCCACGGGCCCCAGCACAGCGCGCTGACGGCGACACGGCCGTCCCAGCGCCCGCGCAGGTGCTCGCCGATGCGGTTCATCAGCTCGTTGGCGGTGGCGTAGTCACCCTGCCCGCTGTTGCCGTAACGCCCGGCGACCGAGCTGAAGACGGTGAGGAACTTCAGGCTCTCCGGGCGCAGCCACTTCTGCAGCAGCAGCAGGCCGATGACCTTGGTGTCGACGACGCGGCGCCAGCTCGCCGTGCTCTTGTCGGCGATCAGCTTGTCCTCGATGACGCCGGCGCCGTGCACGACGCCGTCCAGGCGGCCGTGGCGGGCGTAGACGCCGTCGAGCAGCGCCCGCATCGAGCCCTCGTCGGTGACGTCGACCGCGTGGTATTCGACGGCCGCGCCGCTAGCGCGGAAGTCGGCGATGTTGGCGCGCATCTCGCGCAGGCCCAGCAAGGCCTGCACATGGCGGTTGATCTCGCCCGGCTTCATCGCCAGCGCGCCGCGGCGCACCTCGGCGATGAAGTGGGTGCGCAGCGCCGCGGCGTCGGCCAGCGCCGCCAGTTCGGCGGGTTCGGCCTCGGGCAGCGTGCTGCGGCCGGTCAGCAGCAGCGTGTTGCCGGGCCGCGCCAGCTCGCGCAGCACCTCGGCGGTGATGCCGCGTGCACCGCCGGTGGCGAGCACGACGACGCCAGCCAGCGCGACACGCGGTGCGTCGGGCGCCAGCTCGGCGACGACGCTGCGGAACACGGTGCGCTGGCCGCCGGGGTAACCGACTTCCTGGCGGCCGCCGTCGAGCGCCAGCTCGTCGAACAGCGCCTGGGCATGGGCCAGCGCGGTCTGCGTCGGGTCGAGGTCGACGGCCTTGACGCGCAAGCCGGGCCGCTCCTCGCGCAGCGACTTCAAGAGGCCAGTCGCACCTCCGGACAGCGGCAGCGCCTCGGGTGCCCGGCCGCGGCCGAACAGGCCGCCCAGCGCGCTGGCGGCCAGCACGTGGGCCTCGGGAATGAAGGCCGCGCCCAGTTCGCGCAGCAGCACGAACAGCGCCTGGTCGCCGGCGGCCAGCGCCGCGCGCCAGTCGTCGGGGCCGGCGTCGGCGCCGGGCAACGGCGCGTCGACCGGGCTCAGGAACACCAGGCCGGCGATCGGCGCGACGCGGTGCGTGCTGCACCAGGCGACCAGCGCCGCCTCGTCGCCCAGCAGCGCCGGATCCAGGCGCTCGACCGTGGCACCACGTTCGACCAGCCGCGTGGCCAGGCCGTCGGCGAGCGTGCCGCGGTCGGGCACGATCAGGTAGCGCCCGGCGGCGAGACGGCGCGCGGCCGTCTCGGGCAGGGCTTCGGGTGTCGGTTCGATCAGATGCCGAGACGGGGCATGGTCGGCGACGACGGCGCCGGCCACCGGGGTGCCCGCCTCGGCACGCTCAAAAGGGACGGCCGCCCCTTCCTTGGCCGAGCCGATCAGGTCGAGCATGCCGTTGAGGGTCGGCTGCGTGTTCAGCTTGCTGCGGCTGTCGACCAGCGCAGCGCGCCAGCCTTCGGGCAGCGCCTGCAGCATCGCGCCGACGACCTCGATGCGCTTGATGCTGTCGATGCCGAGATCGGACTCGAGGTTCTGGTCCAGGCCGACCATGTCCTTCGGGTAGCCGGTCTTCTCCTCGACGATCGTGAGCAGCATCTCGGCGAGCTTGTCGCGCGACAGCGCGGCGGCCGGGGACGCCGCAGCCACCGGCGCGGCCGCGACCGGCGCCGGCTGCACCGGCGCCGGGCGGCG
>NZ_AEWG01000127.1 GCF_000190375.1 Rubrivivax benzoatilyticus JA2 = ATCC BAA-35
CAGCAGCACGCCGAGCGCCACCCCGGTCGCCAGCCGGCGACGCGGGGGCAGCGTCTCGTCGGGAATGGGGATCGTCGGAACGTTCAGCATCGGCGCACCGCCGCCGGTATTCGACCACAACCGGGGACGACTGAAGCAGGGGCTCGTGACCCCCTAGACAGCGGGCCCTTGGCGCTTGCTCTGCGTCAAGCGACCAGCCCGAACCACGGTCGATGCTGGTCAGCACAAGACAGACCACACGATGGAGACAGACATGGGTGCGCCAAAGTTCGTCGACTCGATCGAGGCCGCGGTCGACCTGGTGCTGGACACGGTCGAAGGCGACATCGTGCTCGGCATCCCGCTGGGCGTCGGCAAGCCCAACCCCTTCGTCAACGCGCTGTACCGCCGGCTGCGCGACGACCCGTCGCGGCGGCTGCGCATCGTCACCGCGTTGTCGCTGCAGAAGCCGGTCGGCAAGACCGACATCGAGCGCCACTTCCTCGAGCCGCTGGTGGCACGCGTCTTCGAGGACTACCCCGACCTGGACTACGTCGTCGACCTGCGCGCCGGCCGGCTGCCGAGCAACGTCGAGGTGCGCGAGTTCTTCATGAAGACCGGCGACTACCTCGGCAACGCCACGGCGCAGCAGAACTACATCTCGACCAACTACACCTTCGTCGCACGCGACATGGCGGTGCAGGGCATGAACGTCATCGCCCAGGCGGTGGCGGCACGCGGCACCGGCGACACGATGCGGCTGTCGCTGTCGTCCAACCCCGACGTCAGCGCCGAGATCATCGAGCGTGTGCACGCCAGCGGCCGCAAGGTGATGACCGTCGGCGTGGTCAACCAGAAGATGCCGTTCATGCCCAACGGCGCCGAGGTCGACCCGGGGCTGTTCGACCTCGTCGTCACCGACCCGCGCGGCACGCACGCCGTGTTCGCGCCGCCGAACAACAAGGTCTCGTTCGCCGACTACGCGATCGGCCTGCACGCGTCGAGCTTCGTCGTCGACGGCGGCACGCTGCAGATCGGCATCGGCTCGCTGGGCGACGCGATCGCGCAGGCGCTGATCGTGCGCGACCGCCACGGCAGCGAGTACCGCCGCATCCTCGAGTCGCTGACCGGCGGCGACCTGTCCGGGCGCGAGACCGGGCGCTTCGACACCGGGCTCTACGGCTGCTCGGAGATGTTCGTCAACGGCTTCCTGAAGCTCATCGAGGCCGGCATCGTGCGCCGCGAGGTCTACGCCGACGCGGTGCTGCAGCGCCTGCTCAACGAGGGCCGCATCGCCGACGCGACGGTGCGCCCGCAGACCCTGGCCGCGCTGCTGGAGGCCGGCCGCGTGCGCGCGCCGCTGGACGCGCGTGACCTGGCCTTCCTGCAGAGGTTCGGCGTGCTGCGCGCCGAGGTGCGGCTGGACGGCAGCGACCTCGTCTGCGGCGAGCGCCGCTGCAGCGCCGACCTGCGCGACGCCGCCGCCCTCGACACCGTCTGCACGGCGATGCTCGGGCCGCGGCTGCTCGGCGGCGTGTTCATGCACGGCGGCTTCTTCATCGGCCCGCGCGACTTCTACGAGCGCCTGCGCACGATGCCGCCGCAGGAGCTGGCGAAGATCGACATGACGCGCATCGACTTCATCAACCAGCTCTACGGCGACGACGAGTTGAAGCGCCAGCAGCGCCGCCGCGCGCGTTTCATGAACACGACGATGGTCGTCACGCTGCTCGGTGCGGCGGCCAGCGACGCGCTGGAGAACGGCCAGGTGGTCAGCGGCGTCGGCGGCCAGTACAACTTCGTCGCGATGTCGCACGCCCTGCCCGACGCGCGCCTGGTGATGATGCTGCGCTCGACGCACGCCACGAAGCAGGGCCTGACCAGCAGCATCGTCTGGAGCTACGGCAACGTGACGATCCCGCGCCACCTGCGCGACATCGTCGTCACCGAGTACGGCGTCGCCGACCTGCGCGGGCAGTCCGACGGCGAGGTCGTCAAGCGACTGATCGCGGTGGCCGACTCGCGTTTCCAGGACGAGCTGGTGCACCAGGCGCAGGCCCACGGCAAGCTCGAGGCCGGCTACGTCGTGCCCGAACGCCACCGCCGCAACCTGCCGCAGACGCTGGAAGACCAGCTGCAGCCCTGGGCTGCGGCCGGGCTGCTGCCCGAGTTCCCGTTCGGCACCGACCTCACCGACGACGAGATCCGCATCGTGCGTGCGCTGAAGAAGCTCAAGCACGCCAGCGAACACCCGGCCGAGCTGCTGCAGATGACGCTCAAGAGCCTCTGGGAAGGCCGCGAGGCACCGCGCCCCTACCTCGAACGCCTGGGCCTGGCCGACGCACACGGCCTGCGCGACCTGCTGGTGCGCCGGCTGCTGGCCAACAACCTGTAGCGCCGCCCCGCCGCGAGCGCCGTTCGGCGGCGCTGCCTACACTGCGCGGCGATGGCTTCCACCCCCACCTCCCCGGCGGCGCGTGCCGCCGACGACGCGGCGCCGGCGCGCCGCGTGCGTTCGCTCTCCGGGCTGCTGCCCTTCGTGCGGCCGTACCGCGGCCGCGTCGCGCTCGCCGGGCTGTTCCTGGTGCTCGCCGCGGCCAGCACGCTGGCCTTCCCGGTGGCGCTGAAGTCGCTGATCGACCAGGGGCTGGTCGCCGCGGACCCCGGTGAACGCGTGATGGCGCTGCGCGGGCACTTCCTGGCGCTGTTCGCCGTCGGCGGCGCGCTGGGGCTGTTCTCGGCGCTGCGTTTCTACATGGTCACCTGGCTGGGCGAACGCATCACCGCCGACCTGCGCAACGCGGTCTACGCCCACGTCGTGCGCCAGAGCCCCGAGTTCTTCGAGACCACCCAGACCGGCGAGGTGCTGAGCCGCCTGACGACCGACACGACGCTGGTGCAGACCGTCGTCGGCTCCAGCCTCAGCCTGGGCCTGCGCAACACGGTGATGGGGCTGGGCGCGCTGACCGCGCTGGTCGTCACCAACCCCTGGGTGATGACCCAGGTGCTGGGCATCCTGGTGCTGGTCGTGCTGCCGTCGATCTACTTCGGCCGCCGGGTGCGCAAGTTGAGCCGCGCCAGCCAGGACCGCGTCGCCGACTCCAGCGCCATCGCCGCCGAGGTGCTGAACGCGATCCCCGTCGTGCAGGGCTACGTGCAGGAGCGGCGCGAGTCGGCGCGTTTCGACGCCGCCACCGAGAGCGCCTTCGACACCGCGCGCCGGCGCACCGTGGTGCGCTCGCTGCTCGTCGGCTTCATGATCACCGCGACCTTCGGCGCGCTGGTCTGGGGCCTGTACCAGGGCACCCAGGCGGTCATCGAAGGCCGCATCAGCGCCGGCCACCTCGGCCAGACGGTGGTTTTCGTGATCATCTTCGTCGGCGCGGTGGCGGTGCTGTCCGAGGTCTGGGGCGAGCTGCTGCGCGCCGCCGGCGCGACCGAGCGGCTGATGGAGCTGCTGGCGGCGCGTTCGCCGGTCGCCGACCCGCCGCGGCCGCGTGCGCTTCCGCCGACCTCGGGCGGCTCGGCGGTGCGGCTGGACGGCGTCACCTTCTGCTACCCGTCGCGGCCCGGCCAGCCCTCGCTGGCGGAGTTCTCGCTGGACGTGCGGCCCGGCGAGACGGTGGCCCTGGTCGGCCCCAGCGGCGCCGGCAAGAGCACGGTGCTGCAGCTGCTGCTGCGTTTCTACGACGCCCAGGCCGGGCGCGTGTCGGTCGACGGCGTCGACGTGCGCGAGGCGGCGCTGGCCGATCTGCGCGGGCGCATCGGCATCGTGCCGCAGGACAGCACGGTGTTCTCGGCGTCGGCGCTGGAGAACATCCGCTATGGCCGCCCCGACGCCAGCGACGCCGAGGTCATCGCCGCGGCGCGCGCCGCGCACGCCCACGAGTTCATCGAGCGCCTGCCCGAGGGCTACGCCAGCTTCCTCGGCGAACGCGGCGTGCGCCTGTCCGGCGGCCAGCGCCAGCGCGTGGCGATCGCACGCGCGATGCTGAAGAACCCGCCGCTGCTGCTGCTCGACGAGGCGACCAGCGCGCTGGACGCCGAGAGCGAGCGCATGGTGCAGGCGGCGCTGGAGACGGCGATGGCCGGGCGCACGACGATCGTCATCGCCCACCGCCTGGCCACCGTGCTGCGCGCCGACCGCATCGTGGTGATGGACGGCGGGCGCATCGTCGACGTCGGCACGCACGCCGAGCTGGTGGCGCGCGGCGGGCTGTACGCGCGGCTGGCAGCGATGCAGTTCGAACTGGCGCCGGCCTCGGTCTGATGGAGGGGGAACGCCGGTTGCGGACGGACGCCGCCAGGGCAAGAATGCGGCGAGCTCCCGAAACGCAGGTCTTTTGCCCCGACCGGCAGCGACCGTTAGCCCCTAAGCTGCCGGCAGTGTCCGCACCGAGCGCCCTGCCCGAGAGGAATCCGACTTGCCTGCCGCCCTGTCCCCGCCGTCCGGCCCGGAGACGATCCTCATCGTCGACGACGAGCCGGCCAACCTGAAGATCCTGGCCACGATCCTCGGCGACAAGGGTTACCGCGTCATCGCGGCGTCCAACGGCGAGACCGCGCTGCGCCTGGCCGAGCGCCCGCCGCTGCCGTCGCTGATCCTGCTCGACGTGATGATGCCGGACATGAGCGGCATGGTCGTGCTCGAGAAGCTGCGCGAGAACCCGGCCACACGCGCCATTCCGGTCGTGATGGTCACCGCGCTGGGCAAGGAGCGCGACGAGGAAACCGGCCTGAAGGCCGGCGCCTCCGACTACATCAAGAAGCCCTTCAGCCCGCTGATCCTGCTGGCGCGCGTGCGCTCGCAGCTCGACGCGGCGCGCCTGCGCGGCCTGCTGCGCGACGAGCTGCAGCGCGAGAAGCAGCTGCGCGACCTCGAAGGCGACCTGATGCAGACGGTCGTCATCCGCGCGCTGGCCCACCTGGCCGAGACCCGCGACCTGGAGACAGGCAACCACATCCTGCGCACCCAGAAGTACGTGCGCGTGCTCGCCGAGGACCTGCGCAGCCACGGCTGGGACCTGTCGGACTCGACGATCTCGCTGCTGGAGCGCTCGGCACCGCTGCACGACATCGGCAAGGTCGGCATCCCCGACGAGGTGCTGCTGAAGAAGGGCAAGCTGACGCCGGACGAGTGGGTGACGATGAAGCGGCATGCCGCCATCGGCGCCGACGCGATCACGCGCGCCGAGGAAGACGTGCAGCAGGAGGTGCGCCAGCGCTGGCAGGACGGCGAGATCGACGACAAGACACGCAACCTGCTCGACTGCCTGCGCATCGCCAAGGAGATCGCCCACCGCCACCACGAGCGCTGGGACGGCAGCGGCTACCCCGACGGCCTGGCCGGCGAGCAGATCCCGCGTTCGGCGCGGCTGATGGCGCTGGCCGACGTCTTCGACGCGCTGATCTCCAAGCGCTGCTACAAGGACGCCTGGGACTACGGTCAGGCGCGCGCGGTGATCCTCGAAGGCCGCGGCACGCACTTCGACCCGGCGGTCGTCGAGGCCTTCGAGCGCTGCTACGACGAGTTCTGCCGCATCGCGACGACCTTCGCCGACCCGAAAGACGCTCAGGACGAAGCCGCGGATCGTGCCCCCTGAAGGTTCCGGGATCGCCGGCGCGCGGCGCCGCTCGCGCCTGACGGCGCTGCGCACCGCGCTCGTCTACGCCGGGCTGGCCTCGCTGTGGATCCTGCTGTCGGACCGCTGGGTCGAGCGCCTGCTGTCCGACCCCGAGGCCCGCACGCTGGCCAGCATCACCAAGGGCTGGGTCTTCGTCGCCGTCACCTCGCTGCTGCTGTACGTGCTGGTGCGGCGGCTCGCGCCGGCCGGAGACACCCGGCGCCCGCCCGGCAGCCGGGGCGATCGCCGGCTCGCGCTGCTCGTCGGGGCGACCGTCGCGGTGCTCGCCGCGGCCGGCCTGGCGCTGTCGCTGCGGCAGCAGCAGCACGCCGCCGTGCAGGCCCTGCACTCGGTCGCGGAACTGCGCAGCGCCCAGGCCGCGACCTGGGCCGCGGCGCGTCTGGCCGACGGCGACCGGGTGCGCGAGATGCAGCCGTCCCGGCTGAAGGAACGGCTGAAGCTGCTGCAGGAGGAACGCGGCTACGTGGCCGCCGCGCTGCTGGACCCGCAGTGGCGTGTCGTCTGGAGCTCCGGCGCGACGCCGGACGCGCCGCAGGACACGCCGGCCGCAACACAAGACCGCCCACGGCTGCTGGGCCCCCAGCTGGACGCCGAGGGCGGGGCGCACCTGACGCTGCTGGTGCCGCTGGCGCCCGGCCAGGCCCCGCAGGGCGGCTTCGCGATGCTGCAGCTGGCCGCAGCCGACCTGCCGCCGCTGGCCCTGGGCACCGGCAGCACGTCGGCGGACGGCATCTCGACGGTGCTGGTGCGCCGCGACGGCGCCGACCTGGTCTATTTCGGCTCGCCGTCGCGCAAGGGCTTCTCCGTCTGGCGGCGCCCGGCCGAGGCCGGCGCGATCGCGGCGGCCCCGGTGCCCGCCGGGACTGTGCTGGAGGGCAGCGACGAACGCGGCTCGCCCGCGCTGGGACTGCTCGCGCCGATCGCCGGAACCCCGTGGAGCCTGCTGACGCGGCTGGACCGCACGACGCTCGAGCGCCAGCGCTGGCAGGCGGCCTCGGGCGTCCTGCTGGCCGCACTGCTGGCCGGCTTCGGCGCCGCGGCACTGCTGGCGCTGCGGCGCCAGCGCGAGGCCCTCGAACGCCACGAGTCCGAACGCCGCCGCCAGGCCGAACGCATGGAGGCGCTGGCCGTCGTCGAGGCGATCACCGACAGCTCGCCCGACATGATCTTCGCCAAGGACCTGCAGGGGCGTTACCTGCTGTTCAACCGCGCCGCCGAGCGCCTGACCGGCCACGCCCGCGAGCAGGTGCTGGGGCGCGACGACTCGGTCGTGTTCCCGCCCGAGGTCGTCGACCGCCTGCAGGCCGACGACCGGCGCGCCCACCAGGGGCCCATCGAGTTCGACGAGGTCCTGCCGACGGTGCAGGGACCGCGCGAGATGACCGTCACCAAGGGCCCGCTGCGCAACCGCGGCGGCGAGCTGATCGGCGTGTTCGGGATCACGCGCGACATCACCGAGCTGAAGAAGGACCGCGCGCTGCTGGCCGAGAGCAGCCGCATCGCGCGCATCGGCGGCTGGAGCTACGACGGCGACAGCCGGTCCATCATCTGGACCGACGAGATCCGGCACATCGCCGAGGTCGACGGCGACATCCCGCCCGACCTCGCGTTCACGATGCAGTTCCTGGGCACCGAGGCGCGCGAGCAGCTCGAGGCCGCGCTGACGGCCAACCGCGACCGCGGCACGCCCTTCGACGTCGAGCTGCCGGTGCGCACCGCGCGCGGCCGCGAGCGCTGGGTGCGCATCGTCGGCCAGCCCGAGTTCGACGGCCGGCGCGTGCTGGCGGCACAGGGCTTCGTGCAGGACATCACCGAGGCCAAGACACTGCGGCTGGAGCTGGACCGCCACCGTGCCGAGCTCGAACGCCAGGTGCACGAGCGCACCGCCGACCTGGAGATCGCACGCGCCCGCGCCGAGGCCGGCATGCGCGCGCGCGACGCCTTCATCCGCATCATCAGCCACGAGCTGCGCACGCCGCTGCACCAGATCCTGAACCTGGCGCCGCACCTGCACCGTGGCGACGGCAGCCCCGAGGAGCCCTTCGTCGAGGCCGCCGACCGCCTGGCCGAGATCCTGGAGGACGTGCTGACGCTGTCGGAGCTGGAGGCCGGCGGCGTCGTGCCGCGCGTGCAGGACTTCGAGCTCGGCGCGCTGCTGCACCAGACACGCGAGCAGGTCGAGGCCGAGGCGCGGCGCAAGGGCCTGGCGCTGACGGTGGACGCCGGCAGCGCGCCGCTGTGGCTGCGCGGCGACCCGGCGATGCTCGGCCGGGCGCTGGGCAACTACGTCAAGAACGCGGTCAAGTTCACCGCCGAGGGCAGCGTGCAGGTCGTCGCGCGCCGTGTCGCCGAGGACGCCGAGGGCGTGACGCTGCTGCTGGAGGTACGCGACACCGGCCCGGGCATCGACGCGGCGCTGCAGCCGCGGCTGTTCGGGGCCTTCGAGCCCGGCGACGTCTCGATGACGCGCCGCCACGGCGGCGCCGGCCTGGGGCTGGCGCTGACGCGGCGCCTGGCCGAGCTGATGAAGGGCCAGGTCGGCGTCAACAGCCGGCCCGGCAAGGGCAGCCGCTTCTGGCTGCGCCTGCACCTGCCGCGTGGCCGCGACGCCAGCGCACGGCCGGTCGGGCAGCTGTCGGTCGAGGCCATGCTGCGCGCCCGCCACGCCGGCGCGAAGGTGCTGGTGGTCGACGACGACCCGGTCAACCGCGAGAGCGCCTCGGCGCTGCTCGGCGCCGTCGGCCTGCAGGTGCTGCTGGCCGAGAACGGCCGCGAGGCGGTGGAACGCACGCTGGCCGACAGGCCGGCGCTGGTGCTGCTGGACCTGCAGATGCCCGAGGTCGACGGCCTCAGCGCGGCGCGCGAGATCCGCCGCCGCGGCGCGACGATGCCGATCCTGGCGCTGACCGCCTCCGACGTCGAGGACACGCTGGCCGAGTGCCTGGCCGCCGGCATGGATCACCACGTGCACAAGCCGGTCGAGCCGCGGACGCTGTACGCCACCCTGCTGCACTGGCTGGGCAGCGGCGGGCCGGTGGCCGCGGCGGCGGCGGCGAGCGCTGCGGCAGGCGACGGCGACGCGGCGGCGACACCGCCGGACTCCTGGCCGCTGCTGCCGGGTGTCGACGGCCCCGACGCGCTGGAGCGCTGCGGCGGCAACGTCGGGCGCGCGCTGTCGCTGCTGCGGCTGTTCGTGCGCACGCACGCCGACGACGCCGAGCGGCTGCAGGCCCTGTGCGAGGCCGGCCGCTGGTCCGAGCTGCGCCAGCTGTCGCACGCGCTACGCGGCGCGGCGGGCAACGTCGGCGCACGCGACGTCCACCTGAGCGCGACCCGGCTGGAGAGCCTGCTCGACGAACGCGCCCCGGTGGCGGCGCGGGGCGACGCGACCCGCGGGCTCGCCGACGCGCTGCGGACGCTGGTCGCCGGCGTGCGCGCCGTGCCCGACGCGGCCGCCGCACCGCCACCGCCGCCGCCGACGTTCGACTCGGCGATCGCCGTGTCCGGGCTGGCGCTGCTGCTGGCGTCGGGCGACACGGCCTGCGCCGGCTACATGGCCGAGCACGAAGCCGAGCTGCGCCAGTCGCTGGGCGCCGAGTTCGACCGCCTGGCCGACCTCGTCGAGACCTTCCGCTTCGACGAGGCGGCGACGCTGCTGGCCCAGCGGGCGAACTGAGCCAGGCGCCGCGGCCGCGGCGCGGATAATCGGCGCCATGACCGTCAAGACCCAGCGCCCGGTGCGCTCCCAGTACGAGGATTTCATGCGCCACGTCGACACGACGGGCGTGCACAAGAGCGACCGCACCGGCACCGGCACGAAGAGCGTCTTCGGCCACCAGATGCGTTTCGACCTGTCCGAAGGCTTCCCGCTGGTGACGACCAAGAAGGTCCACCTGAAGAGCATCATCCTCGAGCTGCTGTGGTTCCTGCGCGGCGACGGCAACGCCCGCTGGCTGCAGGAGCGCGGCGTGACGATCTGGGACGAGTGGGCGCGCGAGGACGGCGACCTGGGGCCGGTCTACGGCGTGCAGTGGCGCAGCTGGCCGACGCCCGACGGCGGCCACGTCGACCAGATCGCCGAGGCCGTGCGGCTGCTGAAGACCGACCCCGACTCTCGCCGCATCGTCGTCAGCGCCTGGAACGTCGCCGAGCTGCCGAAGATGGCGCTGATGCCTTGCCACGCCTTCTTCCAGTTCTACGTCGCCGACGGCCGGCTGAGCTGCCAGCTCTACCAGCGCAGCGCCGACATCTTCCTCGGCGTGCCGTTCAACATCGCCAGCTACGCGCTGCTGACGATGATGATGGCCCAGCAGTGCGACCTGCAGCTCGGCGACTTCATCTGGACCGGCGGCGACTGCCACCTCTACAGCAACCACGCCGAGCAGGTGCGGACCCAGCTCGCGCGCACGCCCTTCCCCTACCCGACGATGGAGATCCGCCGCCGCCCGGCGTCGATCTTCGACTACGAGTACGAGGACTTCGTGCTGCACGACTACCAGCACCATCCCGCCATCAAGGCACCGGTCGCGGTCTGACGATGACGACGCTGGTTCTGGTCGCCGCCGTCGCGCGCAACGGCGTCATCGGCCGCGACGGCGTGATGCCCTGGCATCTGCCCGAGGATCTGGCGCACTTCCGGCGCACGACGCAGGGGCTGCCGGTGCTGATGGGCCGGCGCACCTGGGAGTCGCTGCCGGAGCGGTTCCGCCCGCTGCCGGGGCGGCGCAACATCGTCGTCACGCGCCAGGCCGGCTGGGTGGCGCCGGGTGCTGAAGTGGCGGCGTCGCCCGAGGCAGCGCTGGCGCTGATGGCCGACGCGCCGCGGGCCTGTGTCATCGGCGGCGGCGAGCTGTACGCGGCGCTGCTGCCGCGCGTCGACGAGCTGGTGCTGACCGAGATCGACGCCGACTTCGACGGCGACACCCGGCTGCCCGCGACGCTGCGCGACGGCTTCACCGAGGTCGCGCGCGAGGCGCACCAGGCGGCGGCACCGAACGACTTCGGCTACGCCTTCGTCACCTACCGCCGCGGCTGAGGCATGCGGGGAATGCTGGGGTCAGGGAATGCTGGGGTCAGGTCTCGCAAGACCTGACCCCGTCTTTACGGCGGCGGAGGAAAGCTGAGACCTCTCGAAAGCTGGGGGTCAGAAAGCTGGAGAAAGCTGGGGTCAGGTCTCTCGAGACCTGACCCCGCCTTCGCTGCCCCCGCCTTCGCGCCGTCAGCCGAGATCGACCCAGACAGGCGCGTGGTCGCTGGGCTTTTCGCGGCCGCGGATGAAGCGGTCGACCTCGGCGGCCTTGAGCCGCGCGGCGGCCGGCGCGTTGAGCAGCAGGTGGTCGATGCGCAGCCCGGCGTTGCGCTCCCAGCGCTGGCGGAAGTAGTCCCAGTAGGTGTACATCGCCGCGTCGCCGTGCAGCGTGGCCAGGGCGTCGGTGAAACCCAGTTCCAGCAGGCGCTGGTACGCCTGGCGCGACTCGGGCTGCAGCAGCGCGTCGTTCTGCCAGCCCTTGGGCGAATAGATGTCGCGCACCGCGTCGGTCGGCACGACGTTGTAGTCGCCGGCCAGCACCACCGGCGCGTCCAGGCCCACGAGCGTCGCCGCGTGCTCGTGCAGGCGCTGCATCCACTTCAGCTTGTAGTCGAACTTCGGCCCCGGCTGCGGGTTGCCGTTGGGCAGGTAGAGCGCACCGACGATCAACTCGCCGACCTGGGCCTCGAGGTAGCGGCTGTGCGTGTCGTCAGGGTCGCCCGGCAGGCCGCGAAGGCGCTCGACCGGCTGCTGCCCGCGCGCCAGGACGGCGACGCCGTTGAAGCCCTTCTGCCCATGCCAGATCGCGCCATAGCCGGCGGCCTCGATCGCCTGCAGCGGAAAGGTCTCGTCGGAGGTCTTCAGTTCCTGCAGACAGGCGACGTCGGGGGCCGACTCGGCCAGCCATTCGAGCAGCCGCGGCAGGCGCGCGGTGATGCCGTTGACGTTGAACGTGGCGATCTTCATGCGGGCGATCGTAGCGAGTCCGCGCCACGCGCGTCCGCGCAGCGACGTCAGCGTGCCGGTGCCGAGGCCTTCAGCCAGCGCCGCGCCGCCTCGGCGTCGGGCCCCTGCGCGCCGGCCTGCTTCAGGTAGGCCTGCAGCCTGGCGCGGCCGTCCGCGGTGCGGCCGGCCTTCATCAGGCTCAGGCCCCAGCGGTAGGTGAAGACCGCGGGCAGCGGCTCGCCGACGGCGGCGATCTTCTCGAACAGCGGCAGCGCGCCGGCATGGTCCTCGGCCAGCAGCCGGGCCTTCAGTTCCTCGCGATAGACGGCGAGGCGCGCGGCCGGGGCCATCCAGCGCGGCGTGCGCGCGGCCAGCGCCGCGAACTGCTCCGGGCTCGGCTTGATGCCGGCCGGCCCGTCGGCGCGCGGCAGGGTCAGCACCAGACGCACGGTGGCCGGCTGCGGCGTGCCCTCGGGCAGGCGCTCCAGCAGCGGCAGCAGCGCCACCGAGACCGTGCCGCCGCGCACTGGCACGACGGTGGTGACGCTGGCGATCGTCGCGCCGGCCGCGTCCAGCGCCTGCAGCGAAGCCGGCGCATCGAAGCTCTCGGAGCTCGCCACCGACTGCCAGCGCGTGCGCCCGGTCGGCTCCTCCTCGTAGCGCGTGCGGCCCAGGTCGGGGATCCGCGGGCGGTCGCCGCTGCAGCCGCCGTCCGGCGCGTTGCAGGTCCATTCGAAGCGGTAGCGCGTGCGCTCGGACTCCTGCTCCAGCCGCCTCTCGACGACGATGGCCGACACCGTGTCGCCGTCCAGGTGACGCCGGTCCAGCGCCAGCGGATACGGGCCGTTCACGGCCTCCCAGCGGCTCTCGGTGCCCTTGGGCACCCACATCGGCAGGTAGTCGGCGGCCACCGCCGGTGCGGCGGCGGCCAGCAGGATCAGCAGCGACAGCAGGCGACGCATCGTCTTCACCGGCTCAGGCAGAGCTCGCCGCGTTCGGTCCAGGTCCGAACGGTGCGCAGCTCGCGGCCCTGGCGGTCGATCTCGAGCTGCTCCCAGTCCTCGCGGTAGCTGTCGCAGCGCCCGCTGCGACCGGCCAGCCGCGTCACGCGTGCGACGCCGGCGGCGAACGGCTCGGCACGCCGGTAGCGTGCCGGCACCACGACCCGGCCCTGGGCATCGACATACCCCCAGGCACCACGTTCCGCGAACGCGGCCAGACCGTCGGAGAACTCCGCCAGGTCGTCGTAGCGCGGCGCGAGCACCCAGCGGCCGTCGGCGTCGACCAGGCCCCAGCGCTCGCCGTCGCTGGCCGGCGCCAGGCCCTCGGCAAAGCGGCGCAGCGCCTTCCAGCGGCCTTCGCCGACGATCTGCCCGTCGCGGTCGACGAGCCGCCAGACCTTGCCGTCGTGCACGCCGCCGCGGCCGTCGGCGAAGGGCAGCACGGCCTGCCAGCGCGGCTCGACCCGGGTCTCGCCCGACGGAGCGCGGTAGCCCCAGCGGCCGCTCGCGGCATCGCGGAAGGCCTCCAGGCGGCCGACGCAGCGCTGCGCCGTCGCCAGCGCCGCCGCCGCGGCGGCAGCGAAGCTGGCGCCACCGGAGTCGAGGTCGCGTGCGCCCGCGCAGCGCAGGCGCTCGACCCGCTGCCGACGGGCCTCGGCGCGTTCGGCCTGCTGGCGGTCGGCGGCGGCGTCGCGTTCGCTCGCCGCAGCCTGGCGGCGCGGCAGCACCTCGGCATCGACCTCGTCGAACATCGCGCTCATCGGGTCGGCAGCCGCACCGCGGCGCCCCTGGCGGCGGCGCTCCAGCTCGCGCGCCTCCTCGTCGGCCAGCACGCGTTCATCGAAGGCCCGCAACGCATCGACGTCCAGCGTCAGCCGCAGGGTGTCGAGCTGATGGGCGCTGGCGCGCAAGGTCGTGCCAGGGTCGGCCAGGAAACGGCGCGCTTCGTCGGCCGGCAGCCAGTGGTCGGCGCCTTGCAGCGCCTTGTCGCCGTCGAGCCCCGGCACGCGGTTCAGCAGCAGGCGGCCCCACGGCGGACTGCCGGGCACGTTGAACGACGGCCGCGGGTCACCCTCGGGGTAGGCGGCGCCGATGTCGCAGACGATCCAGGCCGTGTCGACGCGGCCACCGCCCAGCCGTCGGTCCAGCGGCACGACGAAGCGTGCCTCGGTGAGCGCGACACGCTTCCAGGCGGCCGCCGGCGTGTTGGAGCGGATGTGGTCGAAGACGCGGTCACCGCTGCGCGGCGTCTTCAGCTGCACGGTGCCGAGCTTCCAGGTGGCCGTGCAGAAGACCACCGGTTCGCCCATCAGCGTCCAGACGCGCGCGTTCAGGTCCAGGCGCACCGTCGCCCAGCTGCCGTCGTCCAGCCGCGGCGCGAGCTCCAGGCGCCAGCTGCGCTCGAGGTCGACGACGGGGCCTGTGGGTGCGGCGGAGGCGGCAGCACCGCAGCTCAGCAGGGTCAGCAGCAAGGCCAGGCGCGGGCGCATGGCCGGATTCTTCGCACCCGGCCGGCGCGGCGCCCTGACCTGCCGCAGGCCGGGGCGTCAGCGAGGCTCGGGAATCAGCGCGAGCGCGCCGAGCGCGTCGGCCATCGACTTGTCGATCCGACGCAGCAGCCCCAGCCGGATCCCCTCGCGTTGCTCGGCGCTGTAGTACTCCAGCCCCGGGAGGAAGGGCAACTGCGGCGTCTCGCCGTACTCGCACGGGAAGTCGCCGCCCCACTCCCAGGCGATCTCCTGGCCGGTCTTCACGTCCAGGACGTCGATGCGATAGGCCGCGTAGACGCAGCGCCGCATCAGGTTGAGGAACGAGCGCTCCATCATCCCGTAGCCGGGCGCGAAGAGGACACGCTCCTGCGACGTGGCGGTGCCCGGACGGATGACCAGCAGGCGATCGACACCCTGGCGCGCGGCGATCGCCAGCAGTTGCTGCGGGCCGTCGACCCGCAGGCGCTCGATGACGAGGTCGCGACGGTCCAGCGCCGTGGCTTCGAATCTCGACCGCTGACGCAGCAGCTCGATGGCCTTGTCGGTGGCGTACGCATCGATCTGCCACTCGGGAACCTTGACGCTGTAGCGCGCGTTCTGGAACACCGTCGTGCCGATGCGCAGGCCATGGAACTCGTCGCCCAGCAGCGAGACGACACCGATGCGCCGAGTCTGGGTCAGGTCCTCTCCGGAGACGGGGCGCTTGCCGCCGAGTGCGGCGCAGCCGGAAAGAAGCGAGACGAGAGCCCAGCAGGCAAGCAGTTGCAGCGAGCGACGCATGGCGGCGTGACGAGTGAGATGCCGAGGAGGCCGGCATGATCGCCTCCCGAACGGTCCTGCCGATCGCGGGGTGGCGACGGCATCCACCGCCGGACGGACCCCGCCGCTGA
>NZ_AEWG01000126.1 GCF_000190375.1 Rubrivivax benzoatilyticus JA2 = ATCC BAA-35
GGCCTGGCTGGCCGCGGCGCTGCCGCTGGCGCTGGCCTACCCGCTGAAGGCCTGGCGCGACGCCCCGTTCTTCCCGACGCCGGCCGGCGCGCTGCAGGGCCTGGACGCCGTCGTCACGCTGCCCGCCGGCGCCCGCGTGCTCGACGCCGGCTGCGGCCTGGGCCACGGCCTGGCCGCGCTGCACCGCCTGTGGCCCGACGCCCGGCTCGAAGGCGTCGAATGGAGCGCGCCGCTGGCCTGGCTGGCGGCACGGCGCTGCCGTTTCGCCACCGTGCGCCGCGGCGACCTCTGGGCCGGCTCCTGGGCCGGCGCGGACCTGGTCTACGTCTTCCAGCGGCCCGAGAGCATGGACCGCGTCGCGGCCAAGGCCGACGCCGAGATGGCGCCCGGCCGCTGGCTGGTCAGTCTCGAGTTCCCGATCGCCGGGCGCCAGCCCGTGGCCCGCGCCGGTGTGCCCGGCGGCCGCCCGGTGTGGATCTACCGGACCGCTGCAAGCGGTAATTCGCCCTCAAACGCCGGGAGCCGGCGCCGATAACACGCCAAGTACCCCGCGTGTCGGTCACGTCGGGGCTTGCTCGAGGTCAAGCGCAACACCATGTTTGTCATCATCGGCTGGGTCATCGTGCTCGTCTGCGTGTTCGGCGTGTTCATCGTGCACGGCGGCAACATCGGCGTGATCCTGAAGGCGCTGCCGTTCGAGATGGCGACGATCGGCGGCGCGGCCGCGGGCGCCTTCCTGGCCAACAACCAGCCCAAGGTGCTGAAGGCCACGCTGCGCGGCCTGGGCAAGTGCTTCAAGGGCAGCAAGTACACCAAGGCCCGCTACATGGACCTGATGGCGCTGCTCTACGACATCCTGCAGAAGGCCCGCAAGGAGGGCCTGATGTCCATCGAGAAGGACGTCGAGGACCCGCACAACTCGCCGCTGTTCCAGAAGTACGCGACGGTGGGCAACGACCACCACGTCTCGGAGTTCGTCACCGACTACCTGCGCATGATGGTGTCGGGCAACCTGAACGCGCACGAGATCGAGTCGCTGATGGACAGCGAGATCGAGACCCACCACCACGAGGAGCACGCCGCGGTGGCCGCGATCCAGCGCCTGGCCGGCGCGCTGCCGGCCTTCGGCATCGTCGCCGCGGTGCTGGGCGTCGTGAACACGATGGGCTCGGTCGGCCAGCCGCCGGCGGTGCTGGGCGGCATGATCGGCTCGGCGCTCGTGGGCACCTTCCTCGGCATCCTGCTGGCCTACGCCTTCGCCGAGCCGCTGGCCGGCCTGCTGGAGCAGAAGGTCGACGAGGCCACCAAGGAACTGCAGTGCATCAAGACCACGCTGCTGGCCAGCATGCAGGGCTACGCCCCGCAGGTCGCGATCGAGTTCGGCCGCAAGGTCCTGTACTCCACCGAGCGCCCCAGCTTCTCCGAGCTCGAGAGCCACGTGAAAGGCAAGAAGTAGTGGCCCCCCCCGTACGCGCCTTCGGCGCTCCCCCCGTGGGGGCGCCGCCAGCGGCCCGGCAAAGCCGGTTCCGCGGCGTCCGCTTGAAGTCGCCGCCCGCTGGCGCGGAGCGGCGTCGAGGTTGTCCTCGATCGTTCCAAACGGCTTGGCTGAGCGCAGCGAGCTTGGGGGCGCGTGATGGCCGGCGACGCGAAGAAGCTTCAACCCATCATCATCAAGCGCGTCAAGAAGGGCGGCCATGCCGCCCACGGCGGCGCCTGGAAGATCGCCTACGCCGACTTCGTCACGGCGATGATGGCCTTCTTCCTGCTGATGTGGCTGCTGGGCAGCACCACCGAGGGCGACCGCAAGGGCATCGCCGACTACTTCACGTCGCCGCTGAAGGTGGCGCTGAACTCCGGCGGCAGCGGTGCCGGTGACGCCTCGCACGTGCTCAAGGGCGGCGGCCAGGACCTCACGCGCACCACCGGCCAGGTCAAGCGCGGCGACATCGAGGCACCTCGCGCCACCGTCAACCTGCAGGCGCTGAAGCAGGAGCAGGTGCGCGCCGAGATCGTGCGGCTGCAGGACCTCAAGCGCCGCATCGAGGAGAAGATCGCGGCCAACAAGCGGCTGTCGGCGATGCGTTCGCAGCTGCGCCTGGACATGACGCGCGACGGCCTGCGCATCCAGATCGTCGACGAGCAGAACCGGCCGATGTTCGCCAGCGGCAGCGCCGTCGTGCAGCCCTACATGCGCGAGCTGCTGCAGGAGATCGGCTCGGTGCTCGCCGAGGTGCCCAACCGCCTGACGCTGGAGGGCCACACCGACGCCATGGCCTACGCCGGCGGCGAGCGCGGCTACAGCAACTGGGAGCTGTCGTCCGACCGCGCCAACGCTTCGCGCCGCGTGCTCGCCGAAGGCGGCCTGCCCGAGGACCGCATGCTGCGCGTGCAGGGCCTGGCCTCGAGCCAGCCCTTCGACCGCCAGGACCCGCTGGCGCCGACCAACCGGCGCATCAGCATCATCGTGATGAACCGCGAAGCGGAGGACCGCTTCTTCCGCACCGAGCCCGACGCCATCGAGGCGGTCGGTGACGATGCTCCCGTCAACGGCGCGCCCGCGGCGCCAGCGAACGACTCAAGTCCGGCTGCGGGCAGCCGATAAACCCCGAAGCCGTCTTTTCAAGGTCTGCCATGAACCCTTCCGACCTGAAGTTCCTCATCGTCGACGATTTCTCGACGATGCGTCGCATCGTCCGCGGCCTGCTCAAGGAGATGGGCTGCAACAACGCCGACGAAGCCGAAGACGGCGTCGTCGCGCTGAACATGCTGCGCGCGTCGAAGTACGACTTCGTCGTCTCCGACATCAACATGCCCAACATGAACGGCTTCGAGCTGCTGAAGGCCATCAAGGCCGACGGCTCGCTCAAGCACCTGCCGGTGCTGATGGTCACGGCCGAGGCGCGCAAGGAAGACATCGTGCTGGCGGCGCAGAGCGGCGCGGCCGGCTACATCGTCAAGCCCTTCACGAAGGCGACGTTGGAAGAGAAGGTCCAGAAGATCCTGCAGAAGCTGGCGGCCACCGCCTGAGGGAGGGACTCGACATGAAGATGGAAGACCTGACCTCGTTCCAGCCGGCCGAGCCGCTGACGGTGTCCCCCGAAGTGTTCCAGCAGCTGGGTTCGATCACGCGGCTGCTGCACGACACGATGCAGCAGCTGGGCGTGATGCCCAAGCTGCAGATCGCCACCGACGGCCTGCCCGACGCGCGCAGCCGGCTGAACTACATCGCCAACAAGACCGCCGACGCCGCCAACAAGGTGCTGAACTCGGTCGACCAGGCCAAGGCCGAGCACGCCAAGATCACCGAGGCGACGCGCCAGATCGCCGCGCGCATCGTCGCCGATCCGGTGCGCGCCGTGGCCTCGGGCGCGGTGCTGAACTTCGTCCAGGATGTCGAGCACTCGACCGCCAAGATCGACGAGCAGCTCACCGACATCATGATGGCGCAGGACTTCCACGACCTCACCGGCCAGGTCGTGGCCAAGGTCGTGACGCTGGCCAACGACCTCGAGGACAGCCTCGTGAAGCTGCTGGTCTCGGTGGTCCCGCCCGAGCAGCGCGAGAAGGTCGACCCGAACGTGCTGCACGGCCCGGTCGTGAACCCGGAAGGCCGCACCGACGTCGTCGCCAACCAGGGCGAAGTCGACGACCTGCTGGCCAGCCTGGGGTTCTGAGCGTCCGGCGCCCAAGCCTGGGGTCACAAGCCTGGGGTCAGGTCTCACAAGACCTGACCCCGTTCCGCGAGGTCTGGCGCCGGCGTGGGGTCAGGTCTTGTGAGACCTGACCCCGTCCCTGCAGCGGAACCGGCGCCAGCCTGGGGTCAGGTCTCTTGAGACCTGACCCCGTCTTCCCCTTGAGACCTGACCCCGTCTTCCCGTCTTCCTGAGGCGCTCCGTCCCCGCGGGACTGGTGCGCTCCGCTCGCGCCTGGGCATCGCGATTCGGAACACAGGGGCTTTTGACCCGCTTATCGGGCTCAAGTCCGGCGGTGCTGCCGGCACCATGGCGAGGCTCTCTCCGGAGCCGAGATCGCCATGGCCGACGACGCACAGGACCGCCGCTTACCCGCATCGCAGCGCAAGATCAGCAAGTCCCGCGAGGACGGGCAGGTCGCGCGCTCGCAAGACCTCGGCCATCTCGCGACGCTGGGCGCCGGGCTGGCGCTGCTGATCGTCTTCGCGCCGCGCCTCACCGACTGGCTGCGCCGCGTGCTCGAGACCGGGCTGCGCTTCGACGCCCAGGCCATGGACCGGCCCGGCACGATGCTCGAGCGCCTGTCCGCGTCGGGCGTGGACATGCTCGTCGTCGTGCTGCCGCTGGGCGCGGTGGTGGCCGTCGTGGCGGCGGCGTCGGCGGTGCTGGCCGGTGGCTGGAACTGGACGTTCAAGCCGATGCAGCCCAAGTTCTCCAAGCTCAACCCGATCACCGGCCTGGGCAACCTGTTCAAGGGCCAGCAGCTCGTCAACACGCTGAAGATCTGCCTGCTGGCGCTGATCCTGGGGGCCATCGGCATGCTCTACCTGCACGCCCAGCTGGCCGAGTTCACCTCGCTGGTGGCGATGCCGCTGCCCACCGCGATGGCCGAGACCGGCTCGCTGCTGCAGGGCGGCATGGTGCTGCTGCTGCTGGCGCTGACGCTGTTCGCGCTCGTCGACGTGCCGCTGCAGCGCTTCATGCTGCTGCGCCGCCTGCGCATGAGCTTCGAGGAGGTCAAGCAGGAGCACAAGGAGTCCGAGGGCAACCCCGAGGTCAAGGGCAAGATCAAGGCCAAGATGCGCGAGATGGCGCGGCGCAAGATGATGGCCGCCGTGCCGAGCGCCGACCTCGTGGTCATGAACCCGACCCACTTCGCGGTGGCGCTGAAGTACGACGAGGCGACGATGGCCGCGCCGCGTGTCGTCGCCAAGGGCGCCGACCTGCTGGCGTTCCGCATCCGCGACGCCGCCAAGGCCGCCAACGTGCCGGTGCTCGAGGCCCCGCCGCTGGCGCGGGCGCTGTACCGCCACGCCGAGATCGACCAGGAGATCCCCGCCGCGCTGTTCGGCGCCGTCGCGCAGGTGCTGGCCTGGGTCTACCAGCTGCGCGCCGCGATGGCCGCCGGCCGCCCGCTCAACGCCCCCGCGCCGGCCGTTGCCGTGCCGCCGGGCTTCGACCCCGCCGAAGGGCGTGCCGCCTCCGGGAGGACTGAACCGTGAACGCGCTGATGCAACGCCTGAACACGCTGCTGGGGCCGAACGCGGCCTCGGCGAAGATGCTGATGCTGCCCGTCTTCGTGGTGCTGATGCTGTCGATGATGGTGCTGCCGCTGCCGCCGTTCGTCCTCGACCTGCTGTTCACCTTCAACATCGCGCTGGCGCTGGTGGTGATGATGGTCGCGGCGCAGATGGTCAAGCCGCTGGACTTCGCCGCGCTGCCCACCGTGCTGCTGGTGACGACGCTGCTGCGCCTGTCGCTGAACGTGGCCTCGACGCGCGTCGTGCTGCTCGAGGGCCACAACGGCCCGGGCGCCGCGGGCAAGGTCATCGAGTCCTTCGGCCACTTCCTGATCGGCGGCAATTTCGCCGTCGGCCTGATCGTCTTCGCGATCCTGGTCGTCATCAACTTCATCGTCGTCACCAAGGGCGCCGAGCGCATCGCCGAGGTCGGCGCGCGCTTCACGCTGGACGCGATGCCCGGCAAGCAGATGGCGATCGACGCCGAGCTCAACGCCGGCCTGATCGACGAGACCGAGGCCCGGCGCCGCCGCTCCGAGGTCGGCGAGGAGGCCGACTTCTTCGGCTCGATGGACGGTGCCAGCAAGTACGTGCGCGGCGACGCGATGGCCGGCCTGCTGATCCTGTTCATCAACATCGTCGGCGGCCTGATCATCGGCATGGCGATGCACGGGCTCAGCGCCGGCCAGGCGGCCGAGAGCTACATCCTGCTGGCCGTCGGCGACGCGCTCGTCGCGCAGATCCCGGCGCTGCTGATCTCGGTGGCCTCGGCGATGGTCATCTCGCGCGTCGGCAAGGACCAGGACATCGGCACGCAGATCCGCGGCCAGGTGTTCGACTCGCCGCAGTCGCTGGGGCTGGCCGCCGGCATCGTGCTGATGCTGGGCTTCGTGCCGGGCATGCCGCACCTCGTGTTCCTGCTGATCGGCGGCAGCCTGGGGCTGCTGGCCTGGCAGCTGCAGCGGCGCAAGAAGCGCGCCGCCGCCGAGCCGGCGCGCAAGGAGTCGGACGACCCGGCCCAGGCCAACGCCGAGGCCAGCTGGGACGACCTGACGCCGGTCGACACGCTGGGCCTGGAGGTCGGCTACCGGCTGATCCAGCTCGTCGACAAGTCGCGCCAGGGCGACCTGCTGGCGCGCATCAAGGGCGTGCGCAAGAAGTTCGCCCAGGACGTCGGCTTCCTGCCCCCGCCGGTGCACATCCGCGACAACCTCGAGTTGAAGCCCAGCGTCTACCGCGTCACGCTGCGCGGTGCCGTCGTCGGCGAGGGCGAGGCCTTCCCGGGCCAGCTGCTGGCCATCAACCCCGGCGGCGCGCAGCAGCAGCTGCCCGGCACCAAGACCGTCGACCCGGCCTTCGGCCTGCCGGCGATCTGGATCGAGCAGCGCCACCGCGAGACGGCCCAAATGGCCGGGTTTACGGTCGTTGATTGCGCGACCGTCGTGGCGACCCATCTTTCACACTTGATGCAAATGAATGCATCCCGCCTGCTGGGCCGCGTCGAGACGCAGCAACTCGTCGAACACGTGACCAAGCTGGCCCCGAAGTTGATCGAGGACGTGGTTCCCAAGATGGTCGGTATCGCCACTCTGCAGAAGGTGCTCCAGCTCTTGCTGGAGGAGGGCGTGCACATCCGCGACATGCGCTCGATCATCGAGTGCCTGGCCGAGCACGCCGCCACCGTCACCGACCCGGGCGAGCTGGTGCGCCGCATCCGCACCCACCTGGCGCCGGCGATCGTGCAGCAGATCTACGGCCCGACCAAGGAACTCGACGTCATCGCGCTGGAGCCCGAGCTCGAGCGCCTGGTGACGCAGGCCCTGAGCTCGCCGCACGGCGCGGCGCTGGACCCCGGCGTCGCCGAGGCGATCACCAAGCGTGCCGCCGACACCGCGCGCCGCCAGGAAGACCTGGGCCTGCCGGCCTGCCTGCTGGTGCCGGACCTGATCCGCGCGCCGATGGCCCGCCTGCTGAAGCGTTCCGCGCCGCGCCTGAAGGTGCTGGCGCACAGCGAGATTCCCGAGACCCACTCGATCCGGATCGGTTCGATCATCGGAGCCAACGCATGACCACCGTCACGACCCTCACCCCGCGCACTGATCGGGAGGCCGCATGAACGTCAAGCGTTTCACCGCACGCACCTCGCGCGAGGCCCTGGCGCTGGTGCGCCAGGCCTTCGGCGAAGACGCCGTCGTGATGTCCACCCGCCCCTGCGCCGACGGCGTCGAGGTGCTGGCGATGGCCCCCGAGTCGCTGCAGCAGCTCGAGCGTGTCGCCGCCGCGCCGGCCGCCGAGGCGCCGCGTGCCCGTGCCGCCGCGCCGCGCCTGCCGGCCGCGCGTGTCGAGCCCCGGGTCGAGCCGTCGTTCGACGCCGGTGCCGTCGATGACGACGTCGAGCAGCTCGAGATGAGCAC
>NZ_AEWG01000125.1 GCF_000190375.1 Rubrivivax benzoatilyticus JA2 = ATCC BAA-35
ATCAGCACCGGCCGGTCGGCGGCCAGCGCCGCGGCCAGCGCGTCGCGCAGCGCGGCCGGCGTGGCCACGCGTGCGTAGCCCAGGTCCCAGGTGGCGGCCAGGCCCTCGAACCCGCGGCCGTGGCCGGCGACGAACAGCGTGTCGCAGTCGTCGGCCAGCGCCGGGTCGCGCCCGATCGGCAGGCGCTCGAAGATCCGCCCGCCGTCGTTGTGCACCGCGACGATGGCCAGCGGCCCGCGCACCGCGGCCGCCGCGGCCAGGCCGCCGGCGTCGTGCAGCAGCGAGACGTCGCCCAGCAGCAGCGCCAGCGGGCCGTCGAGCACACGCCGGGCGCCGGCGGCACCGGCCACCAGCCCGTCGATGCCGGCGGCGCCGCGCTGGTGCAGCACGGCCAGCGGATGCCCATCGGGGCGCAGGTCGTGGTCGAGGTCGCGCACCGGGTTGCTGTTGCCGACCATCAGCGTCGCGCCCGCCGGCAGCGCGGCGCGCAGCAGCGCCGGGATCTGGTGCTCGTGCAGCGGGCCGTCGTCGCCGCCGTCGGCCGCGTCCTCGCGGGCCGCCCAGGCGCCGGCCTCGGCGAACTGCCAGCGCTGGGCGTAGAAGCTCGCGGCCTGCTGCCCGGCCGCCGTGCGGGGCTCGGCCTCCAGCCGCTCGGCGGCGGCGTCCAGCAGCGCGGCCACCGGGC
>NZ_AEWG01000124.1 GCF_000190375.1 Rubrivivax benzoatilyticus JA2 = ATCC BAA-35
GNGNGNGGGCTCGTGGCACGCGTCTCCCCTCACCCCCCGCCCTCTCCCGCTTCGCGGGAGAGGGAGCCTACGGCGGCGCACCCTGACATGGCCTTCTTCCTCGAAACCCTGATCGGCGGCCTGATGACCGGCATGCTGTACGCGCTGGTCGCGCTCGGCTTCGTGCTGATCTTCAAGGCCAGCGGCGTCTTCAACTTCGCCCAGGGCGCGATGGTGCTGTTCGCGGCGCTGGCGATGGCGCGCTTCTCGGCCTGGTTCCCGGCCTGGTTCGGCTTCGAGAGCCAGCTGCTGGCCAACCTGCTGGCCATCGTCGCGGCGATGGCGGTGATGATCGTCGTCGCCTGGGCCATCGAGCGCCTGGTGCTGGGCAAGCTGGTCAACCAGGAAGGCGTGACGCTGCTGATGGCCACGCTGGGCATCGCCTACTTCCTCGAAGGACTGGGCCAGACGATCTTCGGCAACGACATCTATCCGATCGACGTCGGCCTGCCCAAGGACCCGGTGTTCCTGCTGGAGAGCACCTTCGAGGGCGGCATCCTCGTCAACAAGGAAGACCTGTACGCGGCGCTGATCGCCGCCGCGCTGGTGGCCGCGCTGAGCCTGTTCTTCCAGAAGACGGCCACCGGGCGTGCGCTGCGCGCCGTGGCCGACGACCACCAGGCGGCGCAGTCGATCGGCATCCCGCTGAACCGCATCTGGGTCATCGTCTGGAGCGTCGCCGGCTTCGTCGCGCTGGTCGCCGGGATCATCTGGGGCAGCAAGCTGGGCGTGCAGTTCTCGCTGTCGCTGGTGGCGCTGAAGGCGCTGCCGGTGGTCATCCTCGGCGGCCTGACCTCGGTGCCGGGCGCCATCGTCGGCGGCCTCTTGATCGGTGTCGGCGAGAAGCTGTCCGAGGTCTACGTCGGGCCGATGCTCGGCGGCGGCATCGAGATCTGGTTCGCCTACGTGCTGGCGCTGGTCTTCCTCTTCGTGCGGCCGCAGGGGCTGTTCGGGGAAAAGATCATCGACCGCGTCTGAACGGAGCCGAACGATGCTCTACCGCGAAAACGGCCAGTTCAAGACTTCGTACCGCGCCGACCTGCAGGTCTTCCCGATCCGCCAGGACCGCGTCGCGATCGCGCTGCTGCTGGCGCTGGCGATCGTCGTCGTGCCGCTGGTGGCGCCGGAGTACCTGTTCCGCGCGATCCTGATCCCGTTCCTGATCCTGTCGCTGGCCGCGCTGGGCCTGAACATCCTCGTCGGCTACTGCGGCCAGATCTCGCTGGGCACAGGCGCCTTCATGGCGGTGGGCGCCTACGCGGCCTACAACTTCCAGGTGCGTATCGACGGCATGCCGGTCGTCGCCTCGATCCTGCTCGGCGGCCTGTGCTCGACCGCCGTCGGCGTGCTCTTCGGCCTGCCCTCGCTGCGCATCAAGGGGCTGTACCTGGCGGTGGCGACGCTGGCGGCGCAGTTCTTCGTCGACTGGGCGGCGCTGCGGCTGAAGTTCGTGACCAACGGCTCGACCTCGGGCTCGGTCAGCGTCGCCGAGCTGCAGTTCCTGGGCATCCCGATCGAGTCGCCGGTGCAGAAGTACCTGTTCTGCCTGGCCTTCGTGCTCGTCTTCGCGACGCTGGCCAAGAACCTGGTGCGTGGCCACATCGGCCGCGAGTGGATGGCGATCCGCGACATGGACGTCGCCGCGGCGGTGATCGGCATCCGCCCGGTCTACGCCAAGCTGAGCGCCTTCGCGGTCAGCTCGTTCATCGTCGGCGTCGCCGGCGCGCTGTGGGGCTTCGTGCACCTGGGCTCCTGGGAGCCGGCGGCCTTCGGCGTCAACCGCTCGTTCGACCTGCTGTTCATGATCATCATCGGCGGCCTCGGTTCGATCATGGGCAGCTTCTTCGGCGCCGCGTTCATCGTCGTGCTGCCGATCGCGCTCGACAGCCTGCCGTACTGGTTCGGCATCCCCATCGACACGGCGCTCGCCGCGCACCTGACCTTCATGATCTTCGGCGCGCTGATCGTCTTCTTCCTGATCGTCGAGCCGCACGGCATCGCACGCTTGTGGTCCACGGCCAAAGAGAAGCTGCGTCTCTGGCCATTTCCTCACTAGCCCCCGCAGCCCTCACGACAACAGCACACACGGAGACACGATGAAGCTTGCCTCGTACACCCTGGCCGCCGCGGCGCTGGTCGCCGCCTCGGGCGCCTTCGCCCAGGCCAAGGAGCAGTTCTTCCCGCTGCTCGTCTACCGCACCGGCCCGTACGCGCCCAACGGCACGCCGTGGGCCAACGGCAAGCAGGACTACCTGAAGATGATCAACGCACGCGACGGCGGCGTGAACGGCGTCAAGCTGAGCTTCGAGGAGTGCGAGACCGGCTACGCCACCGACAAGGGCGTCGAGTGCTACGAACGCCTGAAGGGCAAGGGCGCGACGCTGTTCGACCCGCAAGCCACCGGCATCACCTTCGCGCTGACCGACAAGGCGCCGGCCGACAAGGTGCCGCTGCTGACGCTGGGCTACGGCCTGTCGGCCTCGGCCGACGGCGGTGTCTTCAAGTGGAACTTCCCGCTGATGGGCAGCTACTGGACGGCCGCCGACATCCTGATCCAGCACCTGGCGAAGAAGGAAGGCGGCTTCGACAAGCTCAAGGGCAAGAAGATCGCGCTGGTCTACCACGACAGCCCCTTCGGCAAGGAGCCGATCCCGCTGCTCGACGAGCGCCAGCAGATGCACGGCTTCGATCTGGTGAAGATCCCGGTCACGGCACCGGGCGTCGAGCAGAAGTCGGCCTGGCTGCAGGTGCGCCAGCAGCGCCCCGACTACGTGCTGCTGTGGGGCTGGGGCGTGATGAACTCCACCGCGCTGAAGGAGGCCCAGGCCACCGGCTACCCGCGCGAGAAGATGTACGGCGTCTGGTGGGCCGGCGCCGAACCCGACGTCAAGGACGTCGGCATGGGCGCCAAGGGCTACAACGCGCTGGCGCTGAACACCTCGGGCACGACGCCGCAGGTCATCCAGGACATCCTCAAGCACGTGCATGCCAAGGGCCAGGGCACGGGGCCGAAGGACGAGGTCGGCTCGGTGCTGTACACGCGCGGCGTGATCATCCAGGCGCTGGGCGTCGAGGCCGTGCGCCGCGCGCAGGAGCGTTTCGGCAAGGGCAAGGTGATGACCGGCGAGCAGGTGCGCTGGGGCCTGGAGAACCTGGCGCTGGACGACAAGAAGCTCGCCCAGCTCGGCCTGACCGGCGTGATCCGCCCGATCAGCACCTCGTGCATGGACCACCAGGGCTCGACCTGGGCGCGTGTGCAGACCTGGGACGGCGCCAAGTGGGGCTTCAGCTCCGACTGGTACCAGGCCGACGAGCAGATCCTGAAGCCGATGATCAAGAGCGCGGCGGACCGGTATGCGGGCGAGAAGAAGCTGACGCGGCGCGCTCCGGCGGATTGTCAGAGTTGATCCCCCCCGTAGCGGCTGACGCCGGCCTGCCGGCCGCGGCGGGCCAGTGGCCCGCCTCCTCGCCTGGCGCAGCCGGTCCACTGGACCGGCCACGTCCCGGCTCGGCCCCCCAGGGGGGCACCGCGAGCGGCCCGGCAGAGCCGGTTCCGCCGCGGTTGCTTGAGGGGCGGGGCGCACTGCGCGCGGCCCCTATCGCGCGCGGCAACAACTGTTGGAGGACGGCATGGGTGATGTGCTGCTGAACGTCAACGGCATCGAGGTCATCTACAACCACGTGATCCTGGTGTTGAAGGGGGTGTCGCTGCGTGTGCCGGAGGGCGGCGTGGTGGCGCTGCTGGGCGGCAACGGGGCGGGCAAGACGACCACGCTGCGTGCGGTGAGCAACCTGCTGGCCGGGGAACGCGGCGAGGTGACCAAGGGCGCGATCGAGCTGCGCGGCGAGCGCATCGAGAAGCTGTCGACGGCGCAGATGGTCGAGCGTGGGGTCGTGCAGGTGATGGAGGGCCGGCACTGCTTCGCCCACCTGACGATCGAGGAGAACCTGATGACCGGCGCCTACACGCGCCGCGACGGGCGCGCCGCGGTCGCCGAGACGCTGGACAAGGTCTACACCTACTTTCCCCGCCTGAAGACGCGCCGCACCAGCCAGGCGGCCTACACCTCGGGCGGCGAGCAGCAGATGTGCGCCATCGGCCGCGCGCTGATGGCCAACCCGAAGATGGTGCTGCTCGACGAACCGTCGATGGGCCTGGCGCCGCAGATCGTCGAGGAGGTGTTCGAGATCGTGAAGGACCTGAACACGCGCGAAGGCGTGACCTTCCTGCTCGCCGAACAGAACACCAGCATCGCGCTGAAGTACGCCGACTACGGCTACATCCTCGAGAACGGCCGCGTCGTGATGGACGGCAGCGCCGAGGCGCTGCGCGAGAACGAGGACGTCAAGGAGTTCTACCTCGGCATGGGCGGCGGCGATCGCAAGAGCTTCCGCGATGCGAAGAGCTACAAGCGGCGCAAGCGGTGGTTGAGTTGAGCCCCCAAGCTCGCTATCGCTCGCTACCCCCCGAGGGGGCCGCTCGCCGGCGGACCGGCGGAGCCGGATCCGCGGCGAGGGCTTGATGGCGAGTGCCGTGCTGGCCTCGCAGGCCCGCTGACCGCGAGGATGAAGAATGGCGGTTCTTCGACCGCATCGAGATCCGCCATGAACGACGACGATTTCCTGGGGTTCGCCCCGCCGGCTTTCAACCCGGCCGAGGCGCTGCAGCGGCTGCGGCGCGACTTGCGCGAGCTGGGGCTGGCGGAGCGTGCCGGGGTGTTCGAGCGCCGCGGCTGCGCGATCGCGCGGGTGGATCTGGACGACACGGCGCTGAAGGCGCAGACCGTGAAGCGGCCGTCGCGCAGCAGCCCGGAATGGCAGTCGAAGACGCTGCGCTCGGGGGCCGACGTGCGCGACTTCGTTGCCGACCTGAAGAAGCGGCTCGCCGCCTGGAGCGACCGCGATGACTAGGAGCCCTCGACGATGAGCGACACCGCCCTGGACCCGCTGGAGACCCGCGACCCCGCCGAACGCGAGGCGGCGCTGATGGCGGCACTGCCGGCCCAGGTGGCTGCGGCGCTGTGCACGCCGGCGTTCGCCGAACGCCTGCACGGCGTCGAGCCGGCCGCGGTGACCAGCCGTGCCGCGCTGGCCGCGCTGCCGGTGACGCGCAAGCACGAGCTGCTCGAACGCCAGGCTGCCGAACGTGCCGCCGGCGGCGACCCCTTCGGTGGCTTCGCGGCGATCGGCTGGCGCGGCATCGGCGCGGTGCGTGTCGCCCGCCGTGTCTTCCAGTCGCCGGGGCCGATCTACGAGCCCGAGGGTGCGGCCGCCGACTACTGGCGCTTCGGGCGTGCGCTGCGCGCCGCCGGCTTCACGGCCGGCGACCTGGTGCACAACAGCTTCAGCTACCACCTGACGCCGGCCGGCTCGATGATGGAAGGCGGCGCGCTGGCGCTGGGCTGCGCGGTCTTCCCCGGCGGCGTCGGCAACACCGAGCTGCAGCTGCAGGCGCTGGCCGAGCTGCGCGCCGAAGCCTACGCCGGCACGCCGAGCTTTCTGCGCATCCTGCTGGAGAAGGCCGACATCGCCGGCCTGCGCCTGCCGGCGCTGTGCAAGGCCGCGGTCAGCGGCGAGGCCTTCCCGCCGGCGCTGCGCGACGCCTTCCGCGCCCGCGGCATCGAGGCCTACCAGAGTTACGCGACGGCCGACCTGGGCCTCGTCGCCTACGAGACCGAAGCGCGCGAAGGCCTGGTGCTCGACGAGTCGGTGATCGTCGAGATCGTGCGCCCCGGCACCGGCGAGCCGCTGCCCGACGGCGAGGTCGGCGAGGTCGTCGTCACGGTGCTGAACCCGGACTACCCGCTGATCCGTTTCGGCACCGGCGACCTGTCGGCGATCCTGCCGGGCGCCTGCCCGACCGGCCGCAGCAACGCACGCATGCGCGGCTGGCTCGGCCGCGCCGACCAGACGGCCAAGGTGCGCGGCATGTTCGTGCACCCGGCGCAGGTCGCCGAGGTGCTGCGCCGGCATCCGGAGCTGGGCCGCGCGCGCCTGGTCGTCGAAGGCGAGATGGCCGACGACCGCATGACGCTGATGGTCGAGTGCACGCGCCGGCCCGAGGGCCTGGCGGCGTCGATCGCGCAGACGGTGCGCGACGTGACCAAGCTGCGCGCCGAGGTCGAGCTCTGCGACCCGGGCCAGCTGCCCAACGACGGCAAGGTCATCGACGACCTGCGCCGCGTCGGCTGAAGGCGGCGCTCAGGCCACCAGCTTGGCCTGGCGCGCCAGGCGCTCCCAGCGCTTGAGGTCCAGGCGGATCGCGCCGGCCCACTCGATCGGCGTCATCGTCACCGGCGTGGCGCCCATCTGCAGCAGCTGGGCCTTGAACTCGCCGCTGTCGAGCAGGCGGTTGACGGTGGCGTTCAGGCGCTCGACGGTCGCGCGCGGCGTGCCGGCGGGGGCAACCGCGCCGTACCAGACCGGGGCGTCGAAGTTCGACAGCCCGGCCTCGGCCAGCGTCGGCACGTCGGGCAGCGCGAACGACCGCTTGGCCGTCGACACCGCCAGCGCCTTCACCTTGCCGGCGCGGATCTGGGCCAGCGCCGACGGGATGGTCTCGAACGCGAGCTCGATGTCGCCGTTGGCCAGCCCGGCCATCATCGCGTTGCCGCCGGGGAACGCGACGCCGTCGAGCTTGATGCCGGCGCGGATGCGGAACAGCTCGGCCGTGGCCTGCTGGGTCGAGCCGGCGCCGACCGAGCCGTAGCGCAGCCGGTCCGGCCCCGCGGCGGCGGCCGAGATCAGCTCGCGCACCGAGCCGACGCGCGAGCGCGACGCGACCACCAGCACCGAGGGCACCGCGGCCATCGCGGCGACGGGCTCGAAAGCAGTGGCGAAGTCGTAGCCCAGCCCGGTCTGCACGTACTGCGCGACGAGGTGGTGCGAGGAGGCCAGCATCAGCGTCGAGCCGTCGGGCTCGGCCTTGGCGACCGCGGCTGCGGCGGTGGTTCCCCCGGCCCCCGGGCGGTTCTCGACGACCAGCGGCAGGCCCAGCGCCGGGGCCAGGCGTTCGGCCAGCGCCCGGCCCATCGCGTCGCTGGAGCCGCCGGACGGGAAGCCGATGACGAAACGCAGCGGCCGCGCCGGCTGCGCGAAGGCCGGAGGCAGGGCCAGCGAGGCGGCGGCAGCGAGCAGGGAACGACGCGTGAGCGGGAGGTTCATCGGCGGCAAGGTGTCGTCATGGGTGAAAACCCGCAGGATTCTGCGGTTCCCGCCCGGTCCGCGCCGCGACGAACGGCGGCAGAGCGGCCATCCGTCACGCTCTCGGCCGGCGCGGCGGCCCGATGCTGCTGACAGGCGTCAAGTGCAGCGCGGGCGCGGGTTTGCCGCTACGTATTTCCCGACGTGGCGGGCCGTTTGCGCGCCCTAGGATTCGCGCATCCCGGACCTTGACCACCACTGAAGGAGACAGACATCTTGAAGAAGACGCTGCTGGCCCTGGCCGCCACCCTGGTTGCCGCCACCGCATCGGCCGCCTATCCCGAGAAGCCGATCACCGTCGTCGTGCCGTTCGCAGCCGGCGGCCCCACCGACAAGGTCGCGCGCGACCTGGCCGAAGCGCTGCGCAAGCAGCTGAACAACACGACCATCGTCATCGAGAACGTCGGGGGTGCCGGCGGCACGCTGGGCGCGGCCAAGGTCGCCAAGGCGACGCCGGACGGCTACACGCTGCTGGTGCACCACATCGGCATGGCGACCTCGCCGGCGCTGTACCGCAACCTGCCGTACAAGACGCTGGACGACTTCGAGTACGTCGGCCTCATCAACGAGGTGCCGATGACGGTGATCGGCCGCCCGGACCTGCCGGCCAACAACTTCGCCGAGCTGCGCAAGTGGCTCGAGGCGAACAAGGGCCGCATCAACCTCGCCAACGCCGGCCTCGGCGCCGCCTCGCACCTGTGCGGCGTGCTGTTCCAGCAGAGCCTGGCCATCGACATGACGACCGTGCCGTACAAGGGCACCGCACCGGCGATGACCGACCTGCTCGGCGGCCAGGTCGACATCATGTGCGACCAGACGACGAACACCACCGGCCAGATCGAGAGCGGCAAGGTCAAGGCCTACGCCGTGACGACGACCAAGCGCCTGACGGCGCCGGCGCTGGCCAAGCTGCCGACGCTGGACGAGTCGGGCGTCAAGGGCTTCAACGTGACGATCTGGCACGGTGTCTACGCGCCGCGCGGCACGCCCAAGCCGGTGCTCGACACGCTGAACGCCGCGCTGCGCAAGGCGCTGAAGGACGCCGACTTCATCAAGCGCGAGGAAGCGCTGGGTGCGGTCGTCGTCACCGACAGCCGCGTCGGCCCGGCCGAACACAAGAAGTTCGTCGAGGCCGAGATCAACAAGTGGGGCCCGATCATCAAGGCCGCCGGACAGTACGCTGACTGAGGACGTGTGACCGTGCCTGCTCACGGTCACACGCTGCAGTCAGGGTCCGAGCTCTGCGAGGACGCGGCCTGCAAGGCTGACTGAGCCCGGACGTGCGACGCCGGAAGGCGTTGCACGCCAGGCGAAGGCCCGAGCGCGATTTCACGCGCGAGGGCTGAGGACGTGTGAACGTGCCCGCGCACGGTCACACGCTGCAGTCAGGAGCAGCCCGGAGGCAGCCCGGGGTCAGGTCTCGCAAGACCTGACCCCGTCTTTCCCTCGCGCGACGTTCTGGCAGCCCGGGGTCAGGTCTCACGAGACCTGACCCCGTCTTTCCATCGTCCTCAGCCGGACGCCAACGAGGTCAGGCGATCCGCATCGGGATCGTCACCGGCCCGTCGTTGACGAGATGCACCTGCATGTCGGCGCCGAAGACCCCGGCAGCCACCGTCGGATGGCGCTCGCGCGCCAGGCGCAGCACATCCTCGTAGAGCGCACGGCCGAGTTCGGCCGGCGCGGCGCCGGTGAAGCTCGGGCGGTTGCCGCCCGAGGTGTCGGCCGCCAGCGTGAACTGCGAGACGATCAGCAGCCCGCCGCCGACGTGCTGCACGCTGCGGTTCATGCGTCCGGCCTCGTCGCTGAAGATGCGCAGCTTCAACAGCTTGTCGACCAGCCTGGCGGCCTGCGCCGGCGTGTCCGACGGCTCGGCGCAGACCAGCACCAGCAGGCCCTGCGCGATCTGGCCGACGACACGGCCTTCGACCTCGACACGCGCGCCAGCGGCGCGCTGGATCAGCGCCATCATGGGTTCGGGTCCTCCTCGCCCGGCAGCGCGATCGCCTCGGCGTCGACGGGCAGCAGCTGGATGCTGGCGCGCAGCCCCGGCACGGCCGCCATCAGCGCGACCTCCACCTCGGTGCGCACCTGGGCGGCATGGGCCAGCGTCCAGGCGCCGGGCACGTGCAGGTGCAGGTCGACGAAACGCCGCTGCCCGGCGCGGCGCGTGACGACGTGATCGAAACGGATCGGCTGCCCGGCGAACGCCGCCAGCGCGGCGTCGACCTTGGCGATGACCTCGGGCTCCAGCGCCTGGTCCATCAGGCCGCTGGCCGACCGCCAGATCAGCGAGGCGCCCTCGCGCAGGATGTTCAGCGCCACCAGGATCGCGAGCACCGGGTCCAGCCACAGCCAGCCGCTGAAGTGCACCAGCACCAGCCCGCCGACGACGCCGGCCGAGGTCCAGACGTCGGTGAACAGGTGGCGGGCATCGCCTTCGAGCGCCATCGAGCCGACGGCGCGCGCCTTGCGCAGCATCGACCAGGCGAGCGCGCCGTTGAGCACCGAGCTGATCACCGACAGCGCCAGGCCGAAGCCCAGCTGCTCCAGCGGCTGCGGGTTCAGCAGGCGCTCGACCGCGGCCCAGACGATGGCCAGCGCGGCGACGAAGATCAGCACGCCCTCGAAGCCGCTGGAGAAGTACTCGGCCTTGTGGTGGCCGTAGGGATGCTCCTCGTCGGCCGGGCGCGCGGCGATCGTCACCATCGCCAGCGCGAAGGTGGCGCCGGCCAGGTTGACCAGCGACTCCATCGCGTCGGACAGCAGGCTGACGCTGCCGCTGACCCACCAGGCGCCGGTCTTCAGCGCGATCGTCGCGATGGCGACCGCGACCGAGATCTTCAGGTAGCTGCTGACCTGCATCGCGGGGCGGACGCAGCGGACGCGGCGGGCGGGCGCTCAGGCGCCCAGCGTCACGCGCGCGAACTTGCGCTTGCCGACCTGCACGACGTAGGTGCCGGCCGCCAGCTTCAGCGCCTTGTCGGAGACGACACCGCCGTCGACACGCACGCCGCCCTGTTCGACCATGCGCATCGCCTCGCTGGTCGACGGCACCAGGCCGGCCTGCTTCAGCAGCGCGGCGATGCCCAGCGGCGCGCCGGACAGCGAGCACTCGGGGATCTCGTCGGGCACGCCGCCGGCGGCGCGACGCTGGAAGTCCTCGTGCGCGGCCTCGGCCGCGGCGGCGCTGTGGAAGCGCGTCGTGATCTCCTTGGCGAGCATCACCTTCGCGTCCTTCGGGTTGCGCCCGCCCTCGACCTCGCGCTTGAGCGCCGCGATCTCGTCCTCGCTGCGGAAGGACAGCAGCGTGTACCAGCGCCACATCAGCTCGTCGCTGATCGACAGGATCTTGGCGAACATGGCGTTCGCCGGCTCGGTGATGCCGACGTAGTTGCCCTTGCTCTTGGACATCTTCTCGACGCCGTCCAGGCCTTCGAGCAGCGGCATCGTCAGGATGCACTGCGGCTCCTGGCCGTACTCGGCCTGCAGCGCGCGGCCGACGAGCAGGTTGAACTTCTGGTCAGTGCCGCCGAGTTCGAGGTCGCTCTTCAGCGCCACCGAGTCGTAGCCCTGCATCAGCGGGTAGAGGAACTCGTGCACGCTGATCGGCGTGTTCGACTCGAAGCGCTTCTTGAAGTCGTCGCGCTCCATCATGCGTGCCACCGTGTAGCGCGCCGCCAGCTGGATCATGCCGCGAGCGCCGAGCGCGTCACTCCACTCGCTGTTGTAGCGGATCTCGGTGCGCGCCGGGTCCAGCACCAGGCTGGCCTGCTTGTAGTAGGTCTGGGCGTTGGCCTCGATCTGCTCGCGCGTCAGCGGCGGGCGCGTCGAATTGCGGCCCGAGGGGTCGCCGATCATCGACGTGAAGTCGCCGATCAGGAAGATCACCGTGTGCCCCAGGTCCTGGAGCTGGCGCATCTTGTTGAGCACGACGGTGTGGCCGATGTGGATGTCGGGAGCCGTCGGGTCCAGCCCGAGCTTGATGCGCAGCGGCGTTCCGGTGGCCTCGGCACGGGCCAGCTTCTTCAGCCAGTCGGCTTCGGGGAGCAGTTCGTCACAGCCGCGGCGGGAGATGCGCATCGCCTCCATGACGCGGTCTGTGATCGGCGTCAACGGGGCGGCAGAGGAGTCGGACATGGCAGGTTTTTTGATGCGGGCGGCCCCCTTGCTCGTGGGGGGCTTGGCTATACTCGCGCGGCCCGTTGTAGGACTGGGCGAAAGATTCTAGAGGACGACACGACGCCGACCCCGAAGCAGGGGCCTACAACGAGACCGGATCGACACGTTGGGACCGAGCATCTCCCCGGAGCGCCTCATCAGCCAGGCGCAGGCGTTCGCAGGACGCCACCGCCGCAGCATCATCGCCTCGGTCGTCGTCGCGCTCGGCGGCTTCGGCATCACCGCTTTCGGCATCGCGCCGCTGGCTCCCGACGCTTCGCTGCTGCCGCAGCGGCTGGTCACCGAGGACGTCGTCCCCGAGGACATCGCCAGCCAGGCCGCAGCGCTGGCCGATCTCTCGCTCCAGCTCGACCGCCACGAGATCACGCGCGGCACCGACACGCCGCAGAGCCTGCTGGCGCGCCTGGGCGTCACCGACGAGGCCGCCGCACGCTTCCTGCGCAACGACCCCTCGGCGCGACGCATCGTCGGCGGTCGCGGCGGCAAGATGGTGCGCGCCCGCGTGTCCGAGCTGGGTGAACTCGACGAACTCGTCGTGCGCTACCCGGCCGAGAACGCCGAGCAGGCACGCACCCACTTCACCCGCCTGACCGTCAAGCGCGACGGCAAGGGCTTCGTCAGCAGCACCGAGACGGCGCCGCTGGCGGTGCAGGTGCGTCTGGGCAGCGGCACGATCCAGAGCTCGCTGTTCGCCGCCACCGACGCCGCGATGCTGCCCGACGCGGTCGCGATCCAGATCGCCGACATCTTCTCCGGCGAGATCGACTTCCACCGCGAGCTGCGCAAGGGCGACACCTTCAGCGTCGTCTACGAGGCGGTCACCGCCGACGGCGAGGTCGTGCCCTGGAACGAAGGCGTCGGCCGCGTGCTGGCCGCCGAGTTCATCAACCGCGGCCAGACCTTCCAGGCCGTCTGGTTCAACCCCGGCACCCGCGGCGGCTATTACGACCTCGACGGCCGCAGCCTGCGCCGCAGCTTCCTCGCCAGCCCGATGGAGTTCTCGCGCGTGACCTCCGGCTTCGCGATGCGCCTGCACCCGATCCAGAAGACCTGGCGCGCGCACAAGGGCGTGGACTACGGCGCCCCGACCGGCACGCCGGTGCGCACCGTGGCCGACGGCCTCGTCGACTTCGCCGGGCGCCAGAACGGCTACGGCAACGTCATCCAGATCCAGCACGGCGGCGGCAAGGCCACGCTGTACGCCCACCTGAGCCGCATCGACGTCAAGAAGGGCCAGCGCGTCGAGCAGGGCCAGCGCATCGGTGCCGTCGGCGCCACCGGCTGGGCCACCGGCCCGCACCTGCACTTCGAGTTCAAGATCAACGGCGCCCAGCACGACCCGCTGCGCATCGCCCGCAGCGCCGAGCAGGTGACGCTGGACGCCGCCGCCCGCGCGCGCCTGGCCCAGGTCGCGCAGGGCCTGCGCGTGCAACTGCAGCTCGCCGAAGCGCGCTCGGGCCGCCCGAGCTTCGAATAAACCAGCCAGGGCGCCCACGGTGGCGATCGAGCTGGGGCTGATGTCGGGCACGTCGCTCGACGGCATCGACGCCGTCGCCGTCGACTTCGACGGCCCGGCGCCTCGTGTGCTCGGCCACCTGCACCAGCCTTTCGCACCGGCGCTGCGCGCCGAGCTGCTGGCGCTGAACAGCCCCGGCGCCGACGAACTCCATCGCGCCGCGCTGGCCGCCAACGCGCTGGCACGGGCCTACGCCGGCGCCGTGGCCACGCTGCTCGACACGCAAGCCATCGCGCCGAGCTCGGTTCGAGCCCTCGGCGCCCACGGCCAGACGGTGCGCCACCGGCCACGCGAGTTCGACGGCACCGGCTACACGCTGCAGCTGCTCAACGGCGCGCTGCTCGCCGAGCTGAGCGGCATCGACGTCGTCTGCGACTTCCGCAGCCGCGACGTCGCCGCGGGCGGCGAAGGCGCGCCGCTGGTGCCGGCCTTCCATGCCGAGGTCTTCGCGTCGCCGGGCGAACACGTCGCGGTGCTCAATCTCGGCGGCATCGCCAACCTGACGCTGCTGCCGGCTGACGGTGCGGTGTCGGGCTTCGACTGCGGGCCAGGCAACGCGCTGCTCGACCTCTGGATCCAGTGCCACCTGGGCCGGCCTTACGACGACGGCGGCGCCTGGGCATCCGGCGGCCGCGTCGACACGGCACTGCTGGCGGCGCTGCTGACCGACCCGTTCTTCATGCGCCTGCCGCCCAAGAGCACCGGCCGCGACCTGTTCAACGAGCCCTGGCTGGCGGCGATGCCGCTGGTTGGCGTCGCGCCACAGGACGTGATGGCGACACTGGCCGAGCTGACGGCGCGTGGCGCCGCCGATGCCGTGGCCCGCCACGCGCCGGCGACGGCACGCCTCGTGGTCTGCGGCGGCGGCGCCTTCAACGGCCATCTGATGTCGCGGCTGGTGGCGCTGCTGCCGGGCGCACGGGTGATGTCCAGCGCCGAACTCGGCGTGCCGCCCGATCAGGTCGAGGCCATCGCCTTCGCCTGGCTGGCGCGCGCCCACCTCGAACGGCGCGCCAGCAACCGCGTCGCCGTCACCGGCGCGCGCGGCGAGCGTGTGCTCGGCGCGTTCTACCCCGCCTGAAACGACAACGGCACGCGGGCGGGTGCCGGCGTGCCGTGTCAGAGAGCGCAGGCCGAACGGCCGCGCGGGGATTCAGACCGAGAACGAGGACCCGCAGCCGCAGGTCGTGGTGGCGTTCGGATTGCGGATCACGAACTGGGCACCCTGGAGGTCGTCCTTGTAGTCGATCTCGGCGCCGACGAGGTACTGCAGGCTCATCGCGTCGATCAGCAGCGTGACGCCGTTCTTCGTCATCTGCGTGTCGTCCTCGTTGACTTCCTCGTCGAAGGTGAAGCCGTACTGGAAGCCGGAGCAGCCGCCGCCCTGCACGAAGACGCGCAGCTTCAGGTCCGGGTTGCCTTCCTCGTCGACGAGCTCCTTCACCTTGGCGGCAGCGCTGTCGGTGAAGATCAGCGGCGCGGGCATTTCCTCGGTGGCGGGGGTGGCCAGATCGGCGATCGCGTTCATGAGTTCTCCAGTTCGGGCGTGACGGCACGCCGCCGGCGACCCGCCGGCTTCGACATTGTGGCGCCGCGCCATCGCAGGCCGGAGCGCCAGGAAACGACGACCGCGACGGCATCGCGGTCTTTCGCCGCCCACCGCGGACGGCAAAACGCCGCGCCGGCCGGTGAGGCCGCGCGGCGTCGTGCAACAACAGGGGAGCCGGACGAGCCGGCCCTCCCGATCAGCGCTTGCTGAACTGCTTGCGACGGCGGGCGCCGTGCAGGCCGACCTTCTTGCGCTCGACTTCGCGCGCGTCACGCGTCACGAAGCCGGCACGGCTCAGGTCGGGCTTGAGCGCCGCGTCGTAGTCGATCAGCGCACGGGTGATGCCGTGGCGCACCGCGCCGGCCTGGCCGGATTCACCGCCGCCGTGCACGTTGACCTGGATGTCGAAGGCCGCGTCATTGGCCGTCAGCAGCAGCGGCTGCTTGACGATCATGATCGACGTCTGACGACCGAAGTAGGCTTCGATCGGCTTGCCGTTGATGACGATCTGGCCGGTGCCCTTCTTGATGAAGACGCGGGCCACCGAGCTCTTGCGGCGGCCGGTGCCGTAGTTCCATTGTCCGATCATCGCAGTCCTCAGATCGCCAGCGGCTTGGGTTGCTGGGCGGTGTGCGGGTGCGTGTCACCAGCGTACACCTTCAGCTTCTTGATCATCGCGTAGCCCAGCGGGCCCTTCGGCAGCATGCCCTTGACGGCCTTCTCCAGCGCGCGGCCGGGGTGCTTGGCCTGCATGTCCTTGAAGGCGGTGGCGTAGATGCCGCCCGGAAAGCCCGAGTGACGGTAGTAGATCTTGTCGGTGGCCTTGGTGCCGGTGACGCGGATCTTGTCGGCGTTGACGACGATGATGAAGTCACCGGTGTCGACGTGAGGCGTGTAGATGGCCTTGTGCTTGCCGCGCAAACGGAGTGCCACTTCGCTGGCGACACGTCCGAGCACCTTATCGGTGGCGTCAATCACGTACCACTCGTGCTTCACCTCGGCCGGCTTGGCGCTGAAGGTCTTCATGAGGGGGTCTTCACAATGAGCGCGCCACCGGACGGCGACACGCGTGGGATCGGCTTGAACTTCCCGCCTCCCCTCGGCACCGCTTGTCAGGGGCGGCCTCTCGGGGCTGGCCGCGGCACCACGGGGGCGCCCGACCTGGACGTGCTTTTCCCAGCCGAAATCGGGAAAGCCCGCGAGTATACACGGTTCAGCGACGCCAACTATCGCCGGTTAGAACGGCAAATTGGGGAGATGGGTCCAGGGTTAACCCTAGGTCTTCCGGTAGGATGCGGGCACCCGAGCCGACCCGGCCTGATGCCGGTCGAGCCCAAGCCCAAGGGGCGGCGGACTCCGCATCGCCCCTGGAAGTGCCCAGAAGCAGTCGTTGGGGGCCCCGATGAAGACCGATTCCGAAATGCCCGGGCCTGCGCCCGACGCCGCTGCGCAGCAGTGGGTGCCGATCCGCAAGCTCGCCGACCGCCACCGGCCGCGCGTGCTGCAGCACCTGCTGGGGCTCGAGGGCCGGGACCGCTACCTGCGTTTCGGCTACGCGGCGGGCGATCACCAGATCGAGCAGTACGTCGCCCGGCTGGACTTCGAGCGTGACGAGCTCTTCGGCGTCTTCAACCGCCGCCTCGAACTGGTCGCGGTCGCCCACCTCGCCCACCTGGGCGACAGCGACCGGCCCGGTGCCGAAGCGGAGTTCGGCGTCTCGGTCTCGGCGCGCGCCCGCGGGCGCGGCTGGGGCTCGCGCCTGTTCGCGCTGTGCACCGTGCACGCCCGCAACCGCGGCGTCTACACGCTGCTGATCCACGCGCTGGCCGAGAACTCCGCAATGCTGCGCATCGCCCGCAACGCCGGCGCCGAGGTCGGCTTCGACGGCCCGGACGCGGTCGCCCGCGTCTACCTGCCGCCGCAGGACATCGCGTCGCACGTCGAAGCGATGGTCGAGCAGCAGGTCGCCGACCTCGACTACGGCCTCAAGCGGCACGCCCGGCGCTTCGACCGCTGGCTGAACCTGTGGGGCAGCGTCGGCACGCTCCCCGACCTCGGGGACGCGAACGTGTCGCATGCCGCGCGCCGGGGGGGCGGTGCGACCGCGGGCCGACGCCCCCGGTTTAACATCGACCACGCATCGGCCGCGGTCCGGCGGTGCCTCCCGAGATGCCGCCCGCCCTGCCCTGGATCCTCAGCTCGATCGCCTTCGCCCTGCTCGGGGGCGCGGCGGCGCTGTGGTTCATCCGGCCGCGCAGCGGCGCCGAACCCGAGCCTTCACCCGACGGGCTGTTCGCCGCCCGGCCGGTCTTCGACGCCGTCGAGCGCCGCGTGCACCGCGAACTGCGCGCGGCCCTGCCCGACCAGCTGGTGCTGGCACGCGTGCCGCTGCGCCGCTTCTGCCGCCCGCTGGAGCCGCAGCACGCGCGCCCCTTCATGGCGCGCATGGCACCGCTGGACGTGGCTTTCCTGATCTGCAGCGGTAGCGGGCGCGTGCTCGCCGCGATCGACCTCGAGCGCAGCGAGGACCCGGCGGTGCTCGAGCAGCGCCGCTTCAAGGCCGAGCTGCTGGGCGCCTGCCGCGTGCGCTACCTGCGCTGCCTGCCCGAGGCGATGCCGGATGCCGAGGAGCTCAGGCGCCTCGTCGACGCCGGCGCGCCGGCGCGCGACCGCGGCACGCCCGAACGCCCGCCGATCCCGCCGCGCAGGCGCGAGCACCACGTCTGGATCGAGACCGCGCCGGCGCCGCTGGCCGAGACCTCGTGGGTCGGCGAGCCCCCCGCCGCACCGGCGCCACCGGCCACGCCACCGGCGCCACCCTGGGTCACGCCGAGCCGCCGCTCGACGGATCACCGCGCGCGCGACGTCCGCGGCCTGCCCTCCCGCCGGCACTGAGGCCGATGTCCGGACCCGGCTACGCCGATCTGACACCGCAGCAGGTGCTCGACGCGCTCGACGCGGTGGGGCTGCGCGGCGACGGTCGCATCCTGCAGCTCAACTCCTACGAGAACCGCGTCTTCCAGCTGTTCCTGGAGGACGGCAGCGCGGTCGTCGCCAAGTTCTACCGCCCCGGGCGCTGGAGCGATGCGCAGATCCTCGAGGAGCATGCCTTCGCGCTCGAGCTCGCCGCCGCCGAGGTGCCGGTGGTGCCGCCGCTGGTGCTGGCAGCGGCCGAAGACGGCACGGCGCTGGCCGGCACGCCGCCGACGCTGGCGCTGCGCGGTGCGCACCGCTGGTCGGTGTCGGCACGCTGCGCCGGGCGTGAACCCGAGCTCGACGATCCCGAGACGCTGCGCCGCATCGGCCGGTTCATCGGCCGGCTGCACGCCGTCGGCCGGCGCCGCCCGTTCGAGCACCGCCACCGGCTCGACGCGCGCCGCGACGGCCGCCGTGCGCTGGCCGTGCTGCTCGAAGGCGGTTTCGTGCCCGCCGACCAGCGCCCGGCCTGGTTGTCCAGCTGCGAACAGGCGCTGGCCGCGGTCGAGGCCGCGTTCGACGCCGCGCAGCCGCTGGCCACGCTGCGCCTGCACGGCGATTGCCACCCCGGCAACGTGCTCTGGCGCGACGGCGCGCCGCACGTCGTCGACCTCGACGACGCGATGCAGGGCCCGGCGGTGCAGGATCTGTGGATGCTGGTCTCGGGCGACCGCTCGACGATCGCCCGCCAGCTCGACCTGCTGCTCTCCGGCTACGAGGAGTTCAGCGAGTTCGACGACCGCGAACGCGCGCTGATCGAGCCGCTGCGCACGCTGCGCATGGTGCGCCACGCAGCCTGGCTGGCCGAACGCTGGGGCGACCCCAGCTTCCCGATCAACTTCCCGTATTTCGGAACGTCGGCCTACTGGTCGCAGCAGACGACGCAGCTGCGCGAGCAGCTCGAGGCGATGGCCTGACGCGCCCGCGGCGCGCGGCCGCGGGCGTCGCGGCCACCGCTCAGGGCGGCGGCAGCACGGTGTAGACCGGCACGCCGCCCGAGGGCTGCGGGTAGGTCGCGAGGATGTCGTAGCTGGCGAGCGTGCCGCCGGACTCGGTGATGACGGCGCGGTAGCGGACCGTCGTCGCCGTCGTCGACTGCACGCTGACGGTGATCGTGCGGGTGCCGACGGAGACGGCCGCGCTGCTGCCGGCCACGGGCCGCCCGTCCACACGCTGCCAGCTGGCGAAGCCGACGTCGACGTAGGCTCCGGCCTGCGCCGGGTGCTCCAGCCGCACCGTGCCGGCGGAGATGACGGCCGCGCCGCCGGAGCTGCCGACCTCGAGTGCGGTGTAGCGCACGCCGTCGGCCGTCAGCTGCAGGCCGACGTTCGACTGCTGCAGCCGCGCCGAGAAGTCGATCGGACCGTACGCGACGTCGCCGACGCTGCCTTGCAGGCCGTCGAAGGTGATGCGCAGGGAGTCGCCGACGCGGAAACCGACCAGGAAATCGAACGAGGTCTCGAAGTCGATGCGCAGGCCGCCGTCGAGGGTGACGGCCTCGGCACCGCTGCCGAAGGCGATGCTGCGGAAGTCGAGCGCCAGGTAACGACCGGCCGCGACCTGGTCAGCCGCCAGGTCGAAGTCGCTGCTGACGGCGATCGTGCCGGCGCAGGGCATGACCTCGAAGACGTCGTAGCAGGTCGCCGTCCCGGAGTCCTGGGCCTGCACCGTGCCCGCGGCCTTGGCGCCGGCCCGGCCGGACACCGTGGCGTCGTCGCCCAGCAGGAAGTCAAGGCCGAGCAGCGAAGCCTGGGCGTCGATCGCCCGGTCGGCAGCCGCCACTGCCGCGCGCACGCCGCCGATGGCGCCGTCCGAAGTCACGTCGATCGTGGCTGCCGCGGTGGGCGGCGCTTCGACACCGTCACCGTAGCTCGTGCCGCCACCGCCACCACCGCCGCAGGCCGCCAGCGCAGCCGTCACCAGCGTCGTCCCCACGAAGCGCCAACCACGACCGGCTGGTCGCGACGGGCGTCCGATGATCTCGTTCAACATCAAGGCCTCCTGCCGGGGCACCCCCGGACGATTCCGCCGGATTCGTGCCTCGCACCATTCCGACGGGCAGGATGCTAGGCCCGCGGCGGCGGGCCTTCACCCCCCGGACAGGCAGTGTTGCCGCCGCGCCAACGCCGGGCGCGGCGCGGACGCGAACTCAGCCGACCAGCATGCGGTTGACGCGCTGCACGTAGGCCGCCGGGTCTTCCAGCTGCCCGCCTTCGGCCAGCAGCGCCTGGTCGAACAGGATCTGCGCGAGGTCGTCGAAGCGCGCATCGCCGTCCAGCCGCTTGACCAGCGGATGCTCGGCGTTGACTTCCAGGATCGGCAGCGACTTCGGCGCGCTCTGGCCGGCCTGCTTCAGCAGCCGCGCCAGATGCGAGCTCATGTCGCCTTCGTCGGCGACGATGCAGGCCGGCGAGTCGACGAGTCGCGTCGTCGTGCGCACGTCCTTGGCACGCGCCTTCAGCGTCTCCTTCAGGCGCTCGAGCACCGGCTTGAAGGCCTCGGCGGTCTGCTCGGCGGCCTTCTTCTCCTCCTCGTCCTGCAGCTTGCCCAGGTCGACGCCGCCCTTGGCGACGCTCTGCAGCGGCTTGCCGTCGAACTCGTAGAGGTGCGAGAGCATCCACTCGTCGACGCGGTCGGTCAGCAGCAGGACCTCGATGCCCTTCTTGCGGAAGATCTCCAGCTGCGGGCTGCTCTTGGCCGCGGCCAGCGTGTCGGCGGTGATGTAGTAGATCGCCTCCTGGCCTTCCTTCATGCGCGCCACGTAGTCGGCGAAACCGACGCCCGAGTCGGCCTGCGTCGACGCGAAGCGCAGCAGCTTGGCCAGGCGCTCCTGGTTGGCGTGGTCCTCGCCGATGCCTTCCTTCAGCACGGCGCCGAACTGCTGCCAGAACTCGGCGTACTTGTCCTTCTGGTTCTCGGCCACGTCCTCCAGCATCGCCAGCACGCGCTTGGTGCTGCCTTCGCGGATCGCCTTCACGTCGCGGCTTTCCTGCAGCAGCTCGCGGCTGACGTTCAGCGGCAGGTCGGCCGAGTCGATCACGCCCTTGACGAAGCGCAGGTACACCGGCATCAGCGCCTCGGCGTCGTCCATGATGAAGACGCGCTTGACGTAGAGCTTCACGCCGCCGCGCTTGTCGCGGTTCCACAGGTCGAACGGCGCCTTGGCCGGCACGTACAGCAGCTGCGTGTACTCGGTGCGGCCCTCGACGCGGTTGTGCGTGTAGGCCAGCGGCGCCTCGCTGTCGTAGGAGATCTGCTTGTAGAACTCCTGGTACTCGGCGTCGGTGACGTCGCTCTTGGAGCGCGCCCACAGCGCGGCAGCCTTGTTGACGGCCTCCCACTCGTCGGTGGTGACCTGCTCCTTCTTCTCGTCGTCCCAGCGCTGCTTGGGCATCAGCACCGGCAGCGAGATGTGGTCGCTGTACTTGCTGATGATGCTGCGCAGCTTCCACGCCGCGAGGAACTCGTCCTCGCCGTCGCGCAGGTGCAGGATGACGTCGGTGCCGCGCTCGGGGCGGTGGATGGTCTCGACCTCGAACTCGCCGGTGCCTTCGCTGGACCAGCGCACGCCCTGCTCGGCCGGCAGGCCGGCGCGGCGGGTCTCGACGGTGATGCGGTCGGCGACGATGAAGCCCGAGTAGAAGCCGACGCCGAACTGGCCGATCAGGTTGGCGTCCTTCTTCTGCTCGCCTTCGAGCGCGGCCATGAACTCGCGCGTGCCGCTCTTGGCGATCGTGCCCAGGTGCTGCACGGCCTCGTCGGCGCTCATGCCGATGCCGTTGTCGTGGATGGTGATCGTCTTCTTCTCGGCATCGAAGCTGACGCGGATCTCCAGGTCGGGGTCGTCCTCGTACAGCTCGGCCTTGTCCAGCGCCTCGAAGCGCAGCTTGTCGCAGGCGTCCGACGCGTTGGACACGAGCTCGCGAAGGAAGATCTCCTTGTTCGAGTACAGCGAATGCGTCACGAGGTGCAGGATCTGCTTGACCTCGGCCTGGAACGACAGGGTTTGCTTGTCCATGGTGTTGGCGGCGAGTAGTGGCTCCGCCCGGCGAAACCGGGCACGGCGATGCACAGTGGGGGCGCCGCGGCGCCCTTCAAGAGGGGCGGGATTGTCGCCTGTGCGCCCGCGGGGGCGCCGTGCGGCGCATCAGGCCGCCAGCCAGGCGCCCAGCGCGGCGTTGACGGCCGCCGGCGACTCCAGCGGCGCCATGTGGCCGCAGCGGCCGATGACGACGTGCGAAGCGCCGGGGATGCGCCGGCGCATCTCGGCGTGGGTCTCGGGCGGCGTCAGGCGGTCGTCGCTGCCGGTCAGCAGCAGCGTCGTGCAGCGCAGCTGCGGCAGCAGCGGCGAATGGTCGGGGCGTGCCAGCAAGGCCTCGATCTGGGCCTCGAAGACGGCCGGCGTGCGCCGCGCGAACATCTCGACGACGGTGTCGACGACCGGGCCGGGGCGGCGGCTCTCGTGCACCGCGCCCTGCACCCAGTCCAGCGCCATCGCACGCATGCCGTCGCGGCGCGCCAGCTCCAGGAAACGCAGGCGCGCGGCACGTTCGGCGGCGCCGGCATCACCGCCAGGCAGCGGCAGGCAGCCGGTGTTCAGCAGCGCCAGGCGCTGCACGCGTTCGGGCGCACGATGGCAGATCTCCAGCGCCACGCGCCCGCCCATCGAATGCCCGGCGATGGCCAGCGGCCCAGGCGGCGCGGCGGCGAGCGCGGCTTCGGCCATCGCGGCGATCGAACGGGACTCGCCGTACTCGGCGACAGTGCAGGACGCCGGCAAGTCGCGGCTCTGCGGGCGCCAGAGATCGGCGTCGCACAGCAGGCCGGGCAGCAGCAGCAGGGACGGCTTCATCCGGGGCTCCTCCATCGACGTGCCAGTCATTCTGGCGCGCCGCGCGGCGGTGCGGATTGAGCCAGCGACAGAGGCCCGTCGTTCAGGCCGCCTGCGTGGACCCCGCTTCCGCGACGCCCGCATGGCGGGCCAGCGCCGTGTCGAAGACCTCGCGCGCGCAGTCGTGGCAGCAGCCGCAGGAGGAGGCGACACGCAGATCGTCCTGCAGCACGTCGAAGCAGCGCGTGCCGGTCTGCACGGCGGCGGCGATGTCGCGGTCCGAGACGCGGTGGCAGAGGCAGACGATCATGGGCGCGACTCCTGTCGGAATGCGCCGGATCGTAAGCTAAATGCGAATCCGTCTCAATAGACAAGCTCGCAGCAGGGACTCCAGGCGACTCAGGACGCCTCGCCCATCTGCGACTGCAGGTAGTTCGGCTCGCCGACCTTGCCGACCAGCTCGAGCTGGGTCTCGAGGTGGTCGATGTGTTCCTCGGTGGCCTCGAGGATGTCCTCGAGCAGCTCGCGGCTGACGTAGTCGCGCACCGACTCGCAGTGCGCGATGGCCTCCTTCAGCTGTGCCTGCGAGGCGAGCTCGAGCTTCAGGTCGCATTCGAGAACCTCGACGACGGTCTCGCCGATCAGCAGCTTGCCCAGGTCCTGCAGGTTGGGCAGGCCTTCGAGCACGAGGATGCGGTCGACGATCTTGTCGGCGTGCTTCATCTCCTCGATCGACTCTTCGTACTCGTGTTTCGCCATGCGCGCGAAGCCCCAGTTCTTCAGCATGCGGTAGTGCAGGAAGTACTGGTTGATCGCGGTGAGCTCGTTCTTGAGCTGGCGGTTCAGGTGCTCGAGTACGACGGTATCGCCCTTCATGGCCGTGGCTCCATCCGGTGGGGGGGTCGGCGCATTGTGCGGCGGGCGCCGATTTCGTGCTCAGGCCAGCAGCGCCGCCGCCAGCACCAGCATCGTCGCGCCGATCGCCAGGTCCAGCACCTGCCAGGCCCGCGGCCGCGCGAACAGCGGCGCCAGCCAGCGTGCGCCGTAGCCCAGCCCCGAGAACCACAGCGCGCTGGCCGAGGCCGCGCCGAGCACGAAAGCCGGCCGCGCGGCCGCCGCCTGCTGCGCGCCGATCGAGCCGACCAGCAGCACGGTGTCCAGGTAGACATGGGGGTTGAGCAACGTGAACGCCGCCACCTGCGACAGCGCCTGGCGGCGCGTCAGGCCGCCGGCGCCGGCCGCCGCCAGCGCACCGGGCCTGCGTGCACGCCACAGCGCACGCAGGCCGTAGGCGGCGAGGAAGGCCGCGCCGCCCCAGGTCAGCAGCGTCGTCAGCACCGGCGCGGCGCCGATGACGCCGCCCAGCCCGGCGACGCCGGCGGCGATCAGCAGCGCGTCCATCGCAGCACAGAACAGCACGATCGGCCCGACATGCTCGCGGCGCAGCCCCTGGCGCAGCACGAAGGCGTTCTGCGCGCCGATCGCGACGATCAGCGCCAGGCTGAGGGAAAAGCCGGTGATCCAGGCGGAAGTCATGGCGAGAGCATGCCCGCCAACGCCAAAAGCGGTGCTAAAACCTCCTGCACCATCATTAGCGTTGCTTCATCTCATGCTCGACTACGCCCTGCTCGACGCCCTGGCCGCCGTCGTGCGCGAAGGCAGCTTCGAACGCGCCGCGCGAACGCTGCACGTCACCGCGTCGGCGGTGTCGCAGCGAGTGCGCCTGCTCGAGGAACGCCTGGGCCAGGTGCTGGTCGTGCGCGGCCAGCCCTGCAGCGCCACCACCGCCGGCCGGCTGCTGTGCCGCCATGCGGAGCAGGTGGCGCTGCTCGAAGGCGCGCTGCGCGCCGAGCTGCCGGCGCTGCAGAGCGACGCCGGCTGGGCGACGCTGCCGGTGGCCGTCAACGCCGACAGCCTGGCGACCTGGTTCGTCGGCGCTGCGGCGGCGTTCGCGCAGGCCGAACCGCGTGTGCTGCTGGACCTGGGCGTCGACGACCAGGACCACACCGCCGAACGCCTGCACGCCGGCGAGGTGCTGGCCGCCGTCAGCGCCGACGAACACGCCGCACCGGGCTGCCGCCGCGTGCCGCTGGGACGGCTGCGCTACGTCGCCACCGCCAGCCCGGCCTACGTCGCACGCCACTTCGCCGCCGGCGTCGACGCCACCGCACTGGCGCGTGCGCCGGCGCTGGTCTTCGACCGCAAGGACCGGCTGCAGCAGCGCTGGGCGCAGCGCGCCGCCGGCCAGGCGGTGGAGATGCCGCGGCACTGGCTGCCGTCGAGCCAGGGTTTCGTCGACGCGACGCTGGCCGGCCTGGGCTGGGGCCTGAACCCGGAGCCGCTGGTGCGGCCGCTGCTGGCGGCCGGCACGCTGGTCGAACTGGTGCCCGACAGCGCGCTGGACGTGCCGCTGGCCTGGCAGCACACGCGCATCGCGCTGCCGGCGCTGCAGCGGCTGACCGACTGCGTCGTCGAGGCCGCACGCGGCACGCTGGAGCCCTGACGCCGACGCCACGTTACGCTTGCGCAAGATCAACCCGCCCACCGCGACCGTGCAGGGCGCACGAGCGCGGGATCAGGCGCTGGCCTATCCTCGACGGTTGACCCAGACGACGAAAGCTCCATCGTGGACCGCCATATCCTCAGCTCGCTCTTCGCGCCGAAATCGATCGTCGTCTTCGCCGGCGACCCCGACAGCGACGAGGCCCCGACGCCGCTGGCGCGCACGCTGCGCCGGGCGCTGATCGACGGCGGCTACACCGGCCCGGTCACCTGGCTGGACATCTCGATGACCGGCACGCTGGCCGACCTGGCGGCCTCGCGCGCCGACCTGGCGCTGATCGCGCTGCCGCCCGAGCAGATCCCGGCGGCGCTGGAGATCGTCGGCCGCATCCGCTGCCGCGCCGCGCTGATCGTCTCCAGCGGCCTGCCGCTGGAGGCCTGCAGCGAGCTGCACCAGGTGGCCAAGCGCTACGGCGTGCACCTGCTGGGCCCCAACAGCATGGGCTTCCAGCGCCCGTCGCTGAAGCTCAACGCCAGCGCGCTGGGCCCGCTGGCCGCGCCCGGGCCGCTGGGCCTGATCTCGCAGTCGGGCGCGCTGACCGCGTCGATCCTCGACTGGGCGCGCCACAACGGCATCGGCTTCTCCAACGTCATCTCGCTGGGCCCCAACACCGCCGTCGACCTGCCGCAGGCGCTGGACTTCCTGGCCAACGACGGCCAGACGCAGAGCATCCTGGTCTACATGGAAGGCATCCGCCACGCGCGCCGCTTCATGAGCGCGCTGCGTGCCGCGGCCTATGCCAAGCCGGTGGTCGTGATGAAGGCCGGGCGCAAGCCGGCCGGCTCGCACGCCGCGCTGACGCACTCGGCCTCGATCGTCGGCGCCGACGACGTCTTCGACGCCGCGCTGCGCCGCGCCGGCGTCGTGCGCGTGCGCACCTTCGTGCAGCTGTTCTCGGCCGCCAAGTGCCTGGCCTCGCGCTTCCGCCCGGTGGGCAAGCGCCTGGCGATCATCACCAACGGCGGCGGCCCCGGCGTGCTGGCCGCCGACTGGGCCGACGAGATCGGCCTCGAAGTCGCCGGTGTCGCCGACCTCGGCGAGGACGCCGACGGCGCCCGCTACCGCGAGGCGCTGCAGCAGGCACTGGCCGACCGCGGCGCCGACGGCATCCTGCTGATCTACTCGCCCAAGGCCGGCGAGGACCCGCTGGCCATCGCCCAGGCGATCGGCGAGGCGTACTCGCCTTCGGGCAAGCCGGTGCTGTCGTGCTGGATGGGCGACACCGTGGTGCGCCCGGCGCGCGAGTACCTGGCCTCGCGGCTGATCCCGACCTTCCGCACGCCGGAAGCCGCGGTCGACGCCTTCCACAGCATCGCCAGCTTCTACCGCAACCAGCAGTTGCTGCAGCAGACGCCGGCCTCGCTGTCGCACCTGGCCGACCCCGACACCGAAGGCGCGCGCCTGCTGATCGAGGGCGTGCTGACCGAGCGCCGCCGCGTGCTCACCGAGATGGAGAGCAAGGCGCTGCTGGCGGCCTTCCACATCCCGGTGACGCGCACGATGCTCGCGCGCACGCCCAACGAGGCGATGCTGATCGCCAGCCAGCTCGGCTACCCGGTGGCGCTGAAGATCGATTCGCCCGACATCTCGCACAAGAGCGACGTCAAGGGCGTGGCGCTGGACGTTCACAGCGCGGCCCAGGTGCGTGACCGCTTCAACGACATGATGGAAGCGGTGCGCCGGGCGATGCCCAGCGCGCGCATCAACGGCATCACGGTGCAGCCGATGGCCGGGCGCAACTCGCGCGGCAAGACGCGCGAGGTCTACGTCGGCCTGACCACCGACGACCCGTTCGGCCCGGTCATCACCTTCGGCGCCGGCGGCACGATGATCGAGCTGATCGCCGACCGCGCGATGGAGCTGCCGCCGCTGAACCAGTTCCTGGCCCACCGGCTGATCGAACGCGCACGTGTCGCCGAGTCGCTCGGCGAGTGGCGCGGCGCGCTGCCGGCGGACATCCAGGCACTCGAGCAGGTGCTGCTGCGCGTCTCGGAGATGGTCTGCGAGCTGCCGCAGCTGCGCGAGATGGACATCAACCCGATCATCGTCGACGAGAACGGCGCGGTCGCGGTCGATGCACGCATCGTCATCGACCACTCCGCGGCCTCGCCGCACAGCTACAACCACCTGGCGATCCTGCCCTACCCGTCGAGCCAGGAGCGCGAGTGGCCGATGAAGGGCGGCGGGCTGTACACGATCCGCCCGATCCGCCCCGACGACGCCGACATGCTGCAGTCCTTCGTGCGCGGGCTGTCCGAGGAGAGCCGCTACTTCCGCTTCGCCAGCACGATGCCCGAGCTGCCGGCGCGCATGCTGGCGCGCTACACGCTGATCGACTACGACCGCGAGATGGCGCTGGTGGCCGTGCTGCGCGAGCGCCACGTCGCCGAGGACGGCAGCTTCCACGAGAGCGAACGCATCATCGGCGTCTCGCGCTACATCACCAACCCCGACCAGACGAGCTGCGAGTTCTCGCTCGCGGTGGCCGACGAGTTCAAGGGCCAGGGGCTGGGCTCGCGGCTGATGCTGTCGATCATCGACTTCGCGCGTGCCAAGGGGCTGGCCGAGATCGAGGGCCTGATCCTGGCGAACAACGCCAACATGCTGCGCCTGATGAAGAGCCTGGGCTTCACGATCTCGCCGTTCCCCGAGGACCCGGACTTCAAGCTCGCGGCCAAGACGCTGTAGCGCCCGGCCGGCGGCACACGGCCGCCGCCGGGGGTCAGCGCGTCAGGAAGCGGTCGCAGACGGCGAAGAACTCCTGCGGCCGCTCGAAGTACGGCAGCGCGCCGGTCTGGAAGACGTTGAAGCGCCAGTTGGGCTTCTTCTCGACCGCCTTCTTCGCGCGGTAGTCGGTGAAGTCGCCGCGCACGCCGTGGCACATCCAGACCGGCTGGCGCAGCTTCTCGTAGACGTCGAGGATGTCGGCGCTGAACAGCCCGCCGGACAGGAACTGCAGCGGCGCGTGGCGTGCGCCCGGCGCACGCGCGGTGGCCACCGCGTAGTTCCAGGCCTGCTCGTCGATCTGGCGCTGACCCCAGGCCTTCTCGAGGAAGTAGCGCACGACCTTGGGCCGCGTCAGGTTGTCGAACAGGAACGGCGCCCACAGCGGCACCGACAGCACGGCGTGCAACCCGGGGATCGCGCGCGTGGCGCCCGGTGCACCGCGCAGCGGCTTGGCGCCGCGGAAGCCCGTCGGGCTGACCAGCGCCAGGCGGCCCCAGTTGCGCGGGCGCTCGGCGGCCGCGCGCACCAGGAACTCGCAGCCCAGCGACAGCGCCATCGCGTCCAGCGGCTGCGGGCCGCAGCGCTGGCGGATCTGCGCCGCCACCTCGTGCAGCGCGTCGGTCATCAGCCGCGGCGTGTACTCGCGGTCGGCGCGATCGGACAGGCCGAAGCCCGGCAGGTCCAGCGCGAACACCGTGCGCCAGGTGGCGTAGTGCTCGTAGACCGGCCGCACCTCGGCCGCCGAGGCCGCGGCGTTGACGCTGTGCACGAGCAGCAGCGGCTCGCCCTGCCCCATCGTGTAGCAGACGAGCCCGCCCGGGATCGACAGGCGTTCGCCCGGCAGCGCCGGGCCCAGAGGCTGGCCCTGGCGGGCCATCACCGGATCGAGTGCGGCATTCATGGTTTCCTCAGGACCTTGGGAACGGGGGCGCGCCGCAGGCGGTAGGCGTCGGGCATGCGCGAGCCCAGCAGCGGACGCAGGTACATGCGGAAGGCGTCGGTGACGTCGGTGCCTTCGGCGGTGATGAACTCGTCGTCCATCGTGCGCGTCTTGCCGGCCACCGCCGCCAGCGGCAGCAGTTCGTAGTCGACCGAGTAGAAGCCGGTGCGCTTGATCGCCACCGAGCCGTCGCTGCGGCCCCACATCGCGAACTGCACGGCCTTTTCACCGACCTCGCGCGCCTCGCGCTGGTCGACGTCGCTGACGCAGCCGATGAAGCTCCTCTGCAGGTAGCCGAAGGTGTCGCCGCGCACGCGCTTGATGCCCAGGCGCGACTTGATGGCCTCGCACAGCAGGTCGGCCAGCGCGCCGTTGCCCGACAGCTGCACGTTGCCGTGCGCGTCGTGCTCGACGGTCTTGGCCAGCTGCACGACGATCGGCGTGCCCGAGGCGTCATGGATGCCTTCGCTGACGGCGATGACGCAGCGGCCGTGGCGCTCGTACATCGTCTTCACGTCGGCGAGGAAACGCTCGATGTCGAAGACACGCTCCGGCACGTAGATCAGGTGCGGGCCGTCGTCGGGGAACTTCTTGCCCAGCGCGCTGGCGGCGGTCAGGAACCCGGCATGGCGGCCCATCACGACGCCGACGTAGACGCCCGGCAGCGCCGCGTTGTCGAGGTTGGCGCCGGCGAAGGCCTGGGCGACGAAACGCGCCGCGCTCGGGAAGCCGGGCGTGTGGTCGCTGCCGACGAGGTCGTTGTCGATCGTCTTCGGGATGTGGATCGCACGCAGCGGGTAGCCGGCCTTGATCGCCTCCTCGCTGACGATGCGCACCGTGTCCGACGAGTCGTTGCCGCCGATGTAGAAGAAGTGCTCGATCTCGTGCGCCTGCAGGACCTTGAAGATCTCCTGGCAGTACTTGAGGTCGGGCTTGTCGCGCGTCGAGCCCAGCGCCGACGACGGCGTGTTGGCGACCTGCTCGAGGTTGTGGCTGGTCTCCTGCGTCAGGTCGACGAAGTCCTCGTCGACGATGCCGCGCACGCCGTGGCGCGCGCCGTAGACCAGACGCACGTCGCGAAAGCGCCGCGCCTCGAGCACGACGCCGACGAGCGACTGGTTGATGACCGCGGTCGGCCCGCCACCCTGGGCCACGAGAATCTTGCCTGACGACATGCGTCGACCTCCTGCGGGCATTGTGCGCCCGCCCCCGGGCGACACACCCGGCACAGGTCAGGAAACGGCTTGTCGCGCGACGCCGCGTTGGGGGGGTCAGCGCAGCCCGCGGCGGTGGGCCATCTCCTCGGCCATGCGCACCAGGCAGCGGTCGTCGATCGCCGCGGCGGCGGCCGGATAGGCGCGGTCGTCCTCGTCGGCGACGTGGCGCCGGTACATCGCGACGAAGGCCTCCCACTGCGGCGCGACGGCGGCGTCCCAGCGGCCGTCGGCGAGCGCGGCCAGCGTCGGCTTCAGCGCGCTCCAGGCGGCGGCCATCTCCGCGTGTTCGGCCTGCAGCCGGTCGGCCAGCACGGCCTCGCCCTGCTCGCGCAGCGCCGGGAAGACGTGGCGCTCCTCGTCCTCGTGGTGGTTGGGCGCGGCGAGGTCGAAGTAGCGCATCACGTCGCGCGCGGCCTGGCGGGCCTGGTCGTCGACGGCGCCGCCACGCTGCTCGAGGTGCGAGCGCAGGCGCTCCAGCAGCGACAGCATGCGTTCGACACGGCCGTGGCAGGCCTCGAGCATCTCGAACGGGGCGTCGAAGCCCGCACTCGGGCCGTCGTGCAGCGGAATCGTGGCCATGGCCTGCCCTCCGGATCAGCTCCACCCGGCGGCGAACACGCCCAGCGGATGGTGCGCCCGCGCCACCGACACCATGTAGAGGAACACCGCCAGCGCGGCGGCATAGGCGGCAGCGCGTGCCCCCGGTGTGCGGCCGCGCTTGAGCGCGACCGAGCCGAGCACGACGTAGACGACGAGCAGCGCCAGCTTGGTGCACAGCCAGCCGTCACGCCAGGGCTGCAGCGCGAGCAGCGCCCACAAGCTGGCGCCGGCCGCCAGCAGCAGCGTGTCGATGACGTAACTGGCCACGCGCAGCGGCTTGACCATCGCCCAGCGCTGGCCGGCCAGCACCGCCGCGCCGCGCACGGCGAACAGCGTGCCGCTGGCCGCGACGAGCGCGACATGGGCCAGCTTGATCTCGGCGTAGGCGGCAGCCAGGGACATCACGGACCCTCGTGCCGGCCGGGCCCGTGCCCGCCGGCAACGCGGCGTCAGGCGCGGGCGTAGGCGCCGACGGGCACCGGCGTCAGCAGCTTCTCCAGCAGCTCGCGCACCTGGACGATGCGGTTGCCGAACGGCATCTGGCCGACGCCACGGAAGAACAGGCCCTTCATGACGTCGCCACGCACCGCGGCGGCGAGCTGGGTGTCGATGCAGAACTGGCCCCAGCCCTTGAAGCCGTCGCGCAGACCGCATTGCGCCAGGCAGTCGAAGGTCACGACGCAGCGCGGCTTCTTGTGCGCGATCTCCTGCAGCTTCGGCTCGGCATTCAGGTAGTTCTTCAGCCAGTGCGTCTTGACCGCACGCGCCGGCAGGCCGGCGACGCTGGTGAACTCGACCAGGTCTTCGTCGCGCGCCTCGGCCAGCACCTTCTTGAACGCCGGGTGGGCGTCGCATTCCTCGGTGGCGACGAAAGGCGTGCCCAGCTGCACCGCGGCGGCGCCCAGGCTCTGCAGGCGGGCGATGTCCTCGTGCGTGCGGATGCCGCCGGCGGCGATCACCGGCACGTCGTCCATGCCGGCGGTGCGCAGGAACTCGCGCGTCGCCGGGATCACATTCTCGAACTCGAAACGCGGGTCGTTGAGGTCCTCGACCCGCGCCGCGCCGAGGTGGCCGGCGGCCAGCCGCGGGTGCTCGATGACGATGGCGTCGGGGCGACGCTGCTTGCGCTCCCACTTCTTGACGATCAGCTGCACGCCGCGTGCGTCCGACAGGATCGGGATCAGCGCGGTCTTCGGGTGCTCCTTGGCCAGGTCCGGCAGGTCCAGCGGCAGGCCGGCGCCGACGACGACGGCGTCGATGCCCGAGCGCAGCGCGCGCACCACCGACGGCGCGTACTCGCCGACGGCGCGCATGACGTTGATCGCCAGCAGGCCGCGGCCCTGGGAGATCTCGCGCGCGGCGCGGATCTCGCGGTCGATGGCTTCCAGGTTGGCGTCGTTGATCGCCTTCTTGTCGGCTTCGCCGTTCAGGCCCTTGTGGCAGTGCTGGGTGCGCTCCATCAGGTCGGGGTGATGGCGGCGCAGGTCGACCGAGGAGAGCGTGCCGACGGCCCCGAGCGACGCGACGCTGCCGGCCAGGCGGTGCGCCGAGATGCCGACGCCCATGCCGCCCTGCACGATCGGCAGCAGTTCGCGACCGGCCAGCTTCAGCGGGCGCAGCACGCTGCGCTCGAGCTTTTCGCGCAGGATTTCGACGGTCTGGTCGACCGAGGCGGGCATCAACATCGTGGGTTCTCGCGGTCAGGCACGCGGGACAACCGTGTCCGGCGTGCGGCATTGCATCGCGCCCGGCAAGGGGCGGCCTTGACTTCAGTCAGATCGGCACCCCGTAGCGTAACGGATTCCGGGGCGCCTCCGCCTGACGGGGCGCCGCGCCGCTCAGAACTCGATGAGCTCGACGCGCTGGCCGGCCTTCACGAGCCGGTCGCGCAGGCGTTCGGCCTCGTCGCGACGGGTCAGCGGCCAGCAGACGGCGCGCCAGTCATCGCCGGCGGGCATGACGTCCAGGCGCGGGCAGCGCGGCGGGCCCGGCAGCGCCGCCATCGCCGCCTCGAGATCGCGGCCGAGCAGGCGCGACTCCGTCGGCGTGCGAGCCGGCCGCGTGACCAGCGCGTAGGCGGTCTCCTGTCGCTCGGCACGGCGCGCGGCCGACGCGGCTCTCGCCGACTCGCCGGCGGCGCGTGCGGCGCGGCGCTGCGTGTCGTCGAGCAGGAACTCGGGCGGCTCCTGGATGCGGCGCCCGTCGGCGTCGGTGCGGCGCGGCGCGATGACC
>NZ_AEWG01000123.1 GCF_000190375.1 Rubrivivax benzoatilyticus JA2 = ATCC BAA-35
CGCTGGCCGAGCTCGCGGCCGCCGAGCGCGACGGCGCCGTGCTGCTGCTGGTCGGCGACGCCGGCATCGGCAAGACGCGGCTGCTGCAGGAGCATCTGGCCGGCCGGGCCGACGCCCTGCACGTGCAGGCCCGGCCCGGCGACGAAGGCGTGCCCTACGCGACGCTGATGCGGCTGCTGCAGCGCCTGGACCCGGCCGAGGCCGAGACGGCGCCGGCGCGTCCCGAGCGCATGCCCGCGCTGCTGCGGCACGCGCTCTTGGCGGCGCAGCGGCAGGCCCTGCGCGTCGTCGCCGTCGATGACCTGCACTTCGCCGACCGCGCGAGCATCGAGACGCTGCTGGCACTGGCCGTTGAACCTGCACTGCGCTGGATCCTCGCCCGGCGGCCGCCGGCCCACGGCGCCGACGACGCCCTGACGGCGCTGCTCGAGAGCGGCGGCACGCGCCGCCTGCTGCTCGGGCCGCTGGAAGCCAGCGACCTTGCCGAGCTGCTGCAGGGTCTGGACGTGGCGCCGCCGCAGTCGCGGGCCCTGGCCGACCAATTGCTGCAGCGCTGCGGCGGCAACCCGCTGTTCGTGCTGGAGACGCTGCGCGCCGCCTGGCGCGACGGCCTGCCCGAAGGCACGCTGCCGGTGCCGCGTGCGCTGGCGCACCTGGTCGAGCTGAGGCTTGCACGGCTGTCGCCCGAGGCGCTGGCGCTGGCCCGCGTGGCGGCCATCGCGACGCCCGACTTCGACCTGCCGCTGGCCGAGCAGGTGCTGGGCGTGCCGGCACTGCGCCTGGCCGGCGCCTGGCACGAGCTGGAGCAGGCTCAGGTGCTGCGCGGCGAGCAGTTCGCGCACGACCTGATCCAGGACGCGGTGCTGGCCGCGATCCCGCAGGTGATCGCCCGGCACACGCACGGCCACGTGGCGGCGGCGCTGGCCGCCAACGGCGCCGCTCCGGCACGTGTCGCGCGGCACTGGCGCGAGGCCGGCCGGCACGCCGAGGCGGCGGCGGCCTTCGAGGCCGCATCGCGGCTCGCGGAAAGGGCCTGCCGGCCTCGCGAGCAGGCAGAACTGCTGGCGGACGCGGCCTACGAGCACGACGCCGCTGGGGACGCCGTCGCGGCCCGGCGGGCGCGCACCTTGCGGCTGGTGCCTGTGCTGCACAGCGGCGCCTGCGCCAACGCGATCGCCGACGGCCGCGCGCTGGTCGAGGACTGCCGCGGCACGCCGCAGGCGGCAGAGGCGCTGGCGGCTCTGGCGCTGGCGCTGATGTGGGACATGCGCCTCGAAGAAGGCCGCGAAGCTGCCATCGCCGCGCTGCACTCGGCCGGCGACGACACGAGCCGCGCCCGCGCCACCGCGCTGCTGGCCCACGGCGAGGCGCTGCGCGGGCGCGTGCACGAGGCGCTGGCGCTGATGCAACCGTGGCGCTCGCGCATCGACCGCGTCGGCGACCGGGCGCTGCAATGCGACTTCCTCGGCAACCTGGCCGCGATCCTGGTGCGCTTGAACCGTGCCATGGAGGCCCGGCCCGTGGCCGAGGCCCACCTCGCGGTGGCCCGCGAGCTGGGCGCCGTCGGCGAGCAGCTGTGCGCGCTGATGAACCTGTCCAACCTGCACGGACGGCAGGGCGAGCTGCAGGCCGCGATCGCCTACGGCCGCGAGGCCGACCGTCTGGCCACCGACGTCGAGCATTCGCGTTCGATCGTCGGCTGGAACCGCGCGACACTCGGCTACTGGCTGGCCGGAGCTGGCCGTTACGACGAGGCGCTGGAACTGCTGGAGACGGCCACCGAGATGCTGGCCGACAACGGCGTCCAGCGCACGGTCGCCCTGGGTCTGACGGGCCGCGTCTGGCTGGCGCTGGGCCAGCCGGCGCGGGCGCACCGCTGCCTGGACGGGATGATGGAGTTCCCGCCCGGCCCGACACGGGCCGGGCAGCAGTTGCTGCGCGCCCAGATCGCCGCGGCGACTGCAGCGGTGCCGCGGGCGCTGCTCGACGACGCCGTGGTGCAGGCACCGCCCGATGACCAAGTCCACCTCGCGGCAGCCGTCGAACTCGCCGCGCTGGATGGCGATGCACAGGCGCTGGCGGCGCTGCAGCGGCGTGCCGAAGCGGCCGAGTTCTTTCCGCTTGCAGCGGAAGCCGCCGCACGCGTGCTCGAGTTCCTGCCGGAAGCCGCCGCCGGCGTGGCCGCCGAACGTGTCGAGCAGCGGGCGCTGGCCGCGCGATCGCCGGCCTACTACCTGCCGGGCCAGCTGCTGCTGTGCGCGCAGGCCTTCCACCGCGCCGGACGCGCCGCCGACACCCGCCGCTGCCTGGACACGGCGCTGGACTGGGTGCACCGCGAGGCCCTGCCCCACGTGCCCGCCCCGTTCGTCGAGGGGTTCCTGCACCGCCAGCCGGTCAACGTGGCCTTGCGCGCCCTGGCGGCGCGGGTAACGCGGCAGTAAGTGCCTCGCCGCTACACCCTGGGAGCCGGATGCCGGCATTCAGGAAGGAGCGCAGCGATGGTTTCCAGTCGTGCACGGGACGTGGGGCGGGTGTGGCTCGCCGCGATGCTGACGGCGGCCCTGGCCGCCTGCGGCGGCGGCGGTGGCAGCGGCGACGACACCAACGTCGTGCCGGCCGGCGCGCCGGTGATCGTGTTTCAGCCGGCGTCGACCCGCGTCGAGGAAGGCCAGCAGGCGCAGTTCGAGGTCAGCGCCAGCGGCACGGCGCCGCTGGTCTACCAGTGGCAGCGCGACGGCCTGGACATCGCGGGCGCGACCGACGATCGCTACACGACGCCGGCGGCGACCGCCGCGGACGATGGCGCGGTGTTCCGTGTCGTGGTCTCCAACGCCGAGGGCAGCACGACCAGCGCCGAGGCCGTGCTGTCGGTCGCGGCGGCCCCGGTGGAGGACGCGCTGACGCTGAGCGGCCCGGCCGCGGACGCGGTCGGGGCCGGCGCGCGCTACGTGCCGGCGAGCGCGTCGGCCTCGGCGCAGGCACCGGCCTGCAACGCGGGCAGCTGCAGCTCGTCGCTGATGCTGATCTGGAGCCGCGGCCCGGGCGACCAGCTGATGGTCACGCTGATGTCCAACGGCGTCGCCGAGCCGGGCGCGACACCGGGCACGCAGGTCAACGCCATCGGCATCACGCTGTCACCCGGGGTCGTCGGCGCGATGGGACTGAACTACGCCTGTGCCGGCGAGGGCTGCAGCCTGCCGGCACTGGGCATCACGCTGGACCGGCAAGCCCGCACGCTGCGCTTCGCCGGCACCCGCGTGCCGGCCTGGACCGGCGGGCCCGAGGTCGTGCTCGACGGCGCGCTGCGCTACTGAACAGGGGGAGGAGGAGCGGGAACGACAAAGGGGCGGCCCTGGGGGCCGCCCCTTCCCGTCTGGTCAACCGTCTGAAACTGGGCTCTCAGCCCTCGCGCGTGAAATCGCGCTCGGGCCTGAGCCTGGCGTGCAAGGCCTTCCCGAACCGCACGTCCCGGCTCAGCCCTCGCGCGTGAAATCGCGCTCGGGCCTGAGCCTGGCGTGCAAGGCCTTCCGGCCTTGCACGTCCCGGCTCAGTCAGCCTGCTTGCGCAGGAAGGCGGGGATCTCGATCTCGTCCATGCCGTTGCTGGCCAGCGCGTCGACCTTGGCCGCGGCCTGGCTGCGGCCGCTGCGCCAGACGCTGGGCGTGTTCAGCCCGGCGTAGTCGTGCGCCGGGGCCGGCGCGGCGGCGCCGAGCGCCGGCTGGGTCAGGATCGGCAGGTTGTCGGTGCCGGTGCGCAGCACCGGCTGCGCGGCCGGCGCCTGCTGCACCACGGCCAGCGGCGGCGCCGGGCGGGTCTCCTGGCGGCGCGCCGAGCTCAGGCCGGTGGCGATGACGGTGACGCGCAGCTGGTCGCCCAGGCTCTCGTCGTAGGCCGTGCCGTAGATGACGTGGGCGTCGTCGGCGGCGTAGCGGCGGATGGTGTTCATCGCGTTGCGGCTCTCGGCGAGCTTGAAGGTCGCCTTGCTCGCGGCGATCAGCACCAGCACGCCGCGTGCGCCCGACAGGTCGATGCCTTCGAGCAGCGGGCAGGCCACCGCAGCGTCGGCGGCCTTGGTCGCGCGATCCGGGCCACCGGCGGTGGCGGTGCCCATCATCGCCTTGCCGGGCTCGCTCATCACCGTCTTCACGTCCTCGAAGTCGACGTTGACGAGGCCGGGGATGTGGATGATGTCGCTGATGCCGCCGACGGCGTTCTTCAGCACGTCGTTGGCGTGCGCGAAGGCCTGGTCCTGCGTCACGTCCTCGCCCATCACGTCGAGCAGCTTCTCGTTGAGCACGACGATCAGGCTGTCGACGTTGGCCTCGAGCTCGCTGACGCCGTCGTCGGCCTGCTTGCCGCGGCGCTTGCCTTCGAACTCGAACGGCTTGGTGACGACGCCGACGGTCAGGATGCCCATCTCCTTGGCGACGCGGGCGATGACCGGCGCGGCGCCGGTGCCGGTGCCGCCGCCCATGCCGGCGGTGATGAACAGCATGTGCGCGCCGCTGATGGCCTCGCGGATGCGGTCGACGGCCTCCTCGGCGGCCGAGCGGCCGACCTCGGGCTTGGCGCCGGCGCCCAGGCCGCTGGTGCCCAGCTGCACGAGCGTCGCCGCGCCGCTGCGGTGCAGGGCCTGCGAGTCGGTGTTGGCGCAGATGAAGTCCACGCCCTGCACGCCCTGGGCGATCATGTGCTCGACGGCATTGCCGCCGCCGCCGCCGACGCCGATCACCTTGATCTGCGTGCCTTGGTCGAATTCCTCGATCATTTCGATGGGCATGTGGAGCCTCCTAGTGAATGCAGTTGCCAGACGGTTGACTTGACGGTTGGAAACGGGACCTCGTCACGGGTCCTCTTCAGAAATTGCCCAGGAACCAGTCCTTGGCGCGGCCGAGCAGCGTCGTCACCGACCCCGCCTGGGCCGCGGCCTTGTGACCGCGTTGCCGTGCCAGACGCGCCTCCTCGAGCAGCCCCATGACGGTGGCCGACCGCGGATTCGCGACCATGTCGCCGAGTGCGGCGTGGTACGTGGGCAGGCCACGCCGCACCGGCTTCAGAAAGATGTCCTCGCCGAGCTCGATCATCCCGGGCATCACCGACGAGCCGCCGGTGATGACGATCCCCGAGGACAGCAGCTCCTCGTAGCCGCTCTCGCGGATGACCTGGTGCACGAGGGTGAAGATCTCCTCGACGCGCGGCTCGATGACGCCGGCCAGCGCCTGCTTGCTGAGCATGCGCGGCGCGCGGTCGCCCAGACCCGGCACCTCGACCTGGTCGGCCGGGTCGGCCAGCAGCTGCTTGGCGACGCCGTGCTCGACCTTGATCTCCTCGGCGTCCTTGGTCGGCGTGCGCAGCGCCATCGCGATGTCGCTGGTGATCAGGTCGCCGGCAATCGGGATCACCGCGGTGTGGCGCACGCTGCCGTCGGTGTAGATCTGCACGTCGGTGGTGCCGGCGCCGATGTCGACGACGGCCACGCCGAGCGACTTCTCGTCGTCGGTCAGCACCGCGGCGGCGCTGGCGCTGGGGTTGAGCACCAGGCGCTCGACCTCCAGGCCGCAGCGGCGCACGCACTTGAGGATGTTCTCGGCCGCGCTCTGGGCGCCGGTCACGATGTGGACCTTGACCTCCAGCCGCGAGCCGCTCATGCCGATCGGCTCCTTGACCTCGTGGCCGTCGATCACGAACTCCTGCGGCTCGACGAGCAGCAGGCGCTGGTCGTTGGGGATGTTGATCGCCTTGGCGGTCTCGACGACACGCGCCACGTCCACCGTCGTCACCTCGCGGTTGTCGCGCACGATGACCATGCCGGTGGAGTTCTGGCCGCGGATGTGGCTGCCGGTGATGCCGGTGTAGACCCGGTCGATCTTGCAGGCGGCCATCATCTCGGCCTCCTTCAAGGCCTGCTGGATGCTCTGCACCGTGGCGTCGATGTTCACGACGACGCCGCGCTTCAGGCCATGCGTCGTCGCGACGCCGAGGCCGGCGACGCGCAGCTCGCCGTCGGGCAGCACTTCGGCGGCGACCACCATGACCTTGGCGGTGCCGATGTCCAGGCCGAAGACGAGATCCTTGTATTCCTTGGCCATGTTGTCCTTCAGTTGATCGTCTTCGTCGTCACGCCACGCAGTCGCACCGCATAGCCGTCGGTGTGGCGCAGGTCGGCGTATTCCAGCGGCGCGCGCCAGCGCGCCGTCACCTCGGGCAGCGTGCGCACGAAGCGCGCGGCGCGCGCGAGCACCTCGTCCTCGCTGCCGCGGCCCAGTTCCAGCGTCGCGCCGCTGTCGAGCTCGACACGCCACGAGCCGCGGTGCGACAGATGCAGCTCGCCGATCGCCGCGTCCAGCGGCTCGAACAGCGGCTGCAGCCGGCGGTACATCGCCAGCACCGAGGCCGCAGCCTCGTCGGGACCGGAGAACGCCGGCAGGCCGTCGTCCTCGACGTCGCCGACATTGGCGTCGAACAGTTCGCCGTAGCTGTTGACGAGGCGGTCGTTGCCGTCGTCGCCCTGCCAGACGGCGGCCGCGCGGTGCTCCTCCAGACGCACCGCCAGCCGGTCGGGCCAGACCCGGCGCACGACCGCGCTGCGCACCCAGGGCACGGCCTCGAAGGCCTCGCGGCCCTGGTCCAGGTCCAGGCTGAAGAAGTTGCCGCGCAGCCGCGGCATCGCGTTGGCGCGGATCGTGTGCACGCTGTTGCGGCCCAGGTCGCCGTCGATCTCGACGGCGTGGATCGTGAACAGCGGCGCGCGCGAGAGCCAGGCCACGCCGGCGGCCAGCAGCGCCGCGCCGGCGAGCACGAACACCCCGGCCGCGACGCCGTTCATCAGGCGCACGTCGACCGGTTGTTCGGCCAGCGGCAGGGCTGGGGCGCGGCTCATGGTCGTCTCAGGTCCCCGGGTGGTCCAGCGCGGCGCACTCGAGCACGTGCACGCACAGCTGTTCGTAGCTCAGGCCGGCCACGCGCGCGGCCAGCGGCACCAGCGAGTGGCTGGTCATGCCCGGGCTGGTGTTCATCTCCAGCAGGAAGGGCTTGCGGTCGCTGGCGCGGATCATCAGGTCGGCGCGGCCCCAGCCGCGGCAGCCGAGCAGGCGGTAGGCGGCCAGCGTCAGGCGCTGGATCTCGGCCTCCTCGGCCGGCGGCAGGCCGCTCGGGCAGTGGTAGCCGGTCTCCTCGGAGAAGTACTTGTGCTCGAAGTCGTAGTTGCCGCCCGGCGCGACGATGCGGATCACCGGCAGCGCCCGCGCCGAGGCGCCGTCGCCGAGCACCGCGCAGGTGACTTCCTCGCCGTCGATGAACTCCTCGCAGAGCACGTCGGCGTCGTACTCGGACGCCAGCTTCACCGCGTCCTGCATCTCGGAGTAGCCGGCGACCTTGGTGATGCCGATCGACGAGCCCTCGCGCGGCGGCTTGACGATCAGCGGCAGGCCGAGCTGGTCGGGCACGGCGACGACGTGCTCGCGCGCCTGGCGCTCGGGCGCGAGCCAGGCCCAGCGCGGCGTCGGCAGCCCTTCGGCGGCCCAGATGCGCTTGGTCATCACCTTGTCCATCGCGATCGCGCTGGCCATCACGCCGGAGCCGGTGTAGGGGATGCGCAGCAGCTCCAGCGCGCCCTGCACCGTGCCGTCCTCGCCGTGGCGGCCGTGAAGCGCGATGAAGGCACGTTCGAAGCCGGCGTGCTTGAGTTCGGCCAGCTCGCGCTCGGCCGGGTCGAACGGGTGCGCGTCGACGCCGGCGCGGCGCAGCGCCTCGAGCACGCCGTTGCCCGACATCAGCGACACCTGCCGCTCGGCGCTCGAGCCGCCCATCAGGACGGCGACCTTGCCCAGGGGGTTCATGCCACGGCTCCTTGCGTCAGTTCCACGACCTTCTGCGGCACGCCGCCCATCGACCCCGCGCCCATCGCGATGACCACGTCGCCGTCCTGCGCGAACTCGGCGATCGCCTGCGGCAGCTCGGCGATGGCGTCGACGAACACCGGGTCGACCTTGCCGGCGACGCGCAGCGCACGGGCCAGCGCGCGGCCGTCGGCGGCGACGATCGGCGCCTCGCCGGCGGCGTAGACCTCGGTCAGCAGCACCGCGTCGGCGCTGCCCATGACCTTGACGAAGTCCTCGAAGCAGTCGCGCGTGCGGGTGTAGCGGTGCGGCTGGAAGGCCAGCACCAGGCGCCGGCCCGGGAAGGCGCCGCGCGCCGCGGCGACCACCGCCGCCATCTCGGCCGGGTGGTGGCCGTAGTCGTCGATCAGCGTGAAGCTGCCGCCGCCGCGCGCCGCCGACACCGGCAGCTCGCCCCAGCGCTGGAAGCGCCGGCCGACGCCGGTGAAGCCGGCCAGCGCACGCACCGTCGGCTCGTCGGGCAGCTCCAGCTCCATCGCCACGGCGATCGCGGCCAGCGCGTTGCAGACGTTGTGCACGCCGGGCAGGTTCAGCGTGATCGACAGGTCGGGCAGCGCGACGCCGTTGCGGCGCTGGGCGGTGAACCGCATGCGCCCGCCGGGCAGCGCCTCGACGTCGACGGCGCGCACCTGCACGTCCTCGCCGAGGCCGTAGCTGACGACCGGGCGCGACAGCATCGGCATGATCGCGCGCACGCCGGGGTCGTCGCCGCAGACGATGGCCGCGCCGTAGAACGGCATGCGGTGGATGAAGTCGACGAAGGCCGAACGCAGCCGCGACAGGTCGTGGCCGTAGGTCTCCATGTGGTCGGCGTCGATGTTGGTGACGACGGCCATGATCGGCATCAGGTTCAGGAACGAGGCGTCGCTCTCGTCGGCCTCGACGACGATGTACTCGCCCGAACCGAGGCGCGAGTTGGCGCCGGCGCTCAGCAGCTTGCCGCCGATGACGAAGGTCGGGTCGCGGCCGGCTTCGGCGAGCACGCTGGCGACCAGCGAGGTCGTCGTCGTCTTGCCGTGCGTGCCGGCGATGGCGATGCCGCGGCGCAGGCGCATCAGCTCGGCCAGCATCACCGCGCGCGGCACGACCGGGATGCGGCGCGCACGGGCGGTGATGACCTCGGGGTTGTCGCCCTTCACCGCGGTCGAGATGACGACGGCGTCGGCGCCCTCGATGTTGGCGGCGTCGTGGCCGATGGCGATGCGCAGGCCCAGCGCGGCCAGGCGCTCGGTGGTCGCGCTGGCGGCCTGGTCGCTGCCGGTGACGCGGTAGCCCAGGTTGTGCAGGATCTCGGCGATGCCGCTCATGCCGGCGCCGCCGACGCCGACGAAGTGGATCTGCTTGACCGCGTGTTTCATCGCTTGCTCAGGTTCTCGATCAGGTCCGCCACACGCGCGGCCGCCTGCGGGCGGGCCAGCGCGCGGGCGCGGTCGGCCATCGCGGCGAGCGCGGCGCGGTCCAGCGCGCGCAGCTCGTCGGCGAGGCGTTCGGGGTTCAGTTCGGATTGCGGCAGGTGCCTGGCGGCACCCCGGGCGGCCATCATCTCGGCGTTGTCACGCTGGTGCGAGGTCGTGCTGACGATCAGCGGCACCAGGATCGATGCAACGCCGGCGGCGCACAGTTCGCTGACCGTGATCGCGCCGGCACGGCACAGCATCAGGTCGCACTCGGCCAGGCGGCGCGGCATGTCGTCGATGAACGGCAGCACCTCGGCGTCGACGCCGGCCGCGGCGTAGGCGGCCTTCACGGCGTCGAGTTGGGCGGCGCCGGTCTGGTGGGTGACGAGCGGACGCTCGTGCGGCGCCAGCCGGGCAAGCGCCTGCGGCACGGTCTCGTTGAGCACCTTGGCGCCCAGGCTGCCGCCGACGACGAGCAGCTTCAGCGCGCCGCTGCGGCCGGCATAACGTTCGGCCGGCGCCGGCAGCGCCTCGATCTCGGCGCGCACCGGGTTGCCGGTGACGACGGCGTTCTTCGTCGATTGCGCCGCCGCGCCGTCGAAGCCGAAGGCGACGCGGTCGGCCACCGGCAGCAGCGAGCGGTTGGACAGCAGCATCGCGGCGTCGGCGTTGACCAGCACCAGCGGCTTGGACAGCAGCGAAGCCATCAGCCCGCCGGGGAAGCAGACGTAGCCGCCCATGCCGAGCACGGCGTCGGCGCGGCGCCGGCGCAGGATGCCCAGGCAGTCGGCGAAGGCCTTCAGCAGGCGCAGGCCGCCGGTCAGCGCGCCCATCGCGCCCTTGCCGCGCAGGCCGGCGAAGCCGATCGTGTCCAGCGTGATGCCGGTCGGGGGCACCAGCTTGTTCTCCATGCCGGTCTTCGTGCCCAGCCAGCTCACGGTCCAGCCGCGGCGCTGCATCTCGCGCGCGACGGCGATGCCGGGAATGACGTGGCCGCCGGTGCCGGCCGCCATCACGACGAGGTGGCGCCCGCTCATACGCGGCCTCCGCGCATCAGGCTGCGGTTCTCCACATCGACGCGCACCACGATCGCCAGCGCGACGAGGTTCATCAGGATCGCCGAGCCGCCGTAGCTCATCAGCGGCAGCGTCAGGCCCTTGGTCGGCAGCACGCCGAGGTTCACGCCCATGTTGATGAAGGCCTGGCCGCCCATCCAGATGCCGACGCCCTGCACCATCAGCCCGGCGAAGACGCGGTCCAGCGCGATCGCCTGACGGCCGATGACGAAGATGCGCCGCGTCAGCCAGAAGAACAGCGCGATGACCGAGGCGACGCCGACGAAACCCAGCTCCTCGCCGATGACGGCGAGCAGGAAGTCGGTGTGCGCCTCGGGCAGGTAGTGCAGCTTCTCGACGCTGGCGCCCAGCCCCTGGCCGAAGAGCTCGCCGCGGCCGAAGGCGATCAGCGAGTGCGTCAGCTGGTAGGCCTTGCCCTGGGCGTAGGCCGGGTCCCAGGGGTTCAGGTAGGCCAGGATGCGCTCGCGGCGCAGGTCGTCGAAGGCGATGATCGTCGCGAAGGTGCCGACCAGCACCGCGGCGATCAGGAAGAACATGCGGCCGTTGACGCCGCCCAGGAACAGGATGCCCATGGCCACCGTCGCGATGACGATGAAGGCGCCCATGTCGGGCTGGCGCAGCAGCAGCGCGCCGATGAAGGCCACCGCGACGACCATCGGCCAGACGGCACGGAAGAAGTTCTCCTTCACGTCCATCTTGCGCACCATGTAGCTGGCCGCGTACATGGCGATCGTGATCTTCGCCAGCTCCGAGGGCTGGAAGTTCATGATGCCCAGCGGGATCCAGCGGCGCGAGTTGTTGACCACCTTGCCGACGAAGGGCAGCAGCACCAGCACCAGCAGCACCAGCGAGACGACGAAGATCTTCTCGGCGTGTTTCTCCCAGAACGACACCGGCACCTGCACGACGGCGAACGCGACCACCGCGCCCAGCGCCAGCGCGAAGACGTGGCGCGTCAGGAAGTACGAGGACGAGTAGTTGGCGAACTTCGGGTTGTCGGGCAGCGCGATCGAGGCCGAATAGACCATCACCAGGCCGAGCAGCAGCAGCGTCGCGACGACGGCGACGAAGCTCTGGTCGAAGGCGCGCAGCGTCGCCGGGCGGCCGCCGGCGGCGACGCGGTCGCGCACCGGCAGCGTGCCGACGCTCTCGCGCCGGGCCGCCCACCATTCGCGGATCGCGCCGACGGCCTTCATGCCTGGCCCTTCTCCGCGGCCAGCGCCTGCACCGCGGCGGCGAAGACCTCGGCGCGGTGGGCGTAGTTGCGGAACATGTCCATGCTGGCGCAGGCCGGGCTCAGCAGCACGGCGTCGCCCGGCTGGGCCTGCTCGAAGCACCAGGCGACGGCGGCCTCCAGCGTGGCGTGGCGCGCCAGCACCGGGCCGCGCACGTGCGGCTCGATGGCCGGCGCGTCGCGGCCGATGGTCGCCACGGCACGCGCCCAGCGCGCCAGCGGTGCGGCCAGCGGCGCGAAATCCTGGCCCTTGCCGTCGCCGCCGAGGATGACGACGAGCCTGGCCGGCGCCTTGTCGGCGCCCAGGCCGTCGAGCGCGGCGACGGTGGCGCCGACGTTCGTGCCCTTGCTGTCGTCGAAAGCCTCGACCTCGCCGACGTTGCCGATCCACTGCACGCGGTGCGGCTCGCCGGCGTAGTCGCGCAGGCCGTGCAGCAAGGAGCTGAGCGGGCAGCCGATGGCCGTGGCCAGCGCCAGCGCGGCCAGCGCGTTGGCGGCGTTGTGGCGGCCGCGGATGCGCAGCGCGTCGGCCGGCATCAGGCGCTGCAGGTGGATCTCGTGGTCCTCGTCGCGGCGCAGCTTGACGGTCTCGTCGGCCGGCAGCGCCCGCACCAGCCAGGCCATGCCGTTCTCGACGACCAGGCCCCAGTCGCCGGGGCGGCGCGGCGCGTCCAGGCCGAAACGCTGCACGCTGCGGCCCACCGGCTTGTTGCGGCCCTTGGCCGGCGGCGGCGGCGGCACCATGGCCTCGACCAGCGGGTCGTCGCGGTTGATGACCATCACCGCGTCGCGGCCGAAGACGCGCGCCTTGGCCGCGGCGTAGGCCTCCATCGAGCCGTGCCAGTCCAGGTGGTCCTGGGTGACGTTGAGCACCGCGGCGGCGGCCGGCTCGAAGCCGCTGACGCCGTCGAGCTGGAAGCTGGAGAGCTCGAGCACCCAGACCTCGGGCAGCTCGTCCAGCCGCGCGGCCAGCGTGTCGAGCATCGTCGGGCCGATGTTGCCGGCCAGCACGACGCTGCGCCCGGCACGTTCGACGAGCAGCCCGGTCAGCGTCGTCGTCGTCGTCTTGCCGTTGGTGCCGGTGATCGCGATGACCTGCGGCGCGTAGCCGCGTTCGGCCTTCAGCGCGGCCAGCGCCTCGGCGAACAGGTCGAGCTCGCCCTGCACCGGCAGGCCGCGGAACCGCGCCTCCTGCAGCACCGCGGCGATGCGCGCGTCGTGCGGCGCCAGCCCGGGGCTCTTCAGCACGCGCGCGGCGCCCTCGACGGCCTCGCGCGGCAGCGCGCCCGACAGCAGCTCGGCGCCGGGGCAGTGCTCGCGCAGCGCGGCGACGCCGGGCGGGTTCTCGCGCGAGTCCCAGACGCGCACGCGCGCACCGTGGCGCGCGCACCAGCGCGCCATCGCCAGCCCGGAGTCGCCGAGGCCGAGCACGAGGACGGAGCGGTCGTGCAGGTCCATCGTGCTCACCGCAGCTTCAGGCTGGCCAGGCCGACCAGGCACAGCAGCATCGTGATGATCCAGAAGCGCACCACGACCTGGCTCTCGGTCCAGCCCTTCTTCTCGTAGTGGTGGTGCAGCGGCGCCATCAGGAAGATGCGCCGGCCCTCGCCGTAGCGCTTCTTCGTGTACTTGAACCAGGCGACCTGGGCCATCACCGACAGCGCCTCGGCGACGAAGATGCCGCCCATGATCCCGAGCACGATCTCCTGGCGCGTGATGACGGCGATCGTGCCCAGCGCGCCGCCCAGCGCCAGCGCGCCGACGTCGCCCATGAAGACCTGCGCCGGGTTGGCGTTGAACCACAGGAAGGCCAGCCCCGCGCCGGCCAGCGCGGCGCAGAACACCAGCAGCTCGCCGGCGCCCGGGATGTAGGGCAGCAGCAGGTAGCGCGAGAACACCGAGTTGCCGGTGACGTAGGCGAAGACGCCCAGCGCCGAGCCGACCAGCACCACCGGCATGATCGCCAGCCCGTCCAGGCCGTCGGTGAAGTTGACGGCGTTGCTGGCGCCGACGATGACGAACCAGGTCAGCGCGATGAAGCCGAACACGCCCAGCGGGTAGCTCACCGTCTTGAAGAACGGCACGATCAGGTCGGCCTTGGGCGGCAGGTCGTTGGAGAAGCCGCTCGTCACCCAGCGCACGAACAGCTCCAGCACGCGCAGGTTCGAGGTCTCGGAGACGCTGAACGCGAGGTAGACCGCGGCGAACAGGCCGATCAGCGTCTGCCAGAAGAACTTCTCGCGCGAGCGCATGCCTTCCGGGTCCTTGCGCACGACCTTGCGGTAGTCGTCGGCCCAGCCGATGGCGCCGAAGCCGAAGGTCACGATCATCACGACCCAGACGAAGCGGTTGCTCCAGTCGAACCACAGCAGCGTCGACACCGCGATGCCCAGCAGCACCAGCACGCCGCCCATCGTCGGCGTGCCGCGTTTGCCGAGGTGGGTCTGCACGCCGTACTCGCGGATCGGCTGGCCGATCTTCATCTCGGTCAGCCGGCGGATGACCCAGGGGCCCAGCGCCAGGCCGATCAAGAGCGCCGTCATCGCCGCGAGCACCGCGCGGAACGTGAGGTACTGGAAGACGCGCAGGAAACCCAGCTCGTCCGGGAACAGCGAGAGGAGCCACTGGCTGAGGGTGAGCAGCATCAGCGCACCCCTTCCTTCAACGCGCGCACGACCTGCTCCATCCGCATGAACCGGGAACCCTTGACCAGCACCGACGCGGCCTGCGGCGCGTCGGCGAGCGCGGCGACCAGCGCCGGCGTGTTGTCGAAATGACGATCGGCGCCGACGTGGCGCGACAGCGTGCCGGCGGTCCAGACCGTCTCGATGCCGGCGGCCCGCGCCGCGGCGCCGACCTCGGCATGGAACTCGGGGCCGCGCTCGCCGACCTCGCCCATGTCGCCCAGCACCAGCCAGCGCGGGCCGGGCAGCGCCGCCAGCACGGCGACGGCGGCCAGCGCCGAGTCGGGGTTGGCGTTGTAGCTGTCGTCCACCAGCGTGATCTCGCCGTGCGCCGTGGCCAGGCGCGCGGCCTGCGAACGCCCGGCCACCGGCTGGAAGGCCGTCAGGCCGGCGGCGATGGCCGCCGGCGCGACACCCGCGGCCAGCGCGCAGGCCGCGGCGGCGAGCGCGTTCTTCACGTTGTGCCGGCCGGCGACGGCCAGCGTGGTGACCAGCGGGCCGGCCGGCGTCGCCATCTCGACGCGCCAGCGATCACCCTGCCAGGTGGCGCGGGCCGTCAGGTCGGCGGCGCCGTCGAGCGCGAAGGTGATCGTGCGGCGCGCACCGGCCAGCTCGCGCCACAGCGGCGTGTAGTCGTCGTCGGCCGGGAACACGGCGACGCCGTCGGGCGGCAGCATCGCGATCGCCTGGCCGTTCTCGCGCGCCACGGCCTCGACCGTGGCCATGAACTCCTGGTGCTCGCGCTGGGCGTTGTTGACGAGCGCGATCGTCGGCCGGGCGATGGCCGCCAGCTCGGCGATCTCGCCGGGGTGGTTCATGCCCAGCTCGACGACGCCGGCGGCATGCGCCGGCTCCAGCCCGAGCAGCGTCAGCGGCACGCCGATGTGGTTGTTCAGGTTGCCGCGCGTGGCGAAGGCGGCGTCGCCGTGCGCGGCACGCAGGATCGCGGCGACCATCTGCGTGACCGTCGTCTTGCCGTTGCTGCCGGTGACGGCGACCAGCGGCAGCGTGAAACGCGCGCGCCAGCCGGCGGCCAGCTGCTGCAGCGCGGCCAGCGCATCGGGCACCTGCAGGCCGGGCAGCGCATCGGACAGGCCGTGTTCGGCGATCGCCGCGACGGCGCCGGCCTCGCGCGCGGACGCGAGGAACTCGTGGCCGTCGAAACGTTCGCCGCGCAGCGCGACGAACAGGTCGCCGGGCTGCAGCGTGCGCGTGTCGGTGTGCACGCGCGCGAACGCCGTCGTGCCTTCGCCGACCAGCGTCGCGCCGGGCACGAACGGCAGCGCCTGGGCCAGCGTCGACCTCATCCGCGCACCTCCGTGCGGCGCGCCAGCGCGGCACGCGCCTCGGTCTCGTCGGAGAACGGGCGGCGCACGCCCTTGATCTCCTGGTAGTCCTCGTGGCCCTTGCCGGCCAGCAGCACGACGTCGCCCGGCGCGGCGTTGGCGACCGCATAGGCGATCGCCTCGTGGCGGTCCTCGATGACGTCGACCTCGTCGTGGCCGGCGACGCCGGCCAGGATCTGCGACAGGATGAAACACGGCGCTTCGTCGCGCGGGTTGTCGCTGGTGGCGACGACGCGGTCGGCCAGGCGCGCGGCGATGGCGCCCATCAGCGGGCGCTTGGTGGCGTCGCGGTTGCCGCCGCAGCCGAACACGCACCACAGCCGGCCGCCACGCGCGGCCGCCAGCGGGCGCAGCGCCTGCAGCACCTTCTCCAGCGCGTCGGGCGTGTGGGCGTAGTCGACGACGACCTCGACGTGCTCGCCGGGCACCCGCTGCATGCGCCCGGGCACCGGCGTCAGCGCCGGCACGACGGCCGCGGCGTCGGCCAGCGCCACGCCCAGCGCGCGCAGGCCGCCGAGCACGGCCAGCAGGTTGTGCACGTTGTACTCGCCGATCAGCGTGCTGCGCACCTCGACGGCGGCGTCGCCTTCGTGCAGCGTGAAGGCCAAGCCGCCGTCGACATAACGCACGTCGCGCGCCACGAGGCGCGCCGCGCCGTTCACGGCGTAGGTCCAGACGTCCAGCGCCAACGGCTCGGCGGCCAGCCGCGCGCCCTGCTCGTCGTCGACGTTGATCACCGCGGCCTTCAGCCCCGGCCAGGCGAACAGGCGGCGCTTGGCCTCCCAGTACGCGGCCATCGTGCCGTGGTAGTCGAGGTGGTCGCGCGTGAAGTTGGTGAACAGCGCGACGTCGATCTCGGCGGCGTCCAGGCGGTGCTCGACGATGCCGATCGACGAGGCCTCCAGCGCGCAGGCGGCGAAACCCTGGTCGACGAAGCCGCGGAAGGCGGCATGCAGCGTCACCGGGTCGGGCGTCGTCAGGCCCGTGGCGCGCACCGCGCCGGGCTCGCCGACACCCAGCGTGCCCATCACGCCGCAGCGCTGCCCCAGGCGGGTCAGCGCCTGCGCGGTCCACCAGGCGGTCGAGGTCTTGCCGTTGGTGCCGGTCGTGGCGACGAGCTTCAGCCGCTGGCTCGGGTGCTCGAAATAGGCGTGGGCGATGTCGCCGGTGACGGCCTTCAGGTCGGGCAGCGTCGCGACACGCGCGTCCTCGAAGCCGAAGGCCTCGACGCCGTCGAGCTCGACCAGGCAGGTCGACGCGCCGGCGTCCAGCGCCTGCTGGACGAAGCGGCGGCCGTCGTTGGCGTAACCCGGCCAGGCGATGAAGGCGTCGCCGGGCTGCACGAGGCGGCTGTCGGTGCGCAGCGTGCCGGTGACCCAGGACGAGAGCCAGCGGGCGGCGGCCTCGGGGGACTTCAGGCGCGTCAGCGGCATGCGGCCTCCCCGGTGACGACGAAGGGCTGGGACGGGATCTGCATCAGAAGCTTTCCTGCTCGGCGGCGGCCGGATCGGCGACGATCTGCGCCTGCACCGGGATGTCCGGCGGCACGCCCATCATGCGCAGCGTGTTCTGCACGACCTGGCTGAAAACCGGTCCGGCGACGGCGCCGCCGTAGAACACGCCCTTGCTCGGTTCGTCGACCATCACCGCGACGACGATGCGCGGCGAGGAGATCGGCGCGATGCCGACGAACCAGGAGCGGTACTTGTTGGTGTAGCCCTTGCCTTCCTGCTTGCGCGCGGTGCCGGACTTGCCCCCCGTGGAGTAGCCGATCGCCGCCGCGGCGGTGGCGGTGCCGCCGGGCTGGGTCACCAGGCCCAGCATCGCGCGCATCGTGCGCGCGGTCTCGGGCTCGAACACCTTGACGCCGGCGACCGGGCCGTCCTGGCGCAGCATCGACACCGGCACGATGTCGCCGTCGCGGGCGTAGACGGTGTAGGCGCGCGCGATCTGCAGCAGGCTCGCCGACAGGCCGTAGCCGTAGCTCATCGTCGCCTGCTCGATCGGGCGCCAGGTCTTGTACGGGCGCAGCCGGCCGGTGACGGCGCCGGGGAAGTCGATCTGCGGCTTCTGCCCCAGGCCGATCGCCGAGAACACCTCCCACATCTCGCGCGGCTGCATCTGCATCGCCATCTTGACGGTGCCGACGTTGCTCGACTTCTGGATCACCTGGGCGACGGTCAGCGCGCCGTGCGGGTGCGAGTCGCGGATCGTCGAGCCGGTGATCGTGATCGTGCCGGGCGCGGTGTCGATGACGGTCGACGGCGACACGCGGCCGGTCTCCATCGCCAGGCTGGCGACGAAGGGTTTCATCGTCGAGCCGGGCTCGAAGGTGTCGGTCAGCGCGCGGTTGCGCAGCTGCGCGCCGCTGAGGTTGCGGCGCTGCCCCGGGTCGTAGCTCGGGTAGTTGGCCAGCGCCAGCACCTCGCCGGTCAGCGCGTCCAGCACGACGACGCTTCCGGCCTTGGCGCCGTGCTGGGCGACGGCGTCGCGCACGCGCTGGTAGGCGTAGAACTGGACCTTGGAGTCCAGCGCCAGCTGCACGTCGCGGCCGTCGAGCGCGGCGGTCTGGTCGCCGATGTCCTCGACAACGCGGCCCAGGCGGTCGCGCACCACGGCGCGCAGGCCGTCGCGGCCCTGCAGCTCCTTGTCGAAACGCAGCTCGATGCCTTCCTGGCCGCGCTCCTCGACGTTGGTGAAGCCGACGACGTGCGCCGCCGACTCGCCCTCGGGGTAGCTGCGCTTGTACTCGCGCACCTGGTAGACGCCCTTCAGGCCCATGGCCTTGACCTTGTCCCAGGTGGCGTCGTCGGCCTGGCGGCGCAGCCAGACGAAGTTGGGGTTGCCGGCCAGCCGCGTGTCGAGCTCGGTCGGCGACATGCCCAGCGCACGTGCCAGCGCACGGCGCTCGCCGCCGTCGGCCTGGAAGTCCTTGGGGATGGCCCAGATCGACGGCGACGGCACGCTCGACGCCAGCACCAGGCCGTTGCGGTCGAGCACGCGGCCGCGGCTGGCCTGCAGCGACAGCGTGTGCGCGTAACGCTTCTCGCCCTGCTTCTGATAGAAGTCGTTGCCGACGACCTGCACCCAGACGGCGCGCCCGAGCAGCAGCGCGAACGACAGCGCGACCATCGCGACGACGAAACGCGAGCGCCACGGCGGCGTCTTGCTCGCCAGCAGCGGGCTGGTGGCGTAGTTGACGCTGCGCACGCTGGCGCCGCCGTTCTTGCGCCGCCCGATCATCGAGCGCCCCCGGAGGCGGCCGGCGCCGCGCCGTCGCCGACGTACTGCGTCACCGCCGGCGTGGCCGGGCGCATCGCCAGCTTCTCGCGTGCGACACGCTCGACGCGCAGGTTGGTCGCCTGCGCCTGGCGCTCGGCGTCCAGGCGCTTGTAGTCGGCCTCGAGCTGGAACTGCTCGTTCTTCGCCCGGTCCAGCGCCGCGAACAGGCGCCGGCTCTCGTAGGCGTTGCGCACCAGCGCGAAGGCGCTGCCCAGCAGCAGCACCAGCAGCACGGCGTTGAGCAGCTTGCTCATGCCGGCACCTCGGTGCGTTCGGCCACGCGCATCACCGCCGAGCGCGCGCGCGGGTTGGCGCGCACTTCGTCGTCGCCCGGCTTGACGCGGGCGAGGGCCTTGAGCTTGAGCGCCCGCGGCGGCGCCATCGGCGCACGCCGGTCGAACTCGTCGCGGCTCTCGCGCGTGATGAAGTTCTTGACGATGCGGTCTTCGAGCGAATGGAAGCTGATGACGACCAGACGGCCGCCCGGCGCGAGCAGCTGCAGCGCGGCGCTCAGTCCCTGTTCGAGCGCCTCAAGCTCGGCGTTGACGAAAATCCGAAGAGCCTGAAATGTGCGCGTTGCAGGGTCCTGGCCCGGCTCGCGGGTTTTGACTGCACGAGCCACGAGCGCGGAAAGCTCCCCGGTGGTTCGAAGCTGATCCCCGCCCTGCCGGCGAGCAACAACCGCCTTTGCAATCTGTAGAGCAAACCGTTCTTCCCCATAGTCGCGGATCACCTGTGCGATGTGGCGCTCGTCGGCGCGGGCCAGGAAGTCCGCGGCGGTCTCGCCGCGGGTCGTGTCCATGCGCATGTCCAGCGGCGCGTCGAAGCGGAAGCTGAAGCCGCGCTCGGGCGTGTCGATCTGCGGCGAGCTGACGCCCAGGTCGAGCAGCACACCCTGCACCTGCCCGACGCCGCGTGCGGCGAGTTCCTCGCGCATCGCGCCGAAGCTGGCGTGGCAGATCGTGAAACGGGGGTCGTCGATCGCCGCCGCGGCGGCGATGGCCTCGGGGTCGCGATCGAACGCGAGCACCCGCGCGCGCGGCGACAGCGCGGCCAGCAGCGCACGCGTGTGGCCGCCGCGGCCGAAGGTGCCGTCGACGTAGAGGCCGTCCGCCTGCGTCACGAGGGCCTCGACGGCCTCGGCGAGCAAGACGGTCGTGTGGGCGCGACCCGTCTGCGTCACGGCGGTCATCCTGCGACCTGGTTCTGCAGCTCTTCGGGCATGCCGCTGGCGATCGTCTGCGCCTCGGCCGCCTCGTAGCGGGCCTTGTCCCACAATTCGAACTTGTCGCCGACGCCCATGAAGACGACCTCGCGCTCCAGCCCGGCCCAGGCCCGAAGTTCGGGCGGCACCAGCACGCGCGAGGCGGCGTCGATCTCGACTTCCGTGGCCGAACCGATGAACACGCGCCGCCACCCTTCGTACTTCAGCGGCAGACGCACGAGCTCGGCCTCGAACGCGTCCCAGACGGGACGCGGGTACAGCGTCAGGCAGCCGGCGTGGTTCTTCGCGACCACCATCTGCCCCTGGACGGTGGACATCAGCACGTCACGCCAACGCGCCGGGACGGTGACCCGTCCCTTCGCGTCCAGCGTGAGCACCGGACCCCCTCGGAAGGCAAATGCAGCCACGAAACCCCACAGAAATCTACTTTTCTGCACTCTACCTGAGCGCCGGGCTCGGGGTCAATGGCGCGGAAGCGTAAAAATTCAGTGGAATCAAGGACTTACCGACGCTCTCGCAAGGACTTTTGCAGCCGGAAAGTGCTTCAGAATGAAGGACTTGCAAGCCTCACTGAAAGTGGTTTGTGAGCGACGCCGGGCTTGACGGCCGCGGCAGCGCTGCAGTGGGGGAAGGTGGATCTCCCCCACGATTCCACACCCGCCCGGGCCGGGCGCCGGGACGCGAGGGCCGCGTGGTGGGGCGGCAACCCGCCGCCGCCGGGCGCCGGAGAGCCCTGCCGGAGCGGGCCCAAGCGCCTGCGGCCACCGCCCCGGGGCCATACTCGCGCCGCCCGTGACCGCACCGAACCGATGACCTGGCAGAACCAAGACCCGCTGTACCGCCTGCGCCATGCCCTCGTCGGGCTGACGATCGCCGTCGTGCTGTCGGTGCCCGCCGCGGCGCTGCTCGGGCGCTGGATCGGCGACCTGGTCGCCGACGACTACGCCTGGCGCGCCGGCACCTACGCGGCGCTGCTGGCCTACGTCGTCGCCGGGGCGGTGGTGCTGTTCATGAAGGTCGCGCGCCACGAGACGCGGCCGGTGTCGGCCGGGCGCGTGGCGCTGTGGTTCGCCAGCCTGTGGCTGTGGCCGGCCTTGCTGCTGCTGCGCCGCCGCGGCGGCGGCGACCTCAGCGGGACTGCTTGATCAGCCGCCCCGAGGACGGCTGCACCGGCCGCGCGTTCATCGGATAGAGCCGCGCGAAGATGTCGATCTGCTCCTGCGACACCGCCACCGGCTGGCGCATGACGATCCACAGCACGCCTTCGGTGCACGGCGGCGTCGTCAGCGAGCCCATGTAGGTGTAGTAGCCACGATCGGCGGGCAGCAGCTGGGCCAGGTCGATCGCGCCGGAAGCCCGCGCCTCGTCGTGCTTCTCCAGCGGCAGGTTGTTCCACACCGACTGGACCACCGGCTGCTCCTCGCCACGCTGCAGCAGCACCGCGACGACGGCCAGCCGGCCTTCCGGGTCCCGGTGCACCAGGTGCGCGACCATCTCGCTCTGGCGGCCGTCGATGCGCTCCTCCGACGGGCGGTGGAAGTGGAACTGTTGCAGCTCGTAGCGACGCCCGCCGACGGCGATGACGTTGCCCGGGCCGACGTTGACCTGCACCGTGTGGCCGTTGTCCAGCACCGCGAAGCCGGCCGGCCGGTAGTCGAAGACGATCTCCTCGAGGTCGACGGCGATGCCGCCGCGGATGTCGATCGGGCTCTGGCGCTGGCCCCGCGCGCACAGGCCGAACTCGGGCCGCAGCGCGCCCCAGCGCGCCGGGCCGCCCTCGCCGGTGTAGTTCCAGTGGATCTCGGGGGCCGGCACCGGCTCGGGGCGCGGGCGCGGCGCGGGCTTGCGCGCCGCCGGCGCGTCGCCCGGCACCCGCGACGAGATGCGCAGCACGTTGCCCGGGGTGTCGGGCGCCTTCATCGCGCCGAGCTTCTCGGCCAGGCGCTCGCGCACGCGATCCAGCGGGTCCAGCGGCTCGGCCTCGGGGGCCGCGCTGGCCGCCGCCTTGGCGGGCGGCGCGCCCCGCTCGGACGCCCGCGACGGCGGCGCGAACAGCAGCGCCGCGGCCACGGGCAGCACCGCCCAGGCGTACCAGGCAGGGTTTGCGGCAGGGCGGACGGCAGCGGGGCGGGAACGGTTCATGCGGGGTCTCCGCCCCGGATATCGGCCGCCGCGGGGCCGCGCTTGAATCACCCCAGGCGCGGCCGGACCCAGAACCAGGCGACGATGCCCACCGCCATCAGCGCGAACGAGGCCAGCGCCAGCGTCGCCGTCGAGTGCATCACCAGCGGCGCCACGACGCCGGCGACCAGCGCGTTGGCGGCGCTGCCGACGCAGGACTGCACCGAAGACGCCATGCCGCGGCGCTCGGGCACCAGGTCCAGCACCATCAGCGTGACCACCGGCACCATCAGCGCCCAGCCGAACGAGAAGACGCCGATCAGCGGCATCGCCCACCAGGCCTCGGCCTTGAACACCAGGTTCAGGCCGACGTTGAGCACCGACACCACGGCCATGATCGTGAAACCGTAGCGGATCTGGCGATGCGGCCCGAGCTTGCCGGCGGCGCGCCCGGAGGCCCAGGCGCCGCCCATGATCCCGCCGATCGTGAACAGGAAGAACCAGAAGAACTGCTGTGGCGCCAGCCCCAGGTGCTCGCCGACGAACACCGGCGCCGACAGCACGTACAGGAACATGCCGTTGAACGGCACGCCGCTGGCGAAGACCAGCGCCATGAAACGCGCGCTGCGCACCATGTCCCAGTAGCCGCGCAGCAGCGGCACCGGGTGGAAGGACTGGCGCGCGTCGGCATGCAGCGTCTCGGGCAGCCAGCGCCAGTTGGCCGCCCACAGCGCCGCGCCGATCAGCACCAGCAGCCAGAAGATCGAATGCCAGTCGGCGTGCACGAACAGGAAGCCGCCGATCATCGGCGCGATGGCCGGTGCGACGCCGAAGTAGATCGTCACCTGCGACATCACGCGCTGCGCGTCGGCCGGCGGGAACATGTCGCGGATGATGGCGCGCGAGACGACGACGCCGGCGCCGGCCGACATGCCCTGGATCGCGCGGAAGAACACCAGCCAGCCGATCGACGGCGACAGCGCGCAGCCCAGCGAGGCCAGCGTGAACAGGCCCAGGCCGGCCAGCACCACCGGCCGGCGGCCGAAGCTGTCAGCCAGCGCGCCGTGGAACAGGTTCATCAGCGCGAAGCCGGCGAGGTAGGCCGACAGCGTCTGCTGCATCTGCACCGGCGTCGCGTCGAGCGAGCGCGCGATGCCGGCGAAGGCCGGCAGGTAGGTGTCGATCGAGAACGGCCCCAGCATGCCCAGGCAGGCCAGCAGCACGGCCAGCGCCCAGCGCGGGCCGCGCCAGAGTCGGGGCGCGTCGGGATTCATCGGGGCGGCGAAAAGCCGGCGAGTCTATCGACGGCGTCGTGAGCCTGCCCGTCCAGGGGCAAGCACGGCACCCGGCGACGTCGCGCCGGGCGAAAGGAAAAAGTGTGAAGCGAACCGATAGGCCGGATTCTGTGCACCGCGCCTCTTTCAAGGCGCGGCGTGACCGCCATTCCTCTTGGCCGTGGATCGCTCCACGGCTCGGTGCCACCTACCCGCCGGCTCCGCAGGCGACATCATCGCCGGCCTATTCGGTGTTGCTGCGCGTAGAGATTGCCCGTTTCACCCCGGGCGGACTTGCATCCGCCCGGACTCGTCTCTGTTGCTCTAATCCTCACCTCGCGGTGGACAGCCGTTAGCTGCTACGCTGCCTTGTGCAGTCCGGACCTTCCTCCCGTGCGGCGTTTCCGCTGATGCACCGGCGGCGGTCTGGTCCGCTTCACCGTGCCATTATCCCCGGAGAGCAAGAATGAGAGCCGACAACGTCCTGGCCACCATCGGCAACACGCCGCACGTCCGCATCAACCGCCTGTTCGGCGGCACGCACGAGGTGTGGGTCAAGTGCGAGCGCGCCAACCCCGGCGGCTCGGTCAAGGACCGCATCGCGCTGGCGATGGTCGAGGACGCCGAGCGCTCGGGTGCGCTGAAGGCCGGCGGCACGATCGTCGAGCCGACCTCGGGCAACACCGGCATCGGCCTGGCGATGGTCGCCGCGGTCAAGGGCTACAAGCTGATCCTGGTGATGCCCGACAGCATGAGCGTCGAGCGCCGCCGCCTGATGCTGGCCTACGGCGCCAGCTTCGAGCTGACGCCGCGCGAGAAGGGCATGAAGGGCTCGATCGCGCGCGCCCAGGAGCTCGTCGCCGAGATCCCCGGCGCCTGGATGCCGCAGCAGTTCGAGAACCCGGCCAACATCGACGTGCACGTGCGCACCACGGCCGAGGAGATCGCACGCGACTTCCCCGAAGGTCTGGACGCGCTGATCACCGGCGTCGGCACCGGCGGCCACCTGAGCGGCTGCGCCCAGGTGCTGAAGGCGCGCTGGCCGAAGCTGAAGGTCTTCGCCGTCGAGCCGAGCGCCAGCCCGGTGATCAGCGGCGGCCAGCCCTCGCCGCACCCGATCCAGGGCATCGGCGCCGGCTTCGTGCCGAAGAACCTGAGGACCGAACGGCTCGACGGCGTGATCCAGGTCGAGGCCGAGGCGGCACGCGAGATGGCGCGCCGCAGCGCGCGCGAGGAAGGCCTGCTGGTCGGCATTTCCAGCGGCGCGACGCTGGCGGCGATCGCGCAGAAGCTGCCCGAGCTGCCGGCCGGCGCCCGCGTGCTCGGCTTCAACTACGACACCGGCGAGCGCTACCTGTCGATCGACGGTTTCCTGCCCGCCTGAGCGCCCTGCCCCGCTGAATGACGAAGCCCCCGCGTGCGGGGGCTTTCTTGTTTCTAGGCCTCGAGGGCCGGCGCGGCGGCCGCCTGGATCGGCGGCACCGGCAGCGGCACCATGTCCTCGGGCTGCGCCGAGGCCGGCACCAGCACGACCTTGGGGGCCCACCAGTGCGCGAGGCCGACGCCGGCGGCCACCGCCGCGATCCAGCCCAGCACCCACCAGCGCATCTTCATGGCGGCAGTATGCGGCGGCGCGCGGCGCCCGGGCAAGGCGGCTTACTGGGCCTGCTGCAGCGCGCGGATGCGCTCCTCGATCGGCGGGTGGCTGGAGAACAGCGCCATGAAGCCGCCCGGCTTGCCGTTGATGCCCATCGCCTGCACCTGCTGCGGCAGCTGGCCCGGCTCGAGGCCGCCCAGACGCGCCAGCGCGTTGATCATCGGCTGCTTGCGGCCCATCAGCTGGGCGGCGCCGGCGTCGGCGCGGAACTCGCGGGCGCGCGAGAACCAGGCCACGATGATCGCCGCCAGCACACCCAGCGCGATGTCGAGCACGATGGTCGTCGCGTAGTAGCCGATGCCCGGGCCTTCGCGGTCGTTCTTCAGGATCACGCGGTCGACGAAGTAGCCGACGACACGCGACAGGAACACGACGAAGGTGTTCATCACGCCCTGGATCAGCGTCATCGTGACCATGTCGCCGTTGGCGATGTGCGCGACCTCGTGGCCGATGACGGCCTCGGCCTCCTCGCGCGTCATGCTCTGCAGCAGCCCGGTCGACACCGCGACCAGCGCCGAGTTCTTGAACGCGCCGGTGGCGAAGGCGTTGGGCTCGCCCGGGTAGATCGCGACCTCGGGCATGCCGATGCCGGCCTTCTGGGCGAAACGCTCGACGGTGCCGACGATCCAGCGGTGCGTCGGGTCCTGGGAGTTGTTGATGACCTGGGCGCCGGTGCTCATCTTGGCCATCGGCTTGCTCATCAGCAGCGAGATGATCGCGCCGCCGAAACCGAAGATGGCCGCGAACGCGAGCAGCGAGCCCAGGTTCAGGCCGTTGGCCGTCATGAAGCGGTTGACGCCCAGCACGCTGGCCGTGATGCCCAGCACCAGCATCACCGCCAGGTTGGTCAGAACGAACAGCATCACTCGTTTCATCGTCGTAGCGCCTTTTCCGCGTTGGCGGGAATAGTCCAAACAGCCGCGCATGTTAGGGCGCGGCCCTGCGATTCAAGACTTGCCCCCGGAGGACCGGGGGCTTGGCCGGGGGATCAGCCTTCGATCGGGCGCAGCCGCACCTTGTTCGGCTGGCCGGCCGGCAGCAGCTCGAAGCGCTCGGCATGCGGCGCGAAGAAGCGTGTCGACGACGCGCGCGGGCCCAGCAGCTCGGCGTCGCGCAGGCGTTCGGCGGCCAGGCGCAGTTCCACCGCGTCGCCGCGCAGCAGTTCGGGCAGCGCGGCGAGGATCTGGCGGATCTCGTCGGGGTAGGCCGCAGCCGGCGCGGGCGCCGCCCGCGGAGGCCGGGGCGCCGGCTTCGGCGCCGGCTCGGGCGCGGAGACTGGAGCCGCCGCGGCAGCGGGTTCGCCGGCAGGCTCGGCCGCGGGCTCGACGGTCTTGCGCCGGCGCGGCGCGCGGCGCGGG
>NZ_AEWG01000122.1 GCF_000190375.1 Rubrivivax benzoatilyticus JA2 = ATCC BAA-35
AGGTCGGTGTTCCAGCGCCCGTTCAGCGCGTGCGGGCCGCGCCGCCACGGCGAACCGTCGGCGCCGCGCCACCAGGCCGACGGGTCCAGGCGCGACAGCTCGCCGCGGCTGCGCAGGTGCCAGACGGCCGCGGCGTCGCGCGCCACGCTGGCGCTGGCTTCGAGCCGGGCGTCGCCGGCGGCGACGAGCAGCCGCTGGAGCCCGGCCTGCAGCGTGCCGTCCTGCGGCTGGTGCCACGAGGCGTCCAGCGCCACGCGTCACCGGCCGGCCGCGCGGCGTGTCCAGGCGGCCGGAGAGCTCGGCCTTGGCGACGGCGTCCAGCGCCGCCGGCGGCGTGGCGGCGCCGGGCAGGCCGCTCAGGCGCAGCGTCAGCGGGCCGCCCAGCGTCATCGCCGGCAGCCGCCGGTCCAGCTCGCCCGGCCGCAGTGCCTCCAGCGCCAGCGCCAGATCCAGCGTGTCGCCCTGCCAGTGGCCGCGGCCCTGCAGCCGGCCCGCGGGCCGCTCGCCGGCCAGGCGGGCGTCGAAGGCCTGCAGCTCGATGCGGTGGGGGCCGTCCAGCCGGCCGGTGATCCTGGCCACGAGCGAGGCCAGCGGCAGCCGCCCGGCGTCCCAGGCGCCGGGGCGGCTGTTGCGCAGCTCGAGGTCGGCGTTGACCGGCACGTCGCGGCCCTGGCTGTCGACGACGATGCGCCCGTCCAGGCGCGTCGACGGCAGCGCCGGCGCGAGCTGGGCGAGGTCGAGCGCACGCGTCGAGGCCTGCAGCGACTCCAGCGGCCACGGCGCGAACGGCGCGACGGCGGCCTTCGCGTCCAGCCGCGCGCCGCCGTCGCCGGCCAGCATGGCCGCCAGCTGCAGCCGGGCGATGCTGCCGCTGGCGTCCAGCGCCGCGGTCCAGGGCAGGGCGGCGCCGGGCGCGGCGGCGGCGTCGACGCGGGCCTGCACGCGGCGTTCGCCGTCGGTGCCGACGCTGGCGCTGGCGCGTGCGCGGCCACCGGGCCAGGCGAGTTCGAGCCGTCCCAGGCGGTGCAGCGCGCCGCCTTCGGCGCCGAGCGCGAGGTCGGCGCGCAGGTCGGACAGCGGTGGCGCGCCGCCGATCTCGAGCGCGCCGACGGCCAGCGAGCGGATCTCCAGCGCCAGCGGCAGGCGCAGGTCCTCGGGCGCGCGGCGCCGCGCCGGTGCCGGCTCGGGCGCGGCCGTGCCGGCGGTCCATTCGACGCGCGACGCGCTCGGCGTGTCGAGCACGATGCCCGCCCAGGCGCCGGCGTGCGGCCGCCAGCGCCACGACAGATCACGCCAGGCGAGGTTCTCGACGCGCAGCCGGGCGCCGTCGGCACCCTGCCCAGCGCAGCTCGCGCACGGCGAAGCCGCCGGCCACCGGCCGGCCCTGCATCGTGTCGACTTCCAGCCCCGGCACGCGCGCGAGCAGCCAGCGCCAG
>NZ_AEWG01000121.1 GCF_000190375.1 Rubrivivax benzoatilyticus JA2 = ATCC BAA-35
CCGCGGCCGAGACCGTGACGACCGAACGCCCGGCCCCGGCGCCCTCGCTGCCCGAGGCAGCCCCGGCCGCGCACCCGCTGGGCGAGGCGATCGGCCAGGTCGGCGGCGTCTACGTGCTGGCGCGCAACGCCCACGGGCTGGTCGTCGTCGACATGCACGCCGCGCACGAACGCATCGTCTACGAACGCCTGAAGCAGGCCGCGTCGTCGGCGGCGGCGCTGCCGGCGCAGCCGCTGCTGCTGCCGGTGAGCTTCGCCGCCACGGCCGCCGAGGTCGCCACCGCCGAGGCCGAACGCGATTCACTGCTGGCGCTGGGCCTGGACGTCGCGCCGCTGTCGGCCTCGACGCTGGTGGTGCGCAGCCGCCCGGCGGCGCTGCCGGACGCCGACGTCGCCGAACTCGCGCGCTCGGTGCTCGCCGAGTTCGAGCAGACCGGCGCCAGCCGCGCCGTCGAACGTTCGCGCGACGAGCTGCTGGCGACGATGGCCTGCCACGGCGCGGTGCGCGCCAACCGCCGGCTGACGCTGCCCGAGATGGACGCGCTGCTGCGCCAGATGGAGGCCACCGAACGCGCCGACACCTGCAACCACGGCCGGCCGACCTGGCGCCAGCTGACGATGAAGGAGCTGGACGCCCTCTTCCTGCGCGGCCGGTAACGACTTGTGCCGGTCACGGCGCCGCCATGCACGGCCCCTAGCGTCGCGCCGGCCGGCCCTGGAGCCGGCGACAACGACCACCCCAGGAGAGAGTCCGATGCAAACGCCGATCCGCGCGCTGGCCGCCGCCACGCTGGCCCTCACCACGCTGGCCGCCCAGGCCGCACCGTCCACCGTCGTCCCGCCGACGGTGCAACTGGGGCCGCGGCCCTTCTTCCTCGTCGACGACATGGCCGACGGCGCGCTGAAGACCGCGCTGCAGGCCTGCGCCGCCAGCCGCAAGGCCTACACGCGCCACGACTTCGCGATCGGCCACCGCGGCGCCGCGCTGCAGTTCCCCGAGCACACGCGCGAGAGCTACATCGCCGCCGCGCGCAGCGGCGCCGGCATCGTCGAGTGCGACGTCGTGTTCACCCGGGACAAGCAGCTCGTCTGCCGCCACGCCCAGGACGACCTGCACACGACGACCAACATCCTGGCCACGCCGCTGGCCGCCAAGTGCGTCAAGCCGTTCACGCCGGCGACCTTCGACGGCGCCGGCAACCTGCTGACGCCGGCCAGCGCGAGCTGCCGCACCAGCGAGCTGACGCTCGCCGAGTTCAAGACGCTGCGCGGCAAGATGGACGGCTACAACCCGAAGGCGCGCAACGTCGCCGAATACATGGCCGGCACCGCCGGCTGGCGCACCGACCTGTACTCCGGGCCGACCAGCGGCACGCTGATGACGCACGCCGAGAGCATCGAGCTCTTCAAGCAGCTCGGCGTGAAGATGACGCCGGAGCTGAAATACCCGGCGGTGGCGATGCCCTTCGACGGCTTCACGCAGGAAGCCTACGCGCAGAAGCTGGTCGACGAGTACAAGGCCGCCAAGGTGCCGCCGGCGCGCGTGTTCCCGCAGTCCTTCTACCTGCCCGACGTGCAGTACTGGGTGAAGAACACCGCCTACGGCCGCCAGGCGGTCTACCTGGACGACGCCGAGACCGTGGCCGACCTGCCGAGCGCGGCCGAACTGGCCGGCTACAAGGCCCAGGGCATCAACATCGTCGCGCCGCCGACCTTCGCGCTGCTCACCACCGACGCCGCCGGCAACATCGTGCCCTCGCAGTACGCCCGGGACGCCAAGGCCGCCGGGCTGGACATCATCACCTGGACGCTGGAGCGCTCGGGGATCCTGGCCGACGGCGGCAACGGCTTCTACTACCAGAGCTTCGACAGCGCCATCAAACGCGAAGGCGACATGATGGTCGTGCTCGACGTGCTGGCGCGTGAGGTCGGCATCCGCGGCATCTTCAGCGACTGGCCGGCGACGCCGGCCTTCTACGCCAACTGCATGAAGTGAGGCCCGCGGGCGCCGGCGCGGCCGGCGCCCGTGGCCATCTTCAGGCCAGGTAAGGCTTCATCCAGCCCAGGCCGTCCGAGGTGCCGCCCGGCACCGCGCCGCGGCGCGGGCGGTACTCGCAGCCGATCCAGCCGTCCCAGCCGAGTTCGTCGATCAGCGCGAACAGGTAGGGATGGTGGATCTCGCCGACGTCCGGCTCGTGGCGCGTCGGCACGCCGGCGATCTGGAAGTGGCCGACCTGGCCGGTGGGCAGCCACTGGCGGATCTTGGCCGCCAGGTCGCCTTCGACGATCTGGCAGTGGTACAGGTCCATCTGCACCTTCAGGTTGGCCGCGCCGACCTCGGCGACGATGGCGTGGGCCTGGTCCTGGCGGTTCAGGAAGAAGCCCGGCATGTCGCGTTCGTTGATCGGCTCGATCAGCACGTTGATGCCCAGCTTGGCCGCCTCGGCGGCGGCGTAGGCGACGTTGGCGACGTAGGTCGCCCGCAGCGCCTCGCGAGTCTGGCCGGCCGGCACCAGGCCGGCCATCACGTGGATGCGCGGGCAGCCGAGCGCCACCGCGTAGGCCAGCGCCTGGGCGATACCGTCGCGGAACTCGGCTTCGCGCCCGGGCAGGCAGGCGATGCCGCGCTCGCCGGCGTCCCAGTCGCCCGGAGGCGCGTTGAACAGCACCTGCTGCAGGCCGTGGGCCTTCAGCTGAGCGGCGAGCTGTTCGGTCGTGTACGCGTAGGGGAAGAGGTACTCGACACCCTTGAAGCCGTCGCGGGCGGCGGCGGCGAAGCGGTCGAGGAAGTCGTGCTCGTTGTAGAGCATCGACAGGTTGGCGGCGAAACGGGGCATGGTGGGCTCGTGGGGTTCAGGAGGGAAGACGCCTCACCAGGAGGCGCCGAAGCTGTCGCGCAGGGTCTGGATGCGGGCCTCGTCCAGCGGGCGGGCCAGGGCCTCGGGCACCAGCAGCGCCAGGCGCGCGGTCTCCTCGAGTTCCTCGAGCACCGCCATCGCCGCGGCCGGGCTGTCGTGCCAGACGTTGGGGCCCAGCCGGGCCAGCATCACGGCGCGGATCGGCCGGCCGGCGGCGGCGTAGCGCGTGATCGCCTCGGCCACCGCGTCGGCGGCCTCGGGTGCGCCGGGGCGCTGGTAGTCGATGTGCGGCACATGGCCCACCTTCATGACGAAGTACGGCGTGATCGGCGGCAGCAGCTCGGCTTCCCCCTCGGCCTGCAGCGAGCGCGCGACGAGGTGCGTGCCGTGGGTGTGGATGATGCAGCGCGCCGGCTGCGCCGTCGCCTCGCTGGCGACGTAGATGCGCCGGTGCAGCACGATGGTCTTGCTGCCGCGGTCGCCGCCGGTCTGCCGGCCCTCGGCGTCCAGCCGCGCCAGCCGCGCCGGCTCCAGCGTGCCCAGGCAGGCGTCGGTCGGCGTGATCAGGTAGCCGTCGGCCAGGCGCACGCTGATGTTGCCGGCCGTGGCGTGCGCGTAGCCGCGCTCGAACAGGCTGCGGCCGACGCGGCAGATCTCGGCGCGTGCGAGGTCTTCGTCGAGGAAGGGCGTGGCCATCGTGCTCAGCCTTGCAATCGCGCGAAGGCCTTGGTGAAGAAGTCGTCGGTGCCGAAGTTGCCCGACTTCAGCGCCAGGTGCAGGCCGCCGGGCGCCGCCGGGCTGAGCGCGTGGCACCAGGGCACGCCGGGGTCGATCTGGCCGCCGATGCGCAGCTGGGCGATGCCCAGCGCCTGCACGCAGGCGCCCGAGGTCTCGCCGCCGGCGACGACGAGCTGGCGCACGCCGGCCTCGACCAGGCCCCGTGCGATGCGCGCGATCGTCTGCTCGACCAGGCCGCCGGCCTGCTCGACGCCGAGCCTGGCCTGGATGGCGCGCACCGCGCCTGGTTCGGCGGTCGAATAGACCAGCACCGGGCCGCTGGCGAGGTGTTCGCCGGCCCAGGCCAGGGCCTTGGTGGCGACGTCCTCGCCGGCGGCGATGCGCAGCGGGTCGATCGCCAGCGCCGGCCGGCCCGAACGGATGAAGTCCAGCACCTGGCGGTTGGTCGCCAGCGAGCAGCTGCCCGAGACCACGGCCTGCAGCCCTTCGGCCGGCGGCAGCTCGGCCGCCTGCGACGACGGCGCCAGGCCGTGGTTGCCCGGCAGACCGATCGCGACGCCGGAGCCCGCGGTCAGCAGCGGCAGCTCGGCCAGCGCCGGCGCCAAACGCAGCAGGTCGGCGTTGGAGACGGCGTCGACGATGGCGATCGCCACGCCCTGGGCCTTCAGCTCGGCGATGCGCGCCCGCACCGCGTCGGCGCCCTGCCCCACCACCTGGTAGTCGATCAGCCCGACCTTGCGCTTGCACTGCGCCTGCAGCACACGCACGAGGTTGGCGTCGGTCATCGGCGTCAGCGGGTGGTCCTTCATGCCGCTGTCGCTGAGCAGCAGGTCGCCGACGAAGAGGTGGCCCTTGAAGACCGTGCGCTGGTTCTCCGGGAAGGCCGGCGTGGCGATCGTGAACGGCACGTCCAGCGCGTCCATCAGCGCCTCGGTGACCGGGCCGATGTTGCCGCGCGCCGTGCTGTCGAAGGTCGAGCAGTACTTGAAATAGAACTGCGTCGCGCCCTGCGCCTGCAGCCAGGTGAGCGCGGCGACCGACTGCGCCACCGCGTCCTCGGGCGCGATGGTGCGCGACTTCAGCGCCACGACGACGGCGTCGACGTCGGCGTCCAGCGGCCCGGGCGGCACGCCGATCGTCTGCACGACGCGCATGCCGGCGCGCACGAGGTTGTTCGCCAGGTCGGTGGCGCCGGTCGAGTCGTCGGCGATGCAGCCGAGCTTGAGGCGGGTGCTCACGGCGCCTCCTTCTTCGCCGGCAGCGTGATGCCCGGGAAGATCTTGATCACCGCGCTGTCGTCTTCGTTGGCGAAGCCGGCGGTCGAGGCCTGCATGAACATCTGGTGCGCGGTGGCCGCCAGCGGCAGCGGGAACTTGCTCGCACGCGCCGTGTCGAGCACCAGGCCCAGGTCCTTGACGAAGATGTCGACCGCCGACAGCGGCGTGAAGTCGCCGGCCAGCACGTGCGCCATGCGGTTCTCGAACATCCAGCTGTTGCCGGCGCTGTGCGTGATGACCTCGTAGATCGCGGCGGCGTCGACGCCTTCGCGCAGGCCCAGCGCCATCGCCTCGGCGGCGGCGGCGATGTGCACGCCGGCCAGCAACTGGTTGATGATCTTCACCTTGGAGCCGGCGCCGGCCTTGTCGCCCAGGCGGTAGACCTTGCCGGCCATGCCGTCGAGCACGGCGCCGGCGGCGGCGTAGGCCGCGGGCTTGGCCGAGGTCATCATCGTCATCTGGCCGGCGGCGGCCTTGGCGGCACCGCCGGAGATCGGCGCGTCGATGTAGTGGATGCCGGCGGCCTCGAGCTTGGCCTCGAGCGCGATCGACCAGTTGGGGTCGACCGTCGAGCACATGATGAAGGTCGAGCCCGGGCGCATCGCCGCGGCGGCGCCGCCTTCGCCGAACAGCACGGCCTCGGTCTGCGCGGCGTTGACGACCACCGACACCAGCGTGTCGCAGGCCGCGGCCAGCGCCGCCGGGTTGGCGCCGGCGACGCCGCCTTCACGGGCGAAGGCGTCGGCGACGCCGGGACGCACGTCGCAGACGTGCACGTTGAAACCGTTGCGGCGTAGCGTCCGGGCGATGCCCACGCCCATGGCGCCGAGGCCGATCACGCCGACATTGCGAGTCGTCATGGCAGTCAGATCCGTTCAGGAAGTCCGTGAGGACGAAACGCGGCGGATGGCGTGCCGGCTCAGGCCAGCACCGCCCACAGGCCGCAGGTGAGCAGGAAGCCGGCGACGCCGAGCACGGTGGTCAGCACCGTCCAGCTGCGCAGGCCGTCGGCGACCGAGAGGCCCAGGTAGCGCGTGACGATCCAGAAGCCGGAGTCGTTGACGTGCGACAGGCCCAGGCCGCCGAAGCCGATGGCCACCGTCAGCAGCGCCACCTGCAGCGGGCTGTAGCCGCCGCCGGTGATGGCCTCGGCCAGCAGGCCGCAGGTGGTGAGGATGGCCACCGTCGCCGAGCCCTGCGCGGCGCGCAGCACCAGCGAGATGACGAAGCCGGCGAGGATCAGCGGCAGGTGCGCCGCGGCGATGCTGGTCGACAGCGCGGCGCCGATGCCGCTGGCCGTCAGCACCTTGGCGAACACGCCGCCGGCGCCGGTGACCAGGATCACGGTCGCCGCCGGCGGCAGCGCGGACTCCATGACCTCGTTGGTGCGCGCCATGCTCCAGCCGAGGCGGCGCGCGACCAGCCAGAACGACAGGCCGATGGCGACCATCAGCGCGAAGATCGGCGCGCCGATGAAGGCCAGCACGTTGCGCACCGGGTCGCCCTTGGGCAGCAGCGTCGCGCCGGTGGTGCCGATCATGATCAGCGCCAGCGGCACCAGGATCAGCGTCAGCACGACACCGACGCCCGGGGCATGCAGCTTGGCGGTGCCGGGTTCGGCTTCGGCGCCGAACCTGGCGAACTGTTCGGCGGTGGTCGGCAGCATCTCGTAGCGGCGGCGGTTGAGCCACTTGGCGACGACCTGCGCCAGCACGCCCAGCGGCAGGCAGATCAGCAGACCGAAGATCGTGACCCAGCCGACGTCGGCACTCAGCACCGCGGAGCCGCCGACGATGCCCGGATGCGGCGGCACGACGACGTGCACCGCCAGCATGATGCCGGCCACCGGCAGGCCGAACTTCACCGGGTCCACCTTCGCGGCCTTGCAGAAGCCGTAGACGATGGGCACCAGGATGATGAAACCGACGTCGAAGAAGACGGGAATGGCCAGCACCAGCGCCGCCGCGGTCAGCGCCGCCGGCACGCGCTTCGGGCCGAGGATCTGCGTGAAGCGGCCGGCGAGGTTCGCGGCGCCGCCGGAGACCTCGATCATGCGGCCGAGCATCGCGCCCAGCGCGACGAGGATCGCGACGCTGCCCAGTGTGCCGCCCATGCCGGCGATCAGCGTGCTGATGATGTCGCCGATCGGCATGCCGACGGCCAGGGCGACGAGCAGGCTGACCAGCATCATCGCGACGAATGCGTGGACCTGCCAGCGGATGATCATCAGCAGCAGCAGGGCGATGCCGGCCGCGCCGATGCCGAGCAGGGAGGGGGGTGGACATGCGGTGTGTCTCCTCGGGCGCTTGGAGTGTGGGGAAGGTGCGACCGCGTCTGCGACGTCTGGGCCGGCGCCATGAACCAATCAGTTCATATGGTCATCCTACAAATTTCAGACAAGTTTCAACCTGGGGTTAACCCGGAAGCACAGGCTTGAAGCCGCCGCGGCGGCTTCCGCCCTCATCGGGTGCAAAAAGCCGTCTTCGGCCGGCGCCACCAGGGCTCGGCGCCCTCCTGCGGGGCCGTCGGGAACCACGCAGGTACAGCGCGCCGGACGGCGTTCGAGGCGGCCACCGGCGCCGCGGCGCGCGGCTCAGGCCGGCATCGTCGTCGGCACCAGCGCCGCTGCCAGGCGCGCGCCGTCCTGCCGCCAGAAGCTGGCATCGGCGTGCTGCAGTCGCAGCATCGCGTTGTTCATGTGCTGCGCGGCGGCGTGGCGTGCCGCCGGCGCGTCGCCGGCTTCGATGGCCTGCACGACCGCCTCGTGCTCCTGCTTGACCTGCTCGGCGAACTCGCGGTGGCGGGCTTCGTTGGCACGTGTCACGCGCGTCACGCCTTGCAGGAACTGGGCAAGGTAGTCCAGCGTGCGGATCAGGAACGGGTTGCCGGCGGCCTCGCCGATCGCGCGGTGGAAACGCACGTCCTCGACGGCGCCGTCGCCGCCGCTCGCCACCGCGTCGGCGATGGCCTGCAGCGCCACGCGGATCGCCCGAGCCTGCGCCGGCGTGCGCCGCTGCGCGGCGAGTTCGGCGACCTCGGCCTCGAGCGCGCGGCGCAGCTCGATGATCTGCAGCACCGCCTCGCGCGACGCCGCTTCGGTCGGGTCGAAGCTCAGCGGCTCGCAGCCGGCGGCCAGCACGTAGACACCGCTGCCCTGGCGCGAATCGACGAGGCCACGCGACTTCAGCCGCTGCACGGCCTCGCGCACGACGGTGCGGCTGACGCCGAACTGCTGCACCAGCGCCTGCTCGGTCGGCAGCTTCTGGCCCGCGGCCAGGCCGCCGGAGCGGATCTCGGCCTCGAGCGCGCTGGCGACCTGGTCGGCCAGCCTCAAGCCGGGTCTGATCGTGGAAAAGGAAACCGACATGGAGGGAATGCCTCGGTGGGCCGCAGCGGCCGGCCACGACGCAGCCTGCGAACTGAACCTCACTGTACCGCAGCGTCTGCGGCGCAGCCGGCGCCGCCCGGCGCTGGATCAGGCGCTTTCGACGCGGTTGCGCCCGGCGGCCTTGGCCGCGTAGAGCGCCTGGTCGGCACGGTTGATGGTGGCCGAGAAGTCCTCGCCGTCACGGTGCTCGGCCAGCCCGAAGCTGGCCGTCAGCGAGACGCGCACCTCGCCGACGTGGTCGATGTCGGCGATCGCCTGGCGGATGCGCTCGACGATGGCGCGCGCCGCCTCCAGCGGCGTCTCGGGCAGCAGCATCAGGAACTCCTCGCCGCCCCAGCGTCCGCAGTGGTCGTAGCGGCGCACGCCCGACTCCACCGCCTGGGCGATGACCTGCAGCACGCTGTCGCCGGTCTCGTGGCCGTGCGCATCGTTGACCGCCTTGAAGTGGTCGACATCCATGATGGCCACGGCGAAGCCGCGGCCCAGGCGCTGGGTGCGCTCGCCTTCCTCGCGCAGCCGCTCCATCAGGAAGCGCCGGTTGCCCAGGCCGGTCAGCGGGTCGCGCATCGCGGCGTCGCGCAGCGCCAGGCTCAGGTCGCGCAGGCTGTTCTGGTAGCGGTCGGAGATGCGCACCAGCTTCTCCAGCCGGCGCACCTGCTTGTCGTACTGCTCGACCAGGCTCAGGCGCTGCTCGCGCGCGACGTGGTGGTAGCTGTCGGAGATGCGCACCAGGCGCTCCAGCCGTTCGCGCTGGGTCTGGAAATGGCCCAGCAGCTGCGCCAGCGGCTCGCGCAGCGGGTCGTGCTCGAGCGCCGGGTCGGCCAGCAGGGCCTCGATGCGCGAGACCAGGACGACGTCGTCCGGCAGGGACTTAGGCGCCGCCATCGGCCAGGATCTCGAAGGGGAAGCTGCAGTCCTCCCGGAACTCCTCGGCGAGGTCGAAGACGCGGTCGTTGCGCGGGTCGTAGTACCAGCTCACGCGCACCTCGCGGCCCTTGCCGAAGGCGTCCTCGCACAGGTCGAAGATGTCCATCATCGCCTTGACCGAGCTGGTGTTCATGTAGACCAGGCGCAGCTCCAGTTGCAGCGGCCGGCCGTCCTGGCCGAGATAGTCCTCGAGCCACTGGATCACCTCGCCGAAGAACTCGAAGGAGTTCTCGGGATAGGAGTCCCCGCGCATCGCCAGGACGCCCCGCTCCCAGTCGCCCTGGATTTCGGGGGTCGAGTTGCCCCCCTGGATGTGCAGCTCTTTCATCGTCGTCTCGTCTGCTTCAGATCACCGCCCGCAGGCTGAAGAATGCCTTGCCGTCGCCGGCCGGCGACAGCGACGCCGCCAGCGGCGCCGCCGACTTGCGCGCGACGTCGATCAGCCCGAGGCCGGCGCCGGACACCGCGTCGGCCGCACGCGGCCGGCGCAGCTGTTCCTTGTACGCGGCCTTCAGCTGGGCCTTGTCCATCGCCGCCAGCGCCGTCACGCGCTCGAGCAGCGCCTCGCCGTCGGCCTGCTCGACCAGGTTGCCGGCCTGCACGGCGTAGCCGCCATTCTCGTCGCGCGCGACGACGACGGTGGCCGCCCCCGCCAGTTCGTCGTACTGGCGGCTGGCGGCGTAGTGGCGGATGTTCTGCGTCAGCTCGATGTAGACCGCGAACACGTCCATCGCCGACGACGGGTGCGCCTGGTCGGCCTGCAGGTAGTTCTTCAGCGCGTTGCCGATCTCCTCGATCAGGCTGCGCGAGATCGGGCCGTTGAAGCACAGCAGGATGCGGCTGCGGTTGAAGTGCTCTCTGAGGCCGAACAGGTCGATGGATTCCATGGGGATGCGGCTCAATCGAAACGGAAGGACAGGAGGGTGATGTCGTCGCGCTGGGCGTGCGGGCCCTGGTAGGCGGCCAGCGCCTGCTCCAGGGCCTCGGCCTGCTCGCGCAGCGGCCGGCCGGCGACCTCGCGCAGCAGCTGCGCGAAACGCGCATTGCCGAAGCCGAAGCCGTGGTCGCCGCCGGCCTGGTCGAGGTAGCCGTCGGTGACCAGCGTGTAGGTGGTGCCGGGCAGCAGCGGCACCTCGACGTCGTCGTACTCGCCCTGGCGGCGGTCGCCGATCGCGCGGCGCCCGCCCGGCACGCTGGAGACGCTCTCGCCATCGCTCCAGTACAGCGGGATCTTGGCTCCGGCATAGACCATGCGGCGGTTCTCCAGGTCGACGAAGACCAGGCCGGCGTCCATGTTGGTGGCAATGGCGCGCGGCAGCGGGCAGTCCTGGAGCATCGCACGCATCGCCGCGTCGGTGTGGCGCAGCACCCGGGCCGGCGAGGCGATGCCGGTCTGGTTCATCGCGTGGTCCAGCGCCGCACGCGCCAGCATCGTCATCAGCGCGCCGGGCACGCCGTGGCCGGCGCAGTCGACGACGCCCACCAGATAGCGCGGGCCCTCGCTGCGGAAGACGTAGAAGTCGCCGCCGACGACGTCGCGCGGGCGCCAGAGCACGAAGTGGTGCTCGCCGAGCTGCTGCGTGAGCTGGCGCGCCGGCAGGATGGCGCGCTGGATCAGGCTGGCGTAGTCGATCGAGTCGCTGATCTTCTGGTGCGCCGCGCGCATGTCGCGGTTGGCGGCCTCCAGCGCCTCGGTGCGCTGGCGGACCTCGGCCTCCAGGTTGCCGGTGTAGGCGCGCAGCTTCTCGGCCATCGTCGCGAAGGCGCGGCCGAGGTCGGCGATCTCGTCGTGGCCGTCGGCCGGCACGCTGACCTGGAAGTTGCCGTGCGAGATCGCGGTGGCCGACTTGTGCAGCCGGCGCAGCGGCCGGATGACGAGCCGGTTGACCGCCAGCACGAAGGCCGCCAGCAGCAGCGCCAGCGTGCCGGCGGCCACCGCCGCGGCGGTGTTCAGCCAGTCGCCGTCGATGACACGCGCCGCGTCCAGGTCGACCGCGGTGACGACGTGCCACTTGAGCTCGGGCACGTAGGACAGCGCGAGCAGCTGGCGGCGCCCGTCCAGCGTCGCCCACAGCGTGGACACCTGGCCCGGACGCGCGACGGCGGCGTCCATCGCGGCGGCCAGCGCGGCACGCTCGCCCTCGGGTAGCTGGCCGGCCAGCGTCTGCTCGGCGCGCGCGGTGCTGCCGGCCTGGTTGGTCGAGATCAGCCGCGTGTCGCGGTGCGCCTGGATGGCGCCGCTGCCCGACAGGATGATCGGCGTGACGCCGGCCTCGGCGGTGTTGATGAACTCGGCGAGGAACTGCCGCAGGTCCAGCGCCGCGCCGGCCACGCCCAGCGTGCGCGCGCGGTCGCGGATCGCGACGTTGAACCAGACCATCGTGACCTGCAGCGGCACGTCGACGTTGACGTTGATGTTGTAGTCCTCGGGCCGGCGCAGCGTGGCGTAGAACCAGGAGTCGTCCTCCTTGGCCGGGTCCAGCGTGTAGCGCGGCTCGGCGCTGAAGGGCTTGCTCGGGTCGTTGAAGTAGAAATGGCCGCTGAGCCCGCTGGCGATGAAGTAGGCGTGGTCGCGCAGGTCCAGGCGGAAGGCCTCGGCCTCGCGCAGCGCCAGCGTCTTCTTCGCCGGGTCGGTCTCGTCGAGCAGCCACTGGCGCGTGAGCTGCGAGCTCGCCAGGCGGCGCGCCAGCGCCAGCTCCCGGTTGAGCAGCCCCAGGATCTGCTCGCGCTTCAACTGCGTGTAGTTGCGTGCGAACGCCTCGCCGAAGTGGTCGCGCACGCCCTCGACGAGCTGCCAGCCCAGCAGCCCGGCCGGCAGCAGCGCCAGCAGGCAGGCCGCCACGAGGGCGAGGATCGACTTGGCGCGCAGGCCCATGCCCCAGGTGGCCATCAGCGCGTCCTCATTCCCGTCAGTTCTTCTTGCGTTCTCACATGCCACCCGGTGCCCGTGCCGGCGAGCATACCTGCGGCGCGTGACCGCGCCGCGGGGAGATTGTCCGCGCCATCGGGAACCGACCCGAACGCCGGGGCTTGGCCGCCGACGTCGCACCCGGCATCCGGGCGCTCGGGCAGGAAAAAGCCCGGGGAGCGTCGCCCCCCGGGAAAGGGGTCGTCCGGGCGCGGCGGCGACCGGACGTCCCGTGCCTTCGGTCAGAAGCGCGTTTCCAGCGTCGCGAAGACGTTGCGGCCCTTGCCCACGCGGGTCGTCGTCTCGACGTCGCGTGCATTCAGGTAGGAGGCGTCGAACACGTTGTTGACACCGACCCGCACGCTCAGGTCGCGGCCGAAGAAGCCGCTGCCCTGGGCGTTGGGGCGCCAGCGCGCGTAGACGTTGGCCACGGTGTAGTCGTCACGCACGTACCAGTAGGTCTTGCCGCCGCTGACCAAGGAGGCGGGGTTCGGCGACGGCTTGAACCAGTGGGTGACGCTGCCGCCCAGACGCAGGCCCGGGGTGGCGTTGAAGAAGGCACCGATGTTCAGCTTGTCGGCAAAGGCCTGCGGCGTGTCCTGGTCGTTGGCCTCGTTCTTCTGGCTCAGCGTCGAATAGGCCAGCGAAATGCCCCCGAGCGCGTGCTCGTAGCTGGCCTGCCATTCAACACCATGGCGCTTCACGCGGTCGACGTTGCGGTACATGCCATAGGGCGAGCCCTCGGGGGAGGTCTCGTCCGGGCGCACCAGCGCCAGCGCGATCATGTCCTGGATGTGGCCGTCGAAATACATCAGCTTGGTCTCGAAGCTGTCGGCCGCGGCGAACACGCCCTTCTTCTCGTACGAGAAGCCCAGCTCGTACTCGCGGATGGTCTCGGGCTTCAGGTTGGGATTGGGCAGGTACCAGTAGTGCGGGTTCAGCGGACCTTCGGACGAGGTCTCGTGCGGTGTCGGCGCGCGGAAGGCCTCGGACCAGTTGGCCAGGAACTGCAGGCCCGGCACGACACGCAGGCTGGCACCCAGGCGCGGCGAGAAGTGATCGCCGTCATAGCTGCCTTCGTTGGCGTCGACACGGCGGTCGAAGCGGTCGTAGCGGCCACTGAGCTGGGTCACCAGCCTGCCGTCCCAGAAGGTCGATTCCAGGTGGCCGTAGGCGCCGGAGTCCTTGTAGGTGTTGGGCAGCGAGCCGAAGTCGCTGTAGACGCCGTTGAGCAGGTAGGTCGCGTCTTCCTTGCGCTTTTCGTAGTCCACGCCGGCGACAAGACGGTGCAGAACCGAGCCGGTCTCGAAGTGGGCCTCGTTGCTCAGGCGCAGGCCGTAGCGCTTGTCGGCGTTCTCGTAGTCCAGGGCGTTCGTGGCGCCGTTACGGATGTCGACGTAGGTGTAGCCGCGGTCGTAGCTGGAGCGCGAGTGATAGACGGTGCCGGTGACGTTCAGCCAGGCCCGCGTCGGGTCGATGTAGCGGTACTTGGCGACGGTGTCGCGCTGCTGCAGCTCGCCGATCACCGGCCCCGTCGTCGTCGAGTAGTTGGTGTGGTAGAGCGTCTGCCAGGTGGTCTCGTTGTCCAGCTTGTAGTCGTAGTGCGACAGCGAGAGCCTGTGACCGGCGGCCGGCCGGATCGCCCCTTGCAGGTACAGCACACGAAGGTCTTCGTCGTTGTCGACGGTGTCGATGCCCTTGCCGTTGGCGTCGACGCTGAACTGGCGCGACATCTTCATGTCGCCGGCCCGGCCCTTCTTGGCGTAGGCCAGGAGCTCGTACGGCTTGTCATCCGGCGCGTAGGCCGCCGCCACGTAGCCCTCGCGGTAGTCGTTCGACTCGTAGCGTGTCTTGACGGCAAAGCCGGCGTGCTGGCCGGTCGGCACGAAGTCCTTGGCGTCCTTGGTCGTCATCGCGACGACGCCGCCGATCGCGCCGCCGCCGTTCTGGACCGACGATGCGCCCTTGACCACCTCGACCTGCTTGAGCAGGTCGTTGTCGGAACGGAAGCTGGAGATGTGGTTCGAGTACAGCGACACCGAACGCCGGACCCCGTCCTGCAGCACGATGACGCGGTCCTCGGACTGGTAGCCGAAGCCGCGAATGTTGAACTGTTCGCCCGTCATGCGGCCGCTGTCGCCGCCGGTGGTGACGCCCGGCAGTTCGCTCATCGCCGAGATGACCGTGCCGTGCTGCTCGAGCGCCTCGCGGCCAATCACCGCAACCGAACCCGGGTAGATCCTGGCGTCGGTCTCCAGGCTGGTGCCGACGACGGTGATCGTCGGCAGGCTGCCGGCCTGGCGCGGCGCGGCGCCCGCGTGCAGCGTCCACCGTCCATCGGCAGCGCGCCCTGCGGACAGCCCCGTGCCCTGCAGCAGACGGCTCAGCGCCATCTCGGCACCGTACTCGCCGCTCAGCCCGGGCGAGCGGCGGCCCTCGGTCAGCGCTGCCGGCGCTTCGATCACGATGCCGCTGAGCGCCTTGAACTGCTCGAGCGCGGCGGCCAGCGGCCCGGGTTCGATCCGGTACTGGCGGACCGTGTCGACCGCGGCCGGGGCCCCGTCCTTGGCGCTGGCCGCAGCGGTCATCGTCATCGCCGACAGCGCGGCGAAGACCGCGCGCGCCACCACCCGCTGGGCCGGCTGACGGGCCTTCTGGAGTCTGTTCATCTCATTTCCTCGAGTTGTTGAAGTCGTCTACGGGAACGTGCCGGTTCCGCCGGCACAGCGGTCATGCAAGCGGGACCGCCCCGACACGACGGCCCGCGGCGGCATGGCCGCGCGGACACGACAGCGGAGGGCGATGGCAGGACTGCCGCACACGAACGCGCCGGCGAGGCGCTGGCGCTCGGGGCAGGCGGCTCAGCCGCAGCGCGATGGGGCTGCAGGCGAGGAACGCCTGACAGGGCAGGAACCAATGAAACCGCGAACGACGCCGACTCAGCGCCGTCTCTGCATTTGAATACGAATGATTCGCATTCTAGACACAAAACGAAGCACAACGCCGTTGGCGCGCCGCAGGCCGCGCTGCGGGCACAGGTTGCTCGAGGATCTGGAGGCCACGGCACGAATGGCCGAGGCAGGAACGGGAACAGAGGGCCGGCGCGGGGAGCCGGCCCGCCAGGGGCGCCGCGCGCAAGCCGCGCGGCCGGAAATAGCCGCCGGCCTCCCGGCCGCGGCCGCCCGCTGCCCTCGCGCAGGAGGGCATGCGCCGCGTGCGGCAGCACGCGGCGCTGTCGCTCAGGTCACTTCAGGTGCTTGCCGAAGAACCTCTCCATCGCCCCGTAGAACTCGAACTTGTTCTCCTCGTTGGCGAAGCCGTGGCCCTCGTTGTCCTTGACGAGGTACTCGACCTCGACGCCGCGCTTCTTCAGCGCCTCGACGATCTGGTCGCTCTCGGCCTTGTTGACGCGCGGGTCGCGTGCGCCCTGGGCGACGAGCAGCGGCGTCTTGATGCGGTCGACGTGGAATACCGGCGAGGTCGCGGTCAGGCGCTCCCTGTCCTTCGGGTCGTCCGGGTTGCCGACCATCGCGTACATCTGCTGGCGCCACGGCTCCCAGTACGGCGGGATGGTCTTCATGAAGGTGAACAGGTTGCTGACGCCGACGTAGTCGACCGCCGCGGCATACAGGTCGGGCGTGAAGGCCACGCCGGCCAGCGTCGCATAGCCGCCGTAGCTGCCGCCGTACAGGCCGATGCGCTTCGGGTCGGCGATGCCCTGCTCGACCAGCCACTTCACGCCGTCGCTGATGTCGTCCTGCATCTTCAGCCCCCACTGGCCGAAGCTCGCCTCCCAGAACTGGCGGCCGTAGCCGGTGGAGCCGCGGAAGTTCATCTGCAGCACGCAGTAGCCGCGGTTGGCGAGGAACTGCACCTCGGGGTTGAAGCCCCAGCTGTCGCGCGCCCAGGGGCCGCCGTGCGGGTTGACGACGCAGGCCAGGTTCTTCGGCTCGCGGCCGGCCGGCAGCGTCAGGTAGCCGGGGATCGACAGCCCGTCGCGCGCCGTGTAGCGCACCGGCTTCATCTCGGCCATCTGCTCGGGCTTGATCCACGGCGCGGCGTCGGCGAGCTTGGTCACCTGGCCGCTGCGCACGTCGTACAGGTGGCGCGCGCCCAGCGTGCGGTCGCTCCAGTTGACGACGATGTAGCGCGTTTCGTCCAGCGTCCAGGCCGACAGGTCGACCTGCTCGCCGGGGAAGCGCTGCTGCAGCTTCTCGAACGCGGCCTGCATCGCCGGGTCGAAGAAGTGCTTGCCGTGTTTGTCGGTCTCGTAGCTGGCCCACAGCACTTTCTTCTGCACGCGCGACCAGTGCGCGCCCTCGACGTCGACCTCGGGGTGGGCGTAGACCACCTGCTCGGCGTCGGGCTTGGCCGGGTCGATCAGCACCAGCGCGCTCTTGTCGCGGCCGCGGTTGCTGACGGCGTAGAACAGGCGGTTGTCGCCGTCGAAGAACAGCGGCTGCACGCCGGTGCGGAAGTCGGTGGTCAGCAGCGGCTTGAACTCGCCGCTGTCGCCGTCGCGGTAGAGCACGGTGTTGTTGACGCCGTCGCTGGCGATGGCCACGCGGATGCGGCCGCGGTGGTCGGTGACCCAGTTGACGATGTTGCCGGGGTTGGTCGCGACGACGGTCTCGGCGCCGCTGCGCACGTTCAGGCGCACGACGTCGAAGACCTTGCGGTCGCGGCGGTTGTGGGCCACGAGGATGTGCTGCGGGTCCTCGGGCAGGCCGTCGACGAGCTCGGCGCGCACGCCCTCCCAGGGCGTCAGGTCGCGCACCTTGCCGGTGGCGGCGTCCGCGGCCACGACGTGGAAGTTCTCGTCACCGCCGAAGTCCTTCATGAAGAGCACGGTGTCGTCGCCCTTCCACGCGTACATGCGGATGTCGCGCGCGGTCTCGCGCGTGAGCTGGCGTGGCTCGCCGACGGCGCGGCCGTTGACGAGCTTCTGCACGAAGACGTTGCGGCGCGGCGCGGCGCCGGCCTCGCCGGCGGCCGGCTGCAGGAACGAGACCCAGCGGCCACCGTCGCTCAGGTTGTAGCCCGAACGCGCCGGGCTGCGGAAGAAGTCGCGCAGCGGCAGCTCGGGCGGCACGGCACGCGCGGCGGCCGGCGCCACGGCGGCGGACTGCGCCGCGGCGGGCGCGGCGACGAAGGGCAGCACGAACGCGGCCGCGGCCAGCGGGGCGAGAAGAGGCTTGGTCATGCAGGCGATTCCTCAGGTTGGGACACCGGCGAGCATGCACCGCCGCCGTCAAGGGGGCATCCGCGTTGCGACGAAACCGCCGCCGCGGGCGACGAACCGCCGGACGGCGGATGTGGCGGGGTAGCACGAGCCGGGCCCCGCCAGGCCGCCTGCGCTCAGGACTGGATGTAGTGCTCCAGCTCGGCGATCGTGCGCTCCTGCTCGGCGATCAGCTCGTCGAGCAGGTCACGCATCGAGATCATGCCCAGCACCGTGCTGCCGTCGACCACCGGCAGGTGGCGGATGCGGTGTTCGCTCATCAGCGCCATGCACTCGTGCATCGGCGCCGCGGGCGGCACGCGCACCACGTCGCGCGTCATGATCTCGGCGACCCGCGTCTCGCGCGAGTTGCGGCCCTGCAGCGCGACCTTGCGCGTGTAGTCGCGCTCGGAGACGACGCCGACCAGGCGCCCGCCGTCCATCACCAGCAGCGCGCCGATCTCGTGCGCGGCGAGCAGCTCCAGCGCGGCGAAGACGCTGTCGTCGGGATGCACATGCCAGAGCGTGCCCTGGCGGCGGTGCAGCACTTCGGAAACCGGTTTCATCATCGAGCTCCCGACAGCCGTGAGTGCCCCAGCCTAGCCCATGCGCCGGCTGCCGCGTAGGGGCCGGGCCTCGGTGCTTGCCCGGGGCGCGGCGGGCACGGCGGCGGCCGGCCGTGGTCCAATCCGGGCATGTCCGAGCCGATTTCCGGCGCCGCCGAGGGCGTGCGCGTCTCCAAGCTGATCACCGAACGGGGCCTGGCCTCGCGCCGCGAGGCCGATGCCTGGATCGAGGCCGGCTGGGTCAAGGTCGACGGCAAGATGGCCGTGCTGGGCCAGCGTGCCGCCGCCGACTGCCGCATCGAGATCGACCCGCGCGCCCGCAACGAGCAGGCACGCCGCGTCACGGTGCTGCTGCACAAGCCGATGGGCTTCGTCAGCGGCCAGGCCGAAGACGGCTACAAGCCGGCGGCGACGCTGGTCATCCCGGCCAACCGCTGGAAGGACGACCCGACGCGCCTGGCCTTCCACCCCGGCCAGCTGCGCGGCCTGGCGCCGGCCGGGCGGCTGGACATCGATTCCACCGGCCTGCTCGTGCTGACCCAGGACGGGCGCATCGCCAAGACGCTGATCGGCGACGAGACCAAGGTCGAGAAGGAATACCTGGTGCGGGTGCAGTACACGAAACCCGGCCGCCTGCCCGACGCCGACCTGGAACGCCTGCGCCACGGCCTGGAGCTCGACGGCCGGCCGCTGCGCCCGGCGCGCGTGAGCTGGCAGAACGAGGACCAGCTGCGTTTCGTGCTGCGCGAAGGCCGCAAGCGCCAGATCCGCCGCATGTGCGAGCTGGTCGGGCTGAAGGTCGTCGGCCTGAAGCGCGTGCGCATCGGCAGCGTCTCGCTGGGCCAGCTGCCGCCGGGCCAGTGGCGCTACCTCGGCGAGAACGAGCGCTTCATCTGATGGCCTGCGCCACGCGATGAACGCCGCCGCGTCCGTGCCGGCGGCCCGGGCGCCGGTCTCGCACGCGCTGGCGGCGGTCGCGCTGGCGCTGCTGCTGGGGCTGCAGCCGGTGTCCACCGACGTCATGCTGCCGGCGCTGCCGCTGCTGGCGCGCGAGCTCGCCGCGCCGATGAGCGCGGTGCAGCTGACGATGGCGGCGCTGATCCTGGCCTTCGGTATCGCCCAGCTCGTCTGGGGGCCGGTGGCCGACCGCGTCGGCCGGCGGCCGGTGCTGCTCGCCGGGCTGGCGCTGTACACCGCGGCCAGCGCCGGCGCGGCACTCGCCGCCGACGTCGGCACGCTGGTCGCGTGGCGCGCGCTGCAGGGCGTGGCGCTGGCCGCAGCGGTGGTCGTCGCGCGGGCCATGCTGCGCGACCTCTACGAGCCGCACGAAGGCGCGCGCGTGATGGCGCTGGCGCTGTCGGGCCTGGGGCTGATCGCGATCGCCTCGCCGACGCTGGGCGGCTGGGTCGCCGGCGCAGCCGGCTGGCGCGCGACGCTGGCCGTCGTCGGCCTGGCCGGTGCGGCGACGCTGGCCTTCGTCGTGCTGCGCCTGCCCGAGACCATCGTCCAGAAGAACCCGCAGGCCACCGCACCCGGCCCGCTGCTGGCGGCCTGGGCCGGCATCGCGCGCCACCGGGTCTTCGTCGCCTGGGCGCTGCTGACGTCCTGCACCTACGGCGGGCTGTTCACGATCCTCGCCGGCTCGTCCTTCGTCTACATGGACCGCTTCGGGCTCGGAGCCGGCCACTACGGGCTGGCGATGGCCACCGGCTCGCTGGCCTACCTGGGCGGCACGGTGGTCTGCCGGCGCTGGATCCTGCGCCACGGCCTGTCGCGCTCGGTGCGCCGGGCGGCGCTGTTCACGCTGGCCGGCGGCCTGGGCACCGCGGCCGCGGCGCTGGCCGGTGTCGAGAGCGTCTGGGCCTACCTGCTGCCGCAGTGGCTGTTCTGCTTCGGCCACGGCATCCACCAGCCCTGCGGCCAGGCCGGCGCCGTCGGGCCGTTCCCGCGCAGCGCCGGCGCGGCCTCGGCGCTGGCCGGCTTCGTGCTCGCGTTCACCGCCTTCTGCATCGGCCAGTGGCTGGGCGTGGTGCTGGGCGCCGACGTGCGGCCGTACGCGCTGACCGTCGCCTTCTGGGCCGCCGCCACCACGCTGGTCGCCTGGACGCTGGTGCGGCGACTGCCGGAGGTGCCGCACCGATGAACGTGCACGCCGTCTGCCTCGCCGGCCCCACCGCCAGCGGCAAGACCGCCGCGGCGCTGGCGCTGGCCGCGCGCCGGCCGGTGGAGATCGTCAGCGTCGACTCGGCGCTGGTCTACCGCGGCCTGGACATCGGCACCGCCAAACCCAGCGCCGCGGAGCGCGCCGCCGCGCCGCACCACCTGATCGACATCGTCGACCCGGCCGACAGCTATTCGGCGGCCCGCTTCGTCGCCGACGCGACGCGGCTGGTCGACGAGATCCGCTCGCGCGGCCGGCTGCCGCTCTTGGTCGGCGGCACGATGCTGTACTTCAAGGCACTGCGCGACGGGCTGGACACGATGCCCGAGACCGACCCGGCGATCCGCGCCGCGCTCGACGCGCGCGCCGCCGCCGAAGGCTGGCCGGCGCTGCACGCCGAACTCGCGCGTGTCGACCCGGTGACGGCCGCCCGGCTGGCGCCGAACGACGCCCAGCGCATCCAGCGCGCGCTCGAGGTCTATCTCGGCAGCGGCCGGCCGATCTCGGCCTGGCAGCAAGGCGCGCGCGCCGAAAGACCCGCCGCCGCGGCCTGGCCGCTGGTATCGCTGGAGCCGGCCTCGCGCGCCTGGCTGCACGAGCGCATCGCGCAGCGTTTCGACGCCATGCTGGCGGCCGGATTCGTCGACGAGGTGCGGCACTTGCGCGCCCGCGGCGACCTGCACCCGGGCCTGCCGTCGATGCGCTGCGTCGGCTACCGCCAGGCCTGGGAGGCGCTGGACGCCGGCGACCTGGCGCCGCTGCGTGAACGCGGCATCGCCGCGACACGCCAGCTCGCCAAACGCCAGATCACCTGGCTGCGTTCGATGCCCGAACGCATCGTCGTGCCCTGCGACGCGCCCGACGCGTCGGCGCAGGCACTCGCCGCACTGGAGACGGCCGCCGGCTGACCCCAGGCGCCAGTGGGCGCACAGGCCTCGGGCATCATCGCCGCCCATGCTGCTGCTCGAGGGTCTGTCCAAGTCCTACGGGGAGACCCGTGTCTTCCACGATGTCACGCTCGAACTGGGCGCCGGCGAGTTCGTCGCGCTGCTCGGCGAGTCGGGCGTCGGCAAGTCGACGCTGCTGAACTGCATCGCCGGGCTCGACGCCGCCGACGCCGGCCGCATCACCGTCGCCGGCCAGGATCTGGCGACGCTGGACGAAGCCGGCCGCGCCCGGCTGCGCCGCGCCCGCCTCGGGTTCGTCTTCCAGGCCTTCCACGTGCTGCCGCACCTGACGGTGGCCGAGAACGTCGCGCTGCCGCTGCTGCTGCTGAACCGCCCCGACGAGCGCCGCGTCGCCGCGCTGCTCGACGCCGTCGGCCTCGGCGGCCTGGGCGCGCGCTACCCGGCACAGCTTTCGGGCGGGCAACTGCAGCGGGTGGCGATCGCACGCGCCGTGGTGCATGCGCCCGGGCTGATCCTGGCCGACGAGCCGACCGGCAACCTCGACCCCGAGACCGCCGAACGGGTGCTCGGCGTGCTGCTCGCCCAGGTGCGCGAGGCCGGCGCCGCCTGCCTGCTGGTGACGCACTCCGAATCCGCCGCGGCGCGCGCCGACCGCGTGCTGCGCCTCACCGCGCACGGCATCGTGGCGCGATGAACCGCCACCTGCTGGCCAGCCTGCTGTGGCGCGAGTGGCGCCACCACCCATGGCGCCACGGCGTCGCGCTGCTGGCGGTGGCGCTGGGCGTCGCGCTGGCGTACTCGGTGCATCTGATCAACACCTCGGCGCTGGCGGAGTTCTCGGCCGCGGTGCGCGCCGCCAACGGCGAGCCCGACCTGACGATCCGCGGCCAGCGCGAAGGTTTCGACGATGCGCTGTTCGACCGTGTCGCGACCGACGCCGCGGTCGAGCTCGCCAGCCCGGTGGTCGAGTTCGAGACCTACGCCACCGCCGCCGACGGCCGGCGTGTCGCGCTGCGCATCGTCGGCCTGGACGTGCTGCGCATCGCGCCGGTGGCGGCGACGCTGCTGCCGCGGCCGACCGACGACAGCCGCCCGATGGCCGGGCTCGACCCGTCGCTGGTTTTCCTCAACGCCGCGGCGCGCACGCAGACCGGCGCTGCCGACGGCGCGGTGCTGGCGCTGCAGTCGGGCACCGCGTGGCAGCGTTTCGAGGTCGCCGGCAGCGTCGCCGCCGGCGGCCTGGCGATGGCGGTGATGGACGTCGCCGCGGCGCAGACGCGTTTCGGCTACGACGGCCGGCTGACGCGCATCGACTTGCGGCTGGCGCCGGGCACGGACCGTGCGGCGCTGGTCGCGCGGCTGGCGCTGCCGGCCGGTGTCGAGGCCGTGGCGCCGGGCGAAGCCGAACAGCGCATCTCCAACCTGTCGCGCGCCTACCGCGTCAACCTGACGGTGCTGGCGCTGGTGGCGCTGTTCGTCGGCGCCTTCCTCGTGTTCTCGGTCGTCTCGCTGTCGGTGGCGCAGCGCACACCGAGCTTCGCGCTGTTGGGCGTGCTCGGGCTCACCGCCGGCGAGCGCCGCGGCCTGGTGCTGGCCGAATGCGCAGTGCTGGGTGCCGCCGGCAGCGCGGCCGGGCTGGTGATGGGCGCCGGCATGGCGGTGCTGGCGCTGCGCTGGATGTCGGGCGACCTGGGCGGCGGTTACTTCCCCGGCATCGCGCCGACGGTGCGTTTCGGCGTCGGCGGCGCGCTGGCCTTCCTGGCGCTGGGCACGGTGTCGGCGCTGATCGGCGGCTGGTGGCCGGCCAAGCAGGCCGAACGCCTGGCGCCGGCGATGGCGCTCAAGGGCCTGGGCGCGCCGCACCAGCCGGCGCCGCCCGCCCTGCCCGGCCTGCTGCTGCTGGCCGCCGGCGTGGCACTGGCTTTCGCGCCGCCGATCGCCGGGCTGCCGCTGGCGGCCTACGTCGCCGTCGCGGCGCTGCTGTTCGGCGGTGTCGCGCTGGTGCCGGCGGTCGTGCACGCGCTGCTCGGGGGGATCGCCACACCGCGTTCGGCGCTGGCGCTGCTGGCCTTGCAGCGGGCGCGTTTCCAGCGTGCCACCGCGACGGCCGCGGTGTCGGGCGTCGTCGCCAGCCTGGCGCTGTCGGTGGCGCTGACGGTGATGGTGGCCAGCTTCCGCGACGGCGTCTCGCAGTGGCTGGACGCGATGCTGCCGGCCGACCTGTACGCCCGCAGCGCCGCCACCGGCGGCACCACCGACCAGGCCTGGCTGCCGCCGGACTTCCTCGCCGCCGCGGCCTCGGTGCCCGGTGTCGCGCGGGTGTCGGCGACCCGCCACCGCGCGCTGCAGATGGCCGAGGGCCGGCCGGCGGTGACGCTGATGGCACGGCCGGTGTCCGACGCGGCCGGCGAGCTGCCGCTGGTCGGCCCGGCGCTGCCGCCGCGGCCGGGCGAGACCGGCGTCTGGGTCAGCGAGGCCATGGTCGACCTCTACGGCGCCCGGGTCGGCGGCACGCTGGTGCTGCCGCTGGCCGGCGGCACGACGGTGCGTGTGCTCGGCGTCTGGCGCGACTACGCACGCCAGTTCGGCAGTCTGGTGATGGACGCCGCCGACTACCGCCGCCTCACCGGCGACGAACGCATCAACGATCTGGCGCTGTGGCTAGCGCCCGGCGCCGAGATCGCCGCGGTGCAGACGCGGCTGCGCGCGCTGCTGCCCGACCCGGCGATGCTGGAGTTCGCCGCCACCGGCGAGCTGCGTGTGATGTCGCTGCGCATCTTCGACCGCAGCTTCGCCGTCACCTACTACCTGCAGGCGGTGGCGATCGGCATCGGCCTGGTCGGCATCGCCGCCAGCCTGTCGGCGCAGGTGCTGGCGCGGCGCAAGGAGTTCGGCCTGCTGGCGCACCTGGGGCTGACACGCGGCCAGGTGATCGCCATCGTCGCCGGTGAAGGCGCCGCCTGGCTGGCCGCCGGTGTCGTCGTCGGGCTGGCGCTGGGGCTGGCGGTCAGCGCGGTGCTGGTCTTCGTCGTCAACCCGCAGAGCTTTCACTGGACGATGGAACTCGTCGTGCCGACGGCGCGGCTGGCGGCGCTGGCCGCGGCGGTGTTCGCCGCCGGCATCGCCACCGCGGCGTTCAGCGCGCGCAGCGCCGCCGGGCGTTCCGCCGTGATGTCGGTGAAGGAGGACTGGTGATGCGACGCCGCCAACTGCTGTGGCTCGCCGGCGCCGCCGCGCTGCCCGCTCACGCCCAGATCCGCCGCCGGCCGCTGGTCTTCCCGCGCGACCACGGCGCGCACCCGGACACGCGCACCGAGTGGTGGTACGCCACCGGCTGGGCCGGCACGCCCGAGGCGCCGCGCTGGGGTTACCAGCTGACCTTCTTCCGCAGCCGCACGGGGCTGGCCGAGGACCTGCAGAGCCGCTTCGCGCCGCGCCAGATCCTGTTCGCGCACGCCGCGCTGACCGACCTGGACGCCCGCCGCCATCACCACGCGCAGCGCATCGCGCGCTGGTCGGGCGACACGGCCGAAGGCCCGGCCTGGGCCAGGACCGACGACGTCGGCGTGCGCCTGGGCGACTGGTGGCTGGAACGTTCCGGCCCCGGCTACCGCGCCCGGCTGCCGGCAGCCGGCTTCGGCCTCGACCTGACGCTGGCGCCGACGCAGCCGCTGCTGCTGCAGGGCGACGCCGGTTTCTCGCGCAAAGGCCCGGAGGAACGCCAGGCCAGCCACTACGTGAGCGAGCCCCAACTCACGGCAACGTGCCGGTTCAACGCCGACGGCCGCCCGGTGGAGGCGCGCGGCGTCGCCTGGATGGACCACGAGTGGAGCGACGAGATCCTGCACCCCGAGGCCGTCGGCTGGGACTGGATCGGCATCAACCTGTTCGACGGCGGCGCGCTGACCGCCTTCCGTCTGCGCCGCGCCGACGGCAGCGCGCTGTGGGCCGGCGGCAGCTGGCGTGCGTCCGGCGGCACGGCCGCGGCCTTCGCGCCCGCCGACGTGGTCTTCACGCCCGGCCGGCGCTGGGCGAGCCCGGCGACCCGCGCCGAGTACCCGGTCGAATGGCAGGTCGACACGCCGGCCGGGCGCTGGCGCGTGCGCGCGCTGCTCGACGGCCAGGAACTCGACAGCCGCGGCGGCACCGGCGCGGTCTACTGGGAAGGCCTGAGCGAGCTGCTCGACGAACGCGGGCGCCGCGTCGGCCTGGGTTACCTGGAGATGACGGGCTACGCCAGCCGGCTGCGGCTGGGCTGATCAGGGCGGCGGCGCGTCGGCGCGGCGGCGGCGCAGGTCCACCGGCGCGGCACGCACGCAGTTGCCGCCGGCCTGCTGGGCGGCGGCCAGCGCGGCGTCGACGTCGTCGATCAGCGCCGACAGGTTCTGGTGCGCCAGCCGCAGCGCGGCGACGCCGACACTCACCGTGACGCGCAGCGGGTGCGCGCCGCAGGGGATCTCCATCTGCTCGGAGCGCTCGCGGATGCGCTCGGCGACGTCGAGCGCGCCGGTCGGGTCGGCATGCACCAGCCAGACGGCGAACTGGGTGTCGCCGAAACGGGCGATCAGGTCGCCGCCGCGCAGCGTCTGCTCGGTGTCGCGCGCCAGCGCGCGCAGCACGGTCTCGGCGGCGGCGATGCCGCGGCCCTCGACCAGGCGCGCGACCTGGTCGACCTCGACGACCAGCAGCGCCGCGCCAGTGCCGTAGCGCCGCGCCCGCGACCATTCGCGCTCGGCCGAGGCCAGGAAGTTGGGGCGGTTGGTGATGCCGGTGGCCGGGTCGACGGTCTCCAGCCGCGCCAGCGCGGCGCGCGTGCCGTCCAGCGCCCGCAGCAGGTGCAGCAGCCACAGCACCAGCG
>NZ_AEWG01000120.1 GCF_000190375.1 Rubrivivax benzoatilyticus JA2 = ATCC BAA-35
CGCGCCCCCGCCGCTCACGGCAGGCGCGGGAACTTGCGGAAGTCCGGCTTGCGCTTCTCCAGGAAGGCGTTCTTGCCTTCCTTGCCTTCTTCGGAGAGGTAGTACAGCAGCGTGGCGTTGCCGGCCAGCTCCTGCAGGCCGGCCTGGCCGTCGCAGTCGGCGTTCAGCGCCGCCTTCAGGCAGCGCAGCGCGATCGGGCTGTTGGCCAGCATCTCGCGGCACCACTGCACGGTCTCTTCTTCCAGCCGCTCGTAAGGCACGACGCAGTTGACGAGGCCCATGTCCAGCGCCTCCTGCGCGCCGTACTGGCGGCACAGGAACCAGATCTCGCGCGCCTTCTTCTGGCCGACGATGCGCGCCATGTAGCTGGCGCCGTAGCCACCGTCGAAGCTGCCGACACGCGGGCCGGTCTGGCCGAAACGTGCGTTGTCTGCGGCGATCGTCAGGTCGCAGATCATGTGCAGGACGTGGCCGCCGCCGATCGCGTAGCCGGCGACCATCGCCACCACAGGCTTGGGCAGGGTGCGGATCTGGCGCTGCAGGTCCAGCACGTTCAGGCGCGGCACGCCGTCGCCGCCGACATAACCTCCGTGGCCGCGCACACGCTGGTCACCGCCCGAGCAGAAGGCGTCCTTGCCGGCGCCGGTGAGGATGATGACGCCGACGTTCTCGTCGTCGCGCGCATCGGCGAAAGCGCGTTCCATCTCCTGCACCGTCTCCGGGCGGAAGGCGTTGCGCACCTCGGGGCGGTTGATCGTGATCTTGGCGATGCCCTCCTCGCTCTTCTCGTAGACGATGTCGCCATAGCCGGCGACGGCGGTCCAGGCGGGGATGGGCGGCAGTTCGGTCGTGCTCATGCGCTCTCGGAGTCGGACGAAAGGCGAGACTCTAGCTTGAGCAAGGTCATGCGCGCCCCGGGTTGGCGCAAACCGGAGGCAGGACGATCAGACCTCGGCCTCGGCTTCCTGTTGGAGCGCAGCCTCGATCTCCGACGAGCGGGCGTGCTCGCCTTCGACGCGGTTGCGCGGCATCAGCGGCTCGAAGTGCTGCGGCGCCTCGTCGCAGGCGAGGTTCTGCGACTTCATCTGCGAGATTCCAGGTGAACGGGTTCACCTATGAGTATCGGCACTCCTTTGCGACTCCCTTTGCGAGATTTCAAGCGGGATCCTGGAGGACCGAGGGGGCCTCAGCCTGCAGCTTCAGTCCCGCGCCGTCGACACCAGCACGTCGCAGCTGCCTTCGGCCAGCACGTGCCGCGTCGTGCTGCCGAGCAGCAGGTCGACGCTGGCCGAACGGCCGTGTTTGCCGAGCACGACGAGGTCGCAGCCCAGCTCGGCCTCCTGCTCGACGATGCGCAGCGAGGCGTCGCCTTCCAGCACCCGCGGAGTCCACTGCGCGGCGCGCAGCCCGCAGTCCTCGGCCAGCGCGTGCACACGGCGTGTCGCCTCCAGCCGCGCCGCCTCCCGGTAGCGCTCGACGGTGGCGTCGTCGACGCCGGCGTAACGCAGCTTCTCGCCGAACGGCACCTCGTAGGCCGCCAGCAGCACCAGTTGCGCATGCGGCGCGACGCGGTGCGCCAGCGCCACGGCGGCCCTGGACCACGGCGAGAAGTCGACGGCGACCAGCACACGGCGGTAGGGCTCGTGCGGCGGCTGGCGCACGACGAGCAGCGGCCTTGCGCTGCGCCGCATCAGCCGCTCGGCGGTGCTGCCCAGCACCAGCCGGCGCAGAAAGCCGCTGCCGCGTGCGCCCAGCACCAGCAGCCCGGCGTCGCGCTCTTCGGCTTCGCGCAGGATCTCGTCGAGCACCGGGCCGGAGCTGCAGACGGTGGCCGGCTCGACGTGGCGGCGCGCCTTCAGCTCGGCGGCCTGGGCGGCCAGCGCGGTGTGCGCCTCGGCCAGCATCGCCTGCTCGGGCGCGGTGTCGCTGCCCAGCCAGGCGCGCAAGGCCTCCAGCGCGTCGCCGGGCAGCACGTGCACCAGGGCCAGCGGCGCGCCGGTCTCGTGCGCCAGCCGCGCGGCGCGTTCGCCGGCCTGGCGGGCCTGCGGCGAGAAGTCGGTGGCGGCGATCACGGGGGCGGTCGGGGGCATGCGCGCGTCCTCGGCAACGCCCCGCTCCACGCGGCGGGGCCGGCTTCATTCTGGGAAAGCACGTGCCGGCCCGACATTCGATGGGGGCTTGCCTCTGCGCCGCGTCAAGGCGGCGCGGCATTCAAGCGGACTCGCGGAACTTCTCGCAAGTCCTTGAATCCGCGCCGTTTTCTGGCGTCGACCGCGGATCGCGGGCACTTCGCCCCTAGACTTGGGCCCCAATGTCCCTGCTGATCCTGCTCGTACTGCCTTTTGTCGGCAGCGCGGTCGCCGCGCTGTTGCCGACGAACGCGCGCAACCTCGACTCGCTGTGGGCGGCGCTGGTCGCGCTGGCGGTCGCGGTGCCGCTGGCGCTGCTGTATCCCGAGGTCGCCGCCGGCGGCGTCGTCGTCGAGCGCCTGAGCTGGCTGCCCAGCCTGGGCCTGGACATCGTCGTGCGCCTGGACGGCTTCGCCTGGATGTTCGCGATGCTGGTCGCGGCGATGGGGCTGCTGGTCATCGTCTACGCGCGCTACTACCTCTCGCCCGAGGACCCGGCGGCACGCTTCTATTCGCTGCTGCTGGGTTTCATGGGCGCGATGCTGGGCGTCGTCGTCTCCGGCAACCTGCTGCAGATGGTGGTGTTCTGGGAGCTGACCAGCGTCTTCTCCTTCCTGCTGATCGGCTACTGGACGCACCGCCGCGACGCCCGCCGCGGTGCGCGCATGGCCTTCACCGTCACCGCCACCGGCGGCCTGGCGCTGCTGGCCGGCGTGCTGCTGCTGGGCCACGTGGTCGGCAGCTACGAGCTCGACGCGGTGCTCGCCGCCGGCGACACGGTGCGCGGCCACGCGCTGTACCCGTGGATCCTGGGCCTGGTGCTGGCCGGCGCGCTGACCAAGAGCGCGCAGTTCCCGTTCCACTTCTGGCTGCCGCACGCGATGGCGGCGCCGACGCCGGTGTCGGCCTACCTGCACTCGGCGACGATGGTCAAGGCCGGCGTGTTCCTGCTGGCGCGGCTGTGGCCGGTGCTGTCGGGCACCGAGCCCTGGTTCTGGATCGTCGGCGGCGCCGGCCTGGCCACGCTGCTGCTGGGCGCCTGGGCGGCGATGTTCCAGAACGACCTGAAGGGGCTGCTGGCCTATTCGACGATCAGCCACCTCGGGCTGGTGACGCTGCTGCTCGGGCTGGACAGCCCGGTGGCCGCGGTCGCGGCGGTGTTCCACATGATGAACCACGCGACCTTCAAGGCCTCGCTGTTCATGTCGGTGGGCATCATCGACCACGAGACCGGCACGCGCGACATGCGCCGCCTCGACGGCCTGTACCGCTTCATGCCGATCACCGGCACGCTGGCCATCGTGGCCTGCGCGGCGATGGCCGGGGTGCCGCTGCTCAACGGCTTCCTGTCCAAGGAGATGTTCTTCGCCGAGACGGTGCACGTCGGCGACAACGCGGCGGTGCGCTACGGCCTGCCGCTGGCGGCGACGCTGGCCGGCGTGTTCGCGGTCGTCTACTCGCTGCGTTTCGGCCACGACGTGTTCTTCGGCCCGGCGCCGCGCGGCCTGCCGCGCGAGCCGCACGAGCCGGTGCGCTGGATGCGCGTGCCGGTGGAGCTGCTGGTCTTCGCCTGCATCGCGGTGGGCACGCTGCCGGCGCTGGTCATCGGGCCGCTGCTGGAGACGGCCGCGCGGCCGGTCGTCGGCGGCACGCTGCCCGACTACAGCCTGGCGATCTGGCACGGACTGAACACGCCGCTGATCATGAGCGCGGTGGCGATGGCCGGCGGCATCGTCATCTACATCTCCTATGCCGAGGCCTTCAAGCGCCGGCCGCGGCGCGGCGCACCGCTGGTCGGGCGCTACGACGGCCGCGTCGTCTTCGAGCGCACGCTGGCCTGGGTGACCTCGCTGGCACGCCGGGCGCTGCGCCTGACCGGCACGCAGCGGCTGCAGCCGCAGCTGCTGGCGATGGTCGCCGCCGCCGGGCTGACCGGGCTGGCCTCGGCGCTGGTCGTGCCGCTGGAGTGGGGCGACCGCGCGCGCATCCCGGCCACGCCCGGCTTCGTGCTGCTGTGGGCCGTCGGCGCGGCCTGCGCCGTCGGCGCGGCCTTCCAGGCCAAGTACCACCGGCTGGCGGCGCTGACGATGCTGGGCGTCGTCGGGCTGGCGCTGTGCATCACCTTCGCCTGGTTCTCGGCGCCCGACCTGGCGCTGACGCAGCTGGCGGTGGAGGTGGTCACCGTCGTGCTCTTCCTGCTCGGCCTGCGCTGGCTGCCCAAGCGGCTCGAGGAGGACGGGCCGGGCATCGGCGCGCGCGCGCGCTGGCGCCGCCGGCGCGACTTCGTCATCGCGCTGGCCATCGGCGCCGGGCTGGCGGCGCTGTCCTTCGCGCTGCTGACGCGCCACGCGCCGCTCAGCATCTCGCCGTACTTCCTCGAGAACGCGCTGCCGCTGGGCGGCGGCACCAACGTCGTCAACGTGATGCTGGTCGACTTCCGCGCCTTCGACACGCTGGGCGAGATCACGGTGCTGGGCATCGTCGGCATCACGGTCTACGCGCTGCTGCGGCGCTTCCGCCCGCCGCGCGAGGTGATCCACCGGCCGACGCAGCAGCAGCTCGTCGCGCCCGACGGCCCCAGCGACCTGGCCGACGACCACGACGGCGGCGGCACCGCGCAGCGCTACCTGGAAGTGCCGGCGGTGCTGGTGCGGCTGCTGCTGCCGGTGGCGGCGCTGTTCGCCGCGCACCTGTTCCTGCGTGGCCACGACGAGCCGGGCGGCGGCTTCGTCGCCGGGCTGGTGGTGTCGATCGCCTTCATCGCCCAGTACATGGTCTCGGGCACACGCTGGGTCGAGGAGCGCATGGCGCTGAAGCCGCCGCGCTGGATCGCCGTCGGCCTGCTCGTCGCGCTGTGCACCGGGCTCGGCTCGCTGTGGTTCGGCTACCCGTTCCTGACGACGCACACCGCGCACCCGACGCTGCCGTGGATCGGCCCGGTGCACCTGCCGAGCGCGGCGCTGTTCGACCTCGGCGTCTTCGCCGTCGTCGTCGGCTCGACGCTGCTGCTGCTGACGGCCATCGCCCACCAGTCGCTGCGTGCGCAGCGCCGCCCCGGCGCGGCGCGGGAGGAGGCCTGATGGAGGTCGTCGTCTCGATCGCCATCGGCGTGCTCGGCGGCGCCGGTGTCTGGCTGCTGCTCAGGCCACGGACCTTCCAGGTGCTGATCGGCCTGTCGCTGCTGTCCTACGCCGTCAACCTGTTCATCTTCAGCGTCGGCAGCCTGGCCGTGGACCGCGAGCCCATCGTCGTGCCCGGCGTCACGCCCGACCTGCTGAACTACACCGACCCGCTGCCGCAGTCGCTGGTGCTCACCGCCATCGTCATCGGCTTCGCGACGACGGCGCTGTTCCTCGTCGTGCTGCTGGCGCTGCGCGGCCTGTCCGGCGGTGACCACGTCGACGGCCAGGAGGAGCGCTGATGAACGCCGCCGACCTGATCGTCGCCCCGGTGCTGCTGCCGCTGGCCACGGCCGCCGGCATGCTGCTGCTGGGCGAACAGCGCCGCGGCATCAAGTCCGTCGTCAACACGCTATCCACCGCCGCCGGGCTGGCCATCGCGATCGTGCTGCTGATGCACGTGCACGCCCAGGACGCGCCCTCGGCCTACGCCGTCTACCTGCCGGGCAACTGGCCGGTGCCCTACGGCATCGTGCTCGTGGCCGACCGGCTGTCGGCGCTGATGATGGTGCTGGCCGGCAGCGTGGCGCTGGCCGCGCTGCTGTTCTCGCTGGCCCGCTGGCACCGCGCCGGGGTGTATTTCCACGTCCTGTTCCAGCTGCAGCTGATGGGGCTGTACGGCGCCTTCCTGACCGCCGACCTGTTCAACCTCTTCGTCTTCTTCGAGGTGCTGCTGGCCGCCAGCTACGCGCTGCTGCTGCACGGCGGCGGGCCCGAGCGCGTGCGCGCCGGGCTGCACTACATCGCGATCAACCTGTTCGCGTCGCTGCTGTTCCTGATCGGCGTGGCCGTGCTCTACGGCGTGACCGGCACGCTGAACATGGCCGACATCGCGCGCAAGCTGGCGCTGGTGCCCGACTCCGACCGCGGCCTGCTGCTGGCCGGCGCGTCGATCCTCGGCGTGGCCTTCCTCGCCAAGGCCGCGCTGTGGCCGCTGAACTTCTGGCTGCCGCCGGCCTACGCCGCCGCCGGCGCGCCGTCGGCGGCGGTGTTCGCGATCCTCACCAAGGTCGGCGTCTACGCCGTGCTGCGGCTGTGGACGCTGTGTTTCCCCGAGAGCGCCGGCCCGTCGGCGTTCTACGGCGCCGAGCTGCTGGCCTGGGGCGGCATCGCGACGCTGGCCTACGGCTCGGTGGGCATGCTGGCGTCGCAGCAGCCGGGGCGGCTGGCCGGCTACAGCGTCATCGCCTCGTCGGGCACGCTGATCGCGGCGATCGGGCTGCACGAGACGGCGCTCGCCGCCGGCGCGCTGTACTACCTCGCCAGCTCGACGCTGGCCGGCGCGGCGATGTTCCTGCTCGTCGAGCTGCTCGAGCGTTCGCGCCAGGTCGAGACCGCGCCGCCGCAGGCCGACCCCGGCGACGAGGCGCTGCCCGACTTCGTCGACACCGCGCCGCCGGCCATCGTCAACCTCGACGACGACGAGCAGGTGCTGATCGGCCGCGCGATCCCGGCGGCGCTGGCCTTCGTCGGCGTGGCCTTCGGCGTCTGCGGGCTGGCGCTGTCGGGGCTGCCGCCGCTGTCGGGTTTCGTCGGCAAGCTGGCGATGCTGTCGGCGCTGCTGCCGCGCCAGGAGCCGGCGGCCTGGGTGCTGTTCGGCACGCTGATCGCCTCCGGGCTGATGGCCGCCACGGCGCTGGTGCGCATCGGCATCCGCCACTTCTGGACCCCGGGCGACCGCCAGCCGCCGACGCTGCGCCTGGCCGAGGGCCTGCCGGTCGCGGCACTGCTGGGCGCGCTGGTGACGCTGGTCGTGCTCGGCGAGCCGATGCTCGAGTACACGCGCGCCGCGACCGACGCGCTGCAGACGCCGTCGCTGTACATCGACGCCGTGCTGCGCGCCCAGCCGCTGCCGCAGCCGACGCTGGAGGCCGCACGATGAAGCGCCTGCTGCCCGCCCCGCTGCTGTCGGCGGGGCTGTTCGCGATGTGGCTGCTGCTGCGGCCCTCGCTGTCGACCGGCTCGCTGCTGCTGGGCGCGCTGCTGGCGCTGGTGCTGCCGGTGCTGATGGCGCCGCTGCGCCCGGCGGGCGGCCCGGTGCGCCGGCCGCTCGTCGTGATGCGCCTAGTGGCCATCGTCGGCGTGGACGTCGTGCTGTCGGCGCTGGACGTCGCGCGCGGCGTGCTGTCCTCGCGCCGGCGGCCGCCGCGCGGCAGCTTCGTCGTCGTGCCGCTGGACCTGCGCGACGTGCACGGCCTGGCGGCGCTGGCGATGATCACCACCGTCGTGCCCGGCACCGTGTGGTGCGAACTGGCCCCGGACCGCAGCGCGCTGCGGCTGCACGTCTTCGACCTCGTCGGCGAGGCCGAGTTCGTGGCGCACTTCAAGCAGCGCTACGAACAACCGTTGAAGGAGATCTTCGGATGACGCCCCTGCTCGTCTGGGCGGTCGCCGCGACGCTGGCGCTGTACGCGCTGGCGATGGCGCTGGGGCTGGCCCGCCTGATGCGCGGCCCGAGCGCGCAGGACCGCGTGCTCGCGCTCGACTTCCTCTACGTCGTCGGCATGCTGATGATGCTGGTGCTGGCGATCCGCTACGACAGCCGCATGTACTTCGAGGGTGCGCTGCTGATGGTGCTGTTCGGCTTCGTCGGCTCGGTGGCGATGGCCAAGTTCCTGCTGCGCGGGGAGGCCATCGAATGACGATCGTCTGGACCGAGCTCGTCGTCGCGCTGCTGCTGCTGGCCAGCGGCGGCATCGTGCTGACCTCGGCGCTGGGGCTGTGGCGGCTGCCCGACTTCTTCGCCCGCATGCACGCGCCGGCGCTGGCCTCGACGCTGGCCGCCTGGCTGGTGGCCGCGGCGTCGATCGTGCACTTCACGGCGCGCGAGGGCGAGCTGTCGCTGCACGTCTGGCTGACCGTCGTGCTGCTGTCGATCACCGCTCCGGTGACGACCGTGGTGCTGGCGCGCGCGGCGCTGTTCCGCCGCCGCCACGCCGGCGACGACCTGCCGCCGCCGCTGGCCGGCGTACCGCCACGCCAAGCGCGCGACCTCGACGCGGCAGACGACTAGGCGGCGGCACATGGCGGGGCTCTGCGCGGCCCCAAAGGGCAGAACCGCTCGTCGGACTGACTGGAGCCTCCCTCGTGGAGGGAGGCTGGAGGGTGCCGTCGAACACGCTGGAGCACCCTCCCGGAGGGGGCTCGGGGGAGCTGTGCGTAGAGCCGCACGGACTCCTAGCGGATGTCGTCGGGCAGCTCGATCTTGACTTCCAGGACCTCGAAGTTGTCCTGGCGTTCGACGCTGACCTTCACGTCCTCGGGCGCGATCTTCACGTACTTGGCGATCACGGCCATCAGCTCCTGCTGCATCTGCGGCAGATAGTCGGCGCGCGTGCCGCGGCCCGAGCGCTCGTGGGCGAGGATGATCTGCAGCCGCTCCTTGGCGACGGACGCCGTCTGCTTCTTCTCTCCGAGGAAAAACGAGAGGAAGGACATCGCGTTTACCTCCCGCCGAACAGGCGCTTGAAGAAGCCGGGCTTCTGGTAGTCGACGAAGCGCATCGGGCGTTCCTCGCCGAGGAAACGCGCGACAACGTCCTGGTAGGCCTGGGCGACGTCGGTGTCCTTCAGGTGGATCGCCGGCAGGCCCTGGTTGCTGGCGTCGAGCACCGACTGGCTCTCGGGCACCACGCCGAGCAGCGGGATGCGCAGGATCTCCTGCACGTCCTTCAGCGACAGCATCTGGCCGCCTTCGACACGCTCGGGGTCGTAGCGCGTGATCAGCAGGTGCTCCTTGACCGGCTCCTGGCCTTCGATCGCGCGCCGCGTCTTGGACGACAGCATGCCCAGGATGCGGTCGCTGTCGCGCACCGACGAGACCTCGGGATTGGTGACGACCAGCGCCTCGTCGGCGAAGTGCATCGCCATCAGCGCGCCGGTCTCGATGCCGGCCGGGGAGTCGCAGACGACGTAGTCGAAGCCCATCTCGGCGAGCTCGGCGAGCACGCGCTCGACGCCGTCCTGCACCAGCGCGTCCTTGTCGCGCGTCTGGCTGGCGGCGAGCACGAACAGGTTCTCGCAGTTCTTGTCCTTGATGAGCGCCTGCTGCAGCTTGGCCTCGCCGTGGATCACGTTGATCAGGTCGTAGACCACGCGGCGTTCGCAGCCCATGATCAGGTCGAGATTGCGCAGGCCGACGTCGAAGTCGATCACCGCGGTCTTGTGGCCGCGCAGCGCGAGGCCCGAGGCGAAGCTGGCGCTGGTCGTGGTCTTGCCCACGCCGCCCTTGCCGGACGTGACGACAATGATTCTGGTCATCGCTGGGGGTTCCTCTGGGGTGGCGGGCGCTTCGGCGCGCCCTCTCAATTCACGGCCAGCGGCTCGACGACGAGCCGCTCGCCTTCCAATCTCACCTGCGCCGGCTTGCCGACGATGTCGTCGGCCAGCGGCGTCTCGGTCGTGCGGTACATGCCGGCCACCGAGACGAGCTGCGGCTCCATGCAGGTGCTGAAGATGCGGGCGTTGACGTCGCCGCGCGCGCCGGCGATGGCGCGGCCGCGCAGCGGCGCGTAGACGTGGATGCTGCCGTCGGCGATGACCTCGGCGCCGAAGCTGACGACCGACAGCACGACGAGGTCGCCGCCGCGCGCGTAGACGCGCTGGCCCGAACGCAGCGGCTTGTCGACGATCATCGTCGGCACGGCGGCAGCCGGCACCGGCACCTCGACCTCGCGGATCACCTCGACCTCGCGCACGACGTCACGCACGACCTCGACCTCGCGCAGCTCGGGCTCGGGGCGCGGCTCGGGGCGGGTCTCGGGTTCGGTCGCCGGCGGCAGGCCGGCCTCGCGGGCGGCGGCCATCTGGGCCTCGCTGCCGCCCTGCACGGCCACCGCGTGCATGCGGTGGCGCGCCAGGTGGGCCAGCAGCGCGCCGAAGTCGGGCACGGCCTCGCCGTCGCGCAGCGGGCTCAGGTCGATCACCAGCGGTTCGTCGTCGAACAGCCCCGGGCTGTCGGCGAAACGCTCGTCCAGCGAGGCGCCCAGCGCGGCGGCGTCGGCGACGTGCAGGCGCAGGGCGGTGAGCCACCAGGCGGTGCTCTTCAGGTCGAACAGGGGGGAAGCCGGCGAAACGGACATGGACACGGGAACGGACGACGACGCGGCGGGCGCGCTGCCGGACGACGCGCAAGGTGGAAACCGCGCCAAAGTCTACTATGGGGCTCGACATCGCCCCGGCGCGGGCGGGGAACGGTTGCAGCGCCGCCGACAACGGCGACGCCCCGGCACCCTCGCGGGCCCGGGGCGTCGGCAAGCGAGGGTCAGGCCCCGGCGCGATCGGCAGCGCCGAGCTGGAACACCGCCACCGCCTGGGCCAGCGTCGCCGCCTGCTGGCGCATGCTGGCCGCCGCCGCGGCGCTCTGCTCGACCAGCGCGGCGTTCTGCTGCGTCATCTTGTCGAGCTCGGCCACGGCCTGGTTGACCTGGCCGATGCCGCCCGACTGCTCGCTGCTGGCGGCGCTGATCTCGCCGATGATGGCGCTGACGCGCTGCACGCCGTCGACGATCTGCTGCATCGCCGCGCCGGCCTCCTGCACGAGGCGGGTGCCGCCGTCGAGCTTCTCGCCGGACGTGGTGATCAGCGCCTTGATCTCGCGCGCGGCCTGCGCCGAACGCTGCGCCAGGCTGCGCACCTCGCTGGCGACGACCGCGAAGCCGCGCCCCTGCTCGCCGGCGCGTGCCGCCTCGACCGCGGCGTTGAGCGCCAGGATGTTGGTCTGGAACGCGATGCCGTCGATGACGCCGATGATGTCGCTCATGCGCCGCGACGCGGCGTTGATCTCGTCCATGCTGGCCACGACCTGGGCGACGACGCCGCCGCCCGAGCGTGCCGCCTCGGCCGCCTCGTGCGCCAGCCGGTCGGCCTGCTGCGCCGCCGTGGCGCTCTGGTGCACGCTGCCGGTGAGCTGCTCGACCGACGAGGCCGTGGCCTGCAGGTTCGAAGCCGTGGTCTCGGTGCGCTGGCTGAGGTCCTGGTTGCCGGTGGCGATCTCGTCGGACGCGGTGGAGATCGAGTCGGTGGCGACGCGGATCGTGCCCACCGTGTCGCGCAGCCGCAGCGCCATCGCGGCCAGGTCGGCGTTGAGCGAGCTGGTGTCGCCGGCAGCGACCACCGGCCGCACCCGCAGGTCGCCGTCGGCGATGCTGCGCGCCAGGCGCTTGAGCTCGATGGGCTCCTCGCCGAGGTCGCGCCAGACCGAACGCACGACCACCGCCGAGACGCCGCCGAGCACGCCCAGCACGACGAGCCCGGTGACGAGGTTGAGCCACACCGCGTTCTGCGTGCCGCGTGCGGCCTCGTCCTGGCGCGCCGTCGTCGCCGCGCGGGCGGCGTCGGTGCGCTCCTTCAGCGCCTTGTCCAGCGCCGCCTGCGCAGCCTGCATGCGCGTGACCTGGTCGCCCATCTCGCCCTGGCCGAGCATGGCCCGCGTGGCACCCAGCGCCGCCGCCTGGTAGGCGTCGAACGCGGCCTTCAGCTCGCCGGCCGCGGCCGCCTGGCCGGCCAGCGCGCCGAGCGCGTCGAAGTCGGCGTGCACCCGGGCGACGATCGCCTTCACCTCGTCGAGCTTGTCGGCGTCGCCTTCGGCGGCGGCCGACTGCAGCGTCATGCGGAACTGCTCGACGCCACGGTCGACGGCCAGCACACGCTCCAGCGCCGGGCCGTCGACGTCGCGCAGCTGCAGCAGCGACGCCGAGGTCGACGTGCCGACCCACCAGCTCAGCAGCAGGCCGACGGCGAACACCGCCGCAGCGCTCATCGGCAGCGCCCAGATCTTGGTCCTGAACTTCATCGCAGCCCTCCGGCGACGGGTCAGTCGAGCGTCAGCACGGCCTTGACGCTGCCGTCGACGGCCGACTTCTCGACGTAGCCCACGGCCTTCGGATCGGCGGCGACCGCCTTGCGCACCGCCACCGAGTCGGGCAGTTGCCTGGGCGCCTGGCCCTTGCCGGAGAACACGATGCGCGACCAGGTCGACTTCACCTGGGCGACGTCGCGGCCGGTGGCCTTCTTGTAGAACTCGGCGTACTGCGGCGACGCGTCGGGCAGGTCCAGCGGCGTCTGGGCGTTGCTCTTGCCGAGGAACAGGTCGGCGATCTGCTCCTTGCTCAGCGGGCCGACGGCGGGGTTGGCGATGACGACGAGTTCGGCTCGCGCGGCGCAGGCGGCCAGCAGCAGGCCGGCGACGAGCGGGAGATGACGGTTCTTCATTTTTCGTTGCGCCCTCAGAACACGAAGTCCACCGCGACGGTGACCAGGTCGACCTTGCCGCCGGGCTCGAAGCCGGGCTCGAAGTTCGTCAGCCGGCCCCAGGAGCCTTCGTCGATGCGGGTGTGGTCCCACTGCAGCTTCAGCGCCGTGTTGCGCATGAAGTCCCAGCGCAGGCCGACGGTGGCCGTCTTCTGCGAGCCGTTGAGCACCTGCAGCGTGCGGTTGATGCCACCGACGACGTTGGCCGCGGCCGCATCCAGCGGCCCCGAGCCGGTGGCGGCGAACGCCGCCTCCTCGTCGATGTCGGCCTTGATGCGGGCGTAGCCGACGTAAGGCGTCAGCGTGCCGATGCGCCAGCCGCCGACGAGCTGCCAGCCGGTGGTGTCGGCGAGCACACTCTCGGTGTCGAAGCGCATCGCCTCGCCGCTGACGAACCACTGGCCCGGGTCGTAGCTGAAGCCCAGCGCGAGCACGCGCGTGGCCATGTCCTCGGTGCGGTAGCGGTCGGCGAGCACGGCCGCGCGTGCGGCCACCGTCGGCAGCGGCGCCGCGGCGGTGCCGAAGGCGGCGATGCCGGCGTTCAGCGTGTTCACGCCGTCAGCGTCGATCTTCACGTTGAACGAGCTGTAGCCCAGGCGCAGCGCCAGGTCGCCGGTCTCGAAGGTGCTGGCCAGGCCCCAGCTGCGGTCACTCTCGATGGTGCCGGTCGGCAGGTCGACCTTGGTCGTGCCGAAGAAGGCCTGCACGGTGTTGCGGCCGCCGGCCAGCGTGTGGCGCCAGCTCAGGTCGACGCCGTCGTTGCTGGTGACCGGCAGGATGCGGTAGATCTCCGGCGCCGGGCGCACGGTGGCGTTGGCGTACCCGACGAGGCGGGTCTCACTGAGCTGGAACACCGGCAGCGCGGTGCGGCCGACGCGCAGCGCGAGGTCCGGCGTGGCCTGCCACTTGACGTTGGCCCACTCCAGGTGCGGCACCCAGTCGTTGTCGTGGTTCTGCTGCGAGACCAGCTGCACCACCGCCGACCACTGCGGGCCGAACACCGCCGAGGCCTGGGCGCCGAGCTTGCTGTCCAGGTTGAACGACCAGCTGTCGCTGGCACCGGCGCCACGCGGCTGGAACACGGTGGCGACGAAGTCGGCCTGGTCCTCGCTGGAATGCACCGCGGCGACGGTGCCGAAGCCGCTGAACTTGAACTCGGGCGCGCCCTGGGCCTGGGCGACGGACAGCAGGCCGCAGGCCGACAAGGCGACGGCGAGTCGGTTGATCGTGGGTTGCATCGGTCTCTTTGTCGTGGGCGCGCCATCGTGCCCGCCCCTCGTGGGCGAGCCGCCGGACCGGGCGCGGCGCGCAACGGTCCCTGGGCTGGATGTCGGCAAACCCTTCGGGGTGTTGCAGCCCAGGATCGATAACTGAATGCTGCCATCGGACGTCGCGTGATCGACATCACGCTTCTTCATCCCTGTTTGGCAGGGAAACTGCTGGCGAAGACGTCGTTTTCAGCGTATTCATCGAACCGCCTTGCCTCGCCGCACGACTCCATCGACGATGTCCTCGATCACCCAGGCACGCAACCGGTTCCTGTCGTCGATCGGATAGCGGCGCAGCACGAGCACGGTCTGCAGGTAGCCCACCCCTTTGGTGAAGATCTGCTCACCCACCGTCAGCGCGGCCGGATCATGCGGCGCGACACCCAGCACCGACGCGACGCGGCGCCGGCCCAGTTCGAGCATCTCGGCATAGACGGGATCGTCACGCGCCGTCTCGGCGGTCGACTCGATGCTCAGCGCGGGGCTGTAGACGATGCGGTAGAGGTCTGGGTGCGTCTCCCAGTAGTGGACGAAGGTCTCGACATGAGACCGCAGGGCGTCGCACGGATCGGCGTCGACGGGAGCGGCATCCAACAGCTTTTGCTGCAGTTCGCCGACGTACTCGCTCCACACGGCACGCAACAAGGCGGTCTTGCTGTCGAAGTACGTGTAGAAGGCCATCTGCGAGACACCCAGCGGCTCGGTGACGGCACGGATCGTCACGGCTTCGGCACCATCGGCCCGCAGGATGCGCTTGGCTTGTTCGACCAGCGCCTGACGGAAAGAGGCAAGCGCAGCAGCGCTGCGACGGCGCCTCGGCACTGAGGAACACGAGGCGGCCATAGCTCGCTCCGGAGTCGACGGACAGGCCGCCAAATGGGGCGCCAGTCTAGGCCAACGCCCCCATCAGGAGCGTCACCCGGAAGACAGTTCGGACGTCTTTGTCGCAGCCGCCGCGACGATTTCGCGCGCGATTTGATCCAGTCCAACAGAACGTTCGACCGCCCCGCGTCTAACAGCTTCCTTCGGCATTCCATAGACAACGCAGCTCGATTCGTCCTGCGCGAGCGTGTGTGCCCCGGCCTGGCGCATCTCCAGCAGGCCGGCGGCGCCGTCGTCGCCCATGCCGGTCATGATGATGCCGGTGGCGTTGGCGCCGGCCGCGCGCGCCACCGAACGGAACAGCACGTCCACCGAGGGCCGGTGGCGGTTGACCGGCGGGCCGTCGACGACGTCGACGTGGTAGTAGGCGCCGCTGCGGCGCAGCACGAGGTGTCGGCCTCCCGGCGCGATCAGCACCCGGCCCGGGATCACGCGGTCCTGGTGGCGCGCCTCGCGCACCTCGACCTTGCAGATCTTGTCCAGGCGCTCGGCGAAGGCGGCGGTGAAACGTTCGGGCATGTGCTGCACGAGCACGATGCCCGGACAGACCCGCGGCAGCGCCGTCAGCACCTGCTCCAGTGCCTGCGTGCCTCCGGTGGAGGTGCCGAGCGCGACGATGCGTTCGGTCGTCTGCGACATCGCGCGCAGGCCGGTGGGCGGCAGCACCGCATCGGCAGTCAGCTTGGCCGCCACCGACGGCGGCTCGGCTGGCACCCGGCGAGGCCGCACACGCGCCTGGGCCGCGCCGCGCACCGTCGCCGCCAGTTCCGACGCCGCCTCGCCGAGAAACTGCTTCAATCCCAGCTTGGGTTTGCTGACGATGGCCACCGCGCCGGCGGCCATCGCCTCCATCGTCGTGCGCGCGCCCTTCTCGGTCAGCGTCGAGCAGATGACGACCGGCGTCGGCCGCTCGTGCATCAGCTTGCGCAGAAAGGTCAGCCCGTCCATGCGCGGCATCTCGACGTCGAGCACGACGACGTCGGGCCAGGCGCGCTGCATGCGCTCCATCGCGATGAGCGGGTCGGAGGCGGTGACGACCTCGAAGTCGGGCACCTCGGCCAGCAGCGCGCCCAGCACCTGGCGCACGACCGCGGAATCGTCGACGACGAGCACGCTGAGCTTCTTCATCGGCAACGGCGCTTCAGCGCTTGACGTAGGTGGACGGCGCAACCTGACGCACCGCATCGCTGACACCGTGCAGCGTTTCGGAGTGGCCGATCATCAGGTGGCCTCCCGGTTCGAGCTGGCCGAGCACACGCGCGACGATGTCGCGCTTGGTGCCCGCGTCGAAGTAGATCATCACGTTGCGCAGGAAGACGATGTCGAAACGCCCGATCGCCGGCAGCGGCCGGTTCAAGTTGACCTGGGCGAAGCGCACCCGCTCGCGAAGCGCGCGGCTGACCAGCAGCAAGCCTTCGGCTTTGCCGGTGCCGCGCAGGCAGTAGCGCTTCAGCAGGGCCGGCGGGATGCCGTCGGTGCGATCCAGCGGATACAGACCTTGGCGCGCACGCTCCAGCACGCGGGTGCTGATGTCGGTGCCCAGCACCTCCCAGGGCGTCGAGCCCATCGCCTCGGCAAGCACCATCGCGATCGTGTAGCACTCCTCGCCGCTGGAGCTTGCCGCGCTCCAGACACGCAACGGCCGCGCCGCCGCGGAGGCCTCGCGCGCCAGGCGATCGAGCAGCTCGAAGTGGCGCGGCTCGCGAAAGAAGTAGGTCTCGTTGGTCGTCAGCAGGTCGATCGCGGTCTGCACCTCGCCCGGCTGCTCGCCGCTGGCGAGCAGCCGGTAGTACTCGTCGTAGCTGCCCAGCGCGTGCTCGCGCAGCCGGCGCGACAGGCGGCCGCTGACCAGCGCCTTCTTCGCCGGGGACAGGCGGATGCCCGCGGCCTCGTGGATGAAGCGCTGGAAACGTTCGAACTCGCGTTCGGTGATGGCGGGGTCGTGCATCGGATCAGAGGGCGCCGGGGGACGCCGGAGAACGCAGCTCTGCGAGCCGCGTCTGGTGGTTGCGCAGCCAGGGTTGCAGCGCCTCGGCCGCCATCGGCCTGGCGATCAGATAGCCCTGCGCGACGTCGCAGCCCAGCGACTGCAGCAGGCGCCAGTCGGCCTCGCGCTCGACACCCTCGGCCACGCTGACGAGCTCGAAGCGGCGCGCGGTCTCCAGCGCCGACTCCAGCAGCATGCGCTGGGCATGGCGCTCCGACGCGTCGTGCACGAACTGACGGTCGACCTTCAGCTCCGAGAACGGGATGCGCGCGAGCTGGCTCATCGACGCATAGCCGGTGCCATAGTCGTCGATCGACAACCCGAATCCCTTGAGCCGCAGCCGCGTCAACACGCCGATGCCACCGTCGTACGCGGCAACGACCGAGCTCTCGGTCAGTTCGAGAACGACCTGCGACGGCTCCAGCCCATGTTCCCGCACGCGCGCCACCAGTTCGGCGACAAGGTCGGTGACCGTCAGCAGCCGTGGTGACAGGTTCAGCGCGAGCGACAGGCGCAGCCCGCGCGAACACCAATGCGCCAGATGACCGAGCGCGGTCTCGATGACGGCAAAGCTCAGCTCGCGAATGAGGCCGCGGGCTTCAGCGAGTTCGACGAAGCGCCCCGCTGGCACGTCGCCGGCCTGCGGATGACGCCAGCGCGCGAGCGCCTCGACGCCCCGCAGCAAGCCGGTGCGCACGCAGACCTTGGGCTGGAAGTGCACGGCAATGTCCCCGTGACCGATCGCGCGCGCCAGGTCTTCCGCCGGCGGGAGGGCAACCGGCGCGGCGCGCGGCGACTGCGGGAAGTCGTCGCGCCTCAGCACATCGGCCAGCACCTCGGCGGCGATCGGCTTGCGCAGCGCCGCGAGCACCGGCATGCCGATCTCGCGCGCCAGCGCCTCGACGGTGTGAATCAGCGCGCCTTCGTGCGCAGAAACGACGACCAGCGGCAGCAGGTGGCCGAGCCGGTACATGGCCTCGATCAGCTCGATGCCATCCATGCCCGGCATCTCCAGGTCGACGATCACCGCCTGCGGCGGAGCCTGCAAGGCGCGCAGCCTTTCGAGCGCCTGCTCACCGCCCGAAACTTCGTCGACCCGTGACACGCCGAGTTCACGGCACAGTGTGGCCACGTGCTCACGCTGCACCTCACTGTCGTCGACCACGAGGACCGAGGCGACGACGTCGCGCGTCTTCGACATGGCAAGCCTCGTCCTCGTCTCAGGCCAGCGCCGCCACCGCTTCGGCCGACGTTCCGACCGAGAGCACGCGCGCGACGTCCAGCAGGATGACGAAACGCCCGCGCACCTTGCCCATGCCGGCGATGAACTCGGCGGCGACACGCGCGCCGAAGCTGGGCGGCGGTTCGATGTCCTCGGGCGGAATCTCCAGCACCTCGCTGACGGCGTCGACAACGACGCCCAGCGTCTGCGCCTCGTCGCCGTCGGCGATCTCGACGATGACGATGCAGGTGCGCCGGCCCACCGCCGCCGGCGCGCGGCCCAGGCGCAGCGGCAGATCCATCACCGGCACGACCGCGCCGCGCAAGTTGATGACCCCCAGCACGGCCGCCGGCATCGACGGCACCTCGGTCGGCCGGCGGTACTCGATGATCTCCTTGATCGAGCGGATGGTGATCGCGAACAGTTCGCCACCGAGCTGGAAGGTCAGCACCAGGCTCGGTTCGGCCACCGGCGCCTCGGGCAGCGGCGCACGCCGCAGCCCGACAGCCCCGGTCTTGGACAGGAGGGCAGTCATCGTGGCACCTCAGAACTGCACGAACTGCGACTCGTCGACTGACTCGGCGGACGCCCTCGCGACCGGCGCCGAGCCCGCTGCGCGGCGAATCACCGCAGCGGCTTTGCGCTTGGTGTTGTCGCCGGCGGGTCGGGCCCGCAGCGCGCCCGCAGCGCTGCCCGGCAGCTTGAAGAAGGCCATTGCCTGCTGCAGCTGTTCGGCCTGGCTGCTCATCTCCTCGGAGGTGGCGGCCAGCTCTTCAGAGCTGGAGGCGTTCTGCTGCGTCGTCTGGCTGAGCTGCGTCACCGCGGCATTGATCTGGCCGACGCCGGTGGACTGCTCCTGCGACGCGGCGGCGATCTCCTGCACCAGATCGGAGGTCTTCTGGATGTTGGGCACGATCTGGCCGAGCAGATGGCCGGCACGTTCGGCCAGCTCGACGCTGGAGCCGGCGACGTCGCCGATCTCCTGCGCCGCGACCTGGCTGCGTTCGGCCAGCTTGCGCACCTCGGCGGCGACGACGGCAAAGCCCTTGCCGTGCTCGCCGGCACGCGCGGCCTCGATCGCGGCGTTCAGCGCCAGCAGGTTGGTCTGGTAGGCGATGTCGTCGATGATCGAGATCTTCTGCGCGATCTGCTTCATCGCCGAGACCGTGGACTTGACCGCCTCGCCGCCTTCCTGGGCCTCGGTTGCGGCCTTGGTCGCCATGCCGTCGGTGACCTTGGCGTTCTCCGTGTTCTGCGAGATCGACGCCGTCATCTGCTCCATCGACGCGCTGGTTTCCTCGACGCCGGCAGCCTGCTCGCTGGCAGCCTGCGACAGCGACTGCGCCGTGGCGCTGACTTCCTCGGAAGCACCGGCCAGCGCCTCGGCGCTCTGGTTCACCTCGGTGACCACCTGCGACAGCCGGGCGACCATGTTCTTCACGGCGAACAGCATGCTGCGCTCGTCACCCTTCTTCGTCGTGACCTCGACCGTCAGATCGCCCTGCGCGACGCGGCCCAGCACGTCCGCCGCATAGGCGGGCTCACCGCCGAGGGTACGCACGAGGTTGCGCGTGATCAGCACCGCGACGGCGACGGCCGACACGATGGCCGCAACGGCCAGCATGATGATCAGCTTGATGCCCTCGGCCATTTCGGACTGCGCGGTGGACGACGCCTCCTTCATCTGTTCGTCGTAATAGTCGAGCTGGGCCTGGACGCTGCGCTGGTACGCGGTGTTCACCGGCGCCAGCTCGGCGGACATGAACTCCATTGCCTTGGTCCGGTCCTGGCGAACGAGGGCGAAAAACTCGGTGAATCTCGAGGCCAGATGTTCGCGCGCCTTGTCGGCGGCGGCCAGCAGTTCCAGGCCCTTCGCACCGCTGGACATCGCCTTGATCTTCGCGGCGCCTTCGGTACTCACGGCAAGGTTGTCCTGGATGATCTTCTGCGCCTTCTGCAACTCGGCCTCGTCACGGGCGAGCAGCAGTGCGCGGGCCTGGCGTCCGTTGTCGATGGCTTTTTGGAGCATGTCCTCGCCGAGCGCGGTCTTGGGCACGCGGTCGTCGACGATCACCCCCAGAGCCAGGGCTGCATCCTGCATGCGCGTGATGCCCAGCGCCGACAGCGCGACCAGCAGCGCGATGACCAGACCGAACCCGAGGGTCAGCCGGGTCGCGACTTTCATTTTTCCGAACATGACGGGTCCTTGATGAGACGTTGTGGGTGCGGGGGCGTCACGCGACGATCGCGCAGCGCTCCGGAGGGGAGTAACGGCCATGGCCGGCAACCGCCAGCAAGGCCGGGACATCGAGGATCAGCGCGACGCCGCCCGAGCCGAGCAGGCTGGATCCGCTGATGCCGCGGACCTGCTGGAACATGCGCGACAGCGGCTTGATGACGGTCTGGCTCTCGCCGAGCAGGGCGTCGACGACGAGGCCGCAACGCGCGCCAGCGCACTGCACGACGACGATGTTCTGGCGCACTGGCGGCTCGCCGCCGAGGCCGAAGAGTTCGCGCAGCCGCACCAGCGGCAGCACGCTGTTGCGCAGGTCGGTGTAGTCGTGGCCGTCGGCGCAGCTGTAGGCCACGCACTCGTCGACCATCTCCATCGGCACGACGAACATCGAGCGGCCAACGGCGACCTGGAAGCCGTTGATGATCGCCAGCGTCAGCGGCAGCCTGACGGTCACCGTCGTGCCTTCGCCGGGCCGGCTGGCGAGTTCGACGCTGCCGCGCAAAGCGGTGATGTTCTGCTTCACGACGTCCATGCCGACGCCGCGGCCGGACAGGTTGGTCACCTGCTCGGCGGTGGAGAAGCCGGCTTCGAAGATCAGCTGATCGATCTCGTGGTCGGCGGGCACGTGGTCGGCATCGACGATGCCGCGCTCGCGCGCCTTGGCCAGGATGCGCTCGCGGTTCAAACCGCCGCCGTCGTCGCTGACCTCGATGACGATGGCGCCCGAGTCGTGGTAGGCGTTCAGGCCGACGACGCCGCGCGCCGGCTTGCCGCGCGCCGCACGCTGCTCGGGCGAGTCGATGCCGTGATCGATGGCATTGCGCACCAGGTGCATCAGCGGGTCGCCGAGCTTCTCGACGACGGTCTTGTCGAGCTCGGTGTCCTCGCCGCCGACACGCAGCTCGATGTCCTTGCCGAGTTCGGCCGCAACGTCGTGCACGACGCGCTTGAAACGCGAGAAGGTGGCGCCGATGCGCACCATGCGCAGGTTCAGCGCGCTGTCGCGCACGTCCTGCACCAGCGCGGAGAGCGTCGCGTGGGCCTCCTGCAGCTCCAGGTCGCGCACGCGGCGGCTGGCCTGTTGCGCGCCGGCCGCGGCAATGACCAGCTCGCCGACGAGCGTGATCAGACGGTCGAGCTTGTTCGCGTCGACACGGATCGTCGAAGACTCGGCCGTACGGGTCTCGCGCACCTGACGCTGGCGGTCCAGCGCCGCCTCGACGACCTCGGGCGCGACCTGGCCCTGCTCGGTGAGCAGCGCGCCCAGGCGCGGCGGGGGATCAGACTCGCGCTGGCGGCCCAGCGCGTCTTCCAGCTCGCGTTCGGTGATGCTGCCGCAGCGCACCAGGATCTCGCCGATGCGCTCGGGCTGCTCGGGCAGCGCGCGGATCAGCTCCACGTACTCGGCCACGCGGCTGCGCGGCGGCACCAGGCGCAACTCGCAGTCGTCGATGACGAACTCGAACACGCTCTCGATCGTCGCGCGGTCGGCCGAGGTGACGAGCGCGATCTCGAAGCCCAGGCAACAGCTCTCGGGGTCCAGCTCCTCGAGCGCCGGCACGGCGTCGGGCAGCGTGACGATGCGCTCGATGCGGCCGATCGTCGACAGGTAGCGCACGAAGGCCAGCGGGTCCATGCCGTTGCGCAGCACGTCGGCGCCGAAACGGATCGACAGATGCCACTGGCCTTCCGTCGGTTGCGCCGTCTCGTCGGCAGCCGGTTCCGGCGCGGCGGCCTCAGCGCCGAGATAGGCGCGCAGCCGGGCCAACAGCGTGTCCTCGGCGGCGAGGTGCCCATCATCGAGCTCGACACCGGCCTCCAGCGCATCGACCCAGGCGCCGACATGGTCGCAGCAACGCAGCAGCAGCGGCGTCAGCGGCCCCTGGATCGCCACGGTGCCGGAACGCACCTCGTCGAGCACGCTCTCCAGCACGTGCGTGAAGCGCACGACGCCGTCCAGCCCGAACAGCCCGGCCGAACCCTTGATCGTGTGCGCGGCGCGGAAAATCGCGTTGACGTCGACGGCAGCACCGGGCGCCACGTCGGCGCCGAGCAGCGCGGTCTCCATGTCGGCGAGCAGTTCGCGCGCTTCGCTGAAGAAGGTCTTCAGCGCGTCGTCCATGTCCACGGTCTTCTCCCTGGATACCGGCGTCAGTGCGACGGCGGCGGGGTCAGCGGGTCGCCGAAATGGCCGGCGAGGTCGAGCACCTGGAACCCGTCGAGTACCGACGGGCTGTGGCGCACCAGGCGCAAGGCGCGGCTGCGCGCCTCGGCGCTCTTCTTGGCGGCCATCAGCAGCTGCACGCCGGCGCTGTCGAATTCGGTGACGGCCGACAGATCGAGCGTCAGGTCGCCGTCCGGGGCCGCCGCGAGCGCGGCCAGCAGCGTCTCGCGCAGCTCGGCGGCGCGGTAGATCGTCAGTTCGCCTTCGATGGCGAGCGTCGGGGAGTCCATCGTCGTGATCTCCGGCGCTCTAGGGCAGCACGAGCTTCTGCACCACCGCGAGCAGCTGCGGCGGGCTGAAGGGCTTGACGACCCAGGCCTTGGCGCCGGCGGCCTGGCCTTCGGCCTTCTTGTTCGCTGCCGACTCGGTGGTCAGCATGACGATCGGCGTGAAGCGGTAGGCCGCGAGCTGCTTGACCGCCTTGACGAAACCGATGCCGTCGAGATTCGGCATGTTCACGTCGCTGACGATCAGGTGGATCTTGGCGCCCGTCAGCTTGCGCAGCGCGTCGGCGCCGTCGCAGGCCTCGAGCACGTCGTAGCCGGCGCCGCGAAGGGCGATGGCGACGACCTGGCGCAGCGAGGCCGAGTCGTCGACGATCATGATGGTCTTGGCCATGTCGGCTCCTGTGGTGCCCGTGTGTTCAGAAGAAGGTGACGGCTTCCTCGGCCGGCGCCGATGCCCGCGGCTCAGTCGCGGCCGGGCGCCTCAACTCGGCAGCGTGCTCGTCGGCCATCGCGTAGCTGCGGCGCAGCTCTTCGAGCAGCTCCTTGGAGTCCAGCGGCGTCGCTTCTCCGTCGCGCCCCTGCACATCGCTGGCAAGGCGGCAAAGGTGCTCGAGGTTGTCGCGAACGTGGCTCAGACGCTGGCTCACGCGATCCTGGAACTGCAGCTGCACCAGGGATTCGACGACCTCGGCCTGGATGCCCTGACTGTCGGCCTTCAGCCGAGCGGCAGCATCCTCCAAGGAACGCGTCACGCTCTCGAAATCGGTGAGCACACGCTCGATGGCCTGGCTGGAGGCCGCCAGCGTTTCGGTTTCCGTGGTCTCCGATAGCTGGGCATCACCGCAGGCCTTGAGGATCGCGCTCGAGATCGAGTCCACGTCGCGCGCGATGCGCTCACCGGTGGATGCCGACTGTGCCGAGAGCTTGCGAACCTCCTGTGCCAGCACGCCGAATCCGCGGCCCTCGGGTCCTGCGTGGGCTGCTTCGATCGCAGCATTGATCGCCAGCAGATTGGTCTTCGATGCAATCGCCGACACCTCGACGGCCATGCTGCGCAGCTCGGCAACGTAGGGCGCGAGACCCTGCACCGCGCGCCGCAGGGCGGTGTTTCCATCCATCGCCCGCCGCAGAGAGGCGATAACGACTTCAAGGTCGCGGCAGCTGCGCAGTTGCACCTCTGCGGCGCCGTGGTCACCTCCGCTGCCGGCTGAGGCCAGAGTCGTGTCCAGGCGCGAAACGATGCCGCCGAATCGTTCGGTCAGCGCACAGACGGCGGCTTCGGTCTGCGCACGTGCGCCTTCGACATGCGCGGCCCACAGCGGCACGAGTTCGTGGCCCAAGGCCTGCTGGGCGTTGGCCCATTGCGCCACCAGTCGGTCGCGCTCGCGGCGGCCGCGCTCGGCACGCCAGTCCCCGGCCACCGCAGCCAGCACCAGCGCGAGGGCACAGAAACTGACCCAGAGCTCAGCCGACGACGCCCAGGCCAGCAAGGCCGCGGCCGGCACCGCCGCCGAAGTCACGGGCCAGCGCGAGGCCAGCCGGGGAAACCTCGGCCGGGTGTCGGGCGCAAGAGAGGGCAGGGTGAGTTCGGTCATGGACGTGAAGCCTGATGCAGCGGAGTTCGGCGCCGGACCGTGCGCGGTTCCTTTGCCGTATACATACGCTTATCGTCCCTGGGCGACCGAAATAAAGCGTCCCTGAACCCCTCTGAATCCCCCTCACGCAATCCTTCACGAAAGCCAGAACGAACCTCCAAAAACGACACCAACTCCTTGTCATGAAACGACAAATTTGATGAACACGAAATGCGACTCAGGTCTGAGCAGGCCTGATCGGGATGGCCCCATCACGCCCGGCGTGAGCTGCCCCTAGACTGGTCTCGACTTCCCTGGAGAACCCCGCGATGAGATCAACCGTGCGCCTGGTGTTCGGCCCCGACGAACTGACGGTGAACCTGCCCGACCACGACAAGCCCTGGGCCGCCGACGAGGCGCGCCGCTGGCTCGACGACCAGTTCGTCGCCAACGACTGCGAGCCGCTGCGTGCGCTGGGCAAGGTGCTGGTGGCCGACAAGCTGGCCGCCATCGCGCGGGCGATCGGCCTGCAGGGCTTTCACGACGACGAGGCCTTCCGCCTGGACTTCGCGCGTGCGGCCTCGGCGGCGCTGGCGCGCGACAGGGTCAAGGTCGACGCCGAGACCGGCAAGGTCACGTTCTGACATCGGGGCGCACCCCGGGCGCGGCCACCGGGCGCCAGGAAGAGGCCGCCGACGCGCGCCGCGAAGGCAGCGTCATCGTGCGGCCCGCCGGGCCGCCCTGATCAGGCGCCGACGCGGAAGATCTGCACCGCGCGCACCAGCGTCGCGGCGCGGGCTTCCAGCGACACGCAGGCCGCGGCGGCCTGCTCGGCCAGCGCCGCGTTCTGCTGCGTCGACTGGTCGATCGTCGAGATCGCGCCGTTGACCTCGGCGATGCCCTGCGACTGCTCGCCGGTCGCGTGGGTGATCTCGGCGACCAGCGTGCCGACGCGGTGCACCGACTCGACGACCTCCGCGATCACGCCCTCGGCGGTCTGCACGCGGCGTGCGCCGTCGGTGACCTGCTGGACCGAGCTGCCGATCAGCTCGCGGATCTCCTTGGCCGCCTGGCTGCTGCGCTGCGCCAGCGCACGCACCTCGCTGGCGACGACGGCGAAGCCACGACCCTGCTCGCCGGCACGCGCGGCCTCGACGGCGGCGTTCAGCGACAGGATGTTGGTCTGGAAGGCGATGCCTTCGATGACCTGGATGACCTCGGCGACCCGCTTGGACGAGGCCTCGATCGCGTCCATCGTCTTCACCAGCTCGACGACGGCCTCGCCGCCGCGGCTGGCGACGCCGCGTGCGTCCTCGCTGACCCGCGCCACCTGCTGCGCCGTGCCGGCCGTGGCCTTGACGGTGCCGGTGAGCTGCTCCATCACCGAGGCCGTGCGCTGCACCTCGGAGGACTGGGTCTCGGTGCGCTGCGACAGGTCGTTGCTGCCCTGCGCGATCTCCTTGGACGCGGAGGTCACGCCGGTGACTTCGGCGCGCACGTCGGCGACGATGGCCTGCATGTTCAGGTTGGCCAGCCAGATGTTGCGCGTCAGCTTGCCCAGCGGGTGGCGCGGGTCGTAATCGATGTGGCCGGTGAGGTTGCAGCCGGCGATCTGGGCGGCCGTCGCCGTGCACTCGTCCAGGCGCTTGCCGACCGAGAGGTGGAACCAGGTGCCGATGACCGTGCAGCCCACGGCCATCGCCAGCATCTCGGCCCACAGTGCGTCGAAATACCAGCCGGCCAGCGACGCGCCGGCGAACAGCGCGACCAGCGCCCCGACCACCCGCACCGTCAGCGACATCCGGAAGACGCGGTACGGCAGGTCGCGCAGCCCGCGGTAGCGCACGCCGCCGGCATGCAGCCGGATCGTGTGGCGGCCCGACTCGCGCTCGGCCTTCAGCTGAGCGTACAGCGCCTCGGCGCCACGGATCTGCTCGCGCGTGGGCTTCTGGCGCACCGACATGTAGCCGACGGGCTTGCCGTTCTCCAGCACCGGCGTGACGTTGGCGACGACCCAGTAGTGGTCGCCGTTCTTGCAGCGGTTCTTGACGACACCGGTCCACGGCCGGCCGTGGCCGATCGTCTGCCACATGTCCTTGAACGCTTCCGGCGGCATGTCCGGGTGGCGAACCATGTTGTGCGGCTGGCCGATCAGCTCGGCGTAGTCGAAACCGCTGATGCGCACGAATGCGTTGTTGCAGTGCGTGATGCGGCCCTGGGCATCGGTCGTGGACACCAGCACGCTGCCGTTGTCCATTTCTACCTCGCGCTGGGTCACGGGTTCGTTCAATCGCATGCCGGGAACCTTTCGTGTGGCGGCTTCTTTGGGCCGCATCGACGGAACTTCGGCTGGATTCAGTCTGAACTTGAATCAATCCAGGCCTGCGGACGCAGAAAAGTTCTCGTTCGACGGCCGGCTCACTGGCTCAGGCCCTGAGCCTGATCGGGCTCACACTGTCGGCGGATGCGCCGGTCTCCGGGGCCGCGCCACGCTCTAGACTCCCCGCGCCGATGCTGTCGCTGCACTTCTCCAACCGTTTCGAAGCCCTGGCCACGCTGCTGGGCGCACACCTGGCCGCGCCGCGCGAGGACTTGTTCGTCGCCGACGAGATCGTCGTGCCCAGCGCCGCCGTGCGCCGCCGGCTGACGCTGGAGTTCGCCCAGGTCGAAGGCGTCTGCGCCCACCTGCGTTTCGACTACCTGGCGCAATGGCTGTGGCGCCAGATCGCCGGCGTCGTGCCCGGCATCGACGCCGAACGTTCGCCGTTCGCGCCCGAGGTGCTGGCCTGGCGGGTCTGGCGCGCGCTCGGCGACCGCGAGGGGGTGGCCGCCCACCCGCGGCTCGCGGGCTACCTGGTGCAGGCCGACGAGGTGATGCGCTGGGAGCTGGCCGAACGCATCGCCGCCACCATCGAGCAGTACGTCACCTACCGCCCCGAATGGCTGGCCGAGTGGCTGGCCGGGCGGCCGGTGGTCTTCCCCGGCGGCGCGGCGCCGGCCGACGCCGGCTGGCAGGCCGAACTGTGGCGGCGCATCGTCGCCGAGACCGGCGTCTCGGGCCGGCACCCGATCGAAGGTTTCATCGACACGCTGTCGCGGCCCGGCGGCGCCGAGCGCGCCCGCGAAGCCGGGCTGCCCGAACGAGTGCACGTCGTCGCGCTGCCGACGATGCCGCCGCTGCACGCGCGCCTGCTGGCGGCGCTGGGGCGCGCGATCGACGTCGAGGTCTACCTGCTCAACCCCTGCCGCGAATACTGGTTCGAGCTCGTCGACCCACGCCGCCTGGCCTGGCTGCAGGCCGCCGGGCGCGACGCCGGCCACGAGGTCGGCAACCGGCTGCTGGCCGGCTGGGGCAAACAGACCCAGGCGCAGATCGACGGCCTGCTCGACGCCGCCGGCGACGCCGTCGTCGACGAGCACCTGTTCATCCAGCCGCCCGAGCACACGCTGCTCGGCCGGCTGCAGACGGCGATCCTCGACTCGGTCGAACTCGACGCGGGCTCGGCGGCCGACCTGACCGGCGAACGCAGCGTCGAGTTCCACGTCGCGCATTCGCGCACCCGCGAACTGGAAGCGCTGCACGACCGGCTGCTGGCCTTGTTCGCCGCCGACGCGACGCTGACGCCCGGCGACGTGCTCGTCGTCACGCCCGACCTGGAAGCCACCGCGCCGCTGGTCGACGCCGTCTTCGGCACCGTGCCGGCCGGGCGCCGCATCCCTTACGCCGTCACCGGCCGCGCACGCAGCGGCCAGGACCCGGCGGCGCGGGCACTGCTGGCGCTGCTGTCGCTCACCAGTTCGCGCGTCGCCGCCAGCGAGCTGTTCGCGCTGCTGCAGCAGCCGGCGGTCGCGCGGCGTTTCGGCCTCGACGAAGCGGCGCTGGAGCGCCTGCACGGCTGGCTGCTCGCCAGCGGCCTGCACTGGGGCCTGGACGCCGCGCACCGCGCCGGCTTCGACCTGCCGGCCGAAACACGCCACACGCTGGCCGATGCGCTGGACCGGCTGTTCCTCGGCCACGCCTTGCCGGCCGGCGCCGAGTCGCCGCTGCCCGGGCTGCTGCCGGCCGGCGACGCCGAAGGTTCGGCCGCGGCGACGCTGGGTGCCTTCTGGCGTTATGCCGAGGCGCTGCGCTGGCTGCAGGCCGAAAGCGTGCGCCCGCGCCCGGCCGCCGCCTGGGCGCGGCTGCTGCACGCGGCGCTCGACCGTTTCGTCGCCCCGGCCGGCGACGAACAGCCGGCGCTGCGCGAACTGCGCGCGACGATCGCCCGCCTGGCCGACGACGTCGCCTCCGGCGCCGGCGCCGCGACGGTGCTGCCGCTGGCGGTGCTGCGCCGAGCGCTCGAAGCCCGGCTGGACGACCCGGCGCGTGGCGGCGTGCCCTCGGGCGCGGTCACGTTCTCGGCGATGAGCAGCCTGCGCGGCCTGCCCTACCGCGTCGTCTGCGCCATCGGCCTGGACGACGGCGCCTTCCCGACGACCGCCCGCCCGCCCGAGTTCGACCTGATCGCGCTGGCGCCGCGGCGCGGCGACCGCCAGCGCCGCCACGACGAGCGCAACGTCTTCCTCGACCTGCTGCTGGCCGCGCGCGAGCACCTGCACCTGAGCTGGCGCGGCCGCAGCGTGCGCGACAACGCGCCGCTGCCGCCGTCGGTGCTGGTCGCCGAACTGCTGGAGCTGCTGGCCGCGGCCACCGCAGACAACCCCGACGAGCCGGCCTCGGTGGCGGCGGCACGCAAGCGCCTGGTCGTCGAACACCCGCTGCAGTCTTTCGCGCCCGAACTCTTCGACGCCGGGGCCGACGCCCGTCGCCGCAGCCACGACGCCGAACTCGCCGCCGCGCTGCGCGCCGGTGCCGTGGCCGCGGCCTTGCCACCGGTGGCCGCAAGCGCCGAGGACGACGAAGAGGAAGAAGAGCTGCAAGCCGCGTCCGACCCCGCCCTGCCCTTCTTCACCACGCCGCTGCCGCCGCCCGGCCCCGAGTGGCGCACGCCGACGCTGCAGCAGCTCGTCGAGTTCTTCCGCCAGCCGACGCGTTATTGGCTGCGCCGCCGGCTGCAGATCGCGCTGCAGTTCGACGAAGCCGCGCTGGACGACGACGAACCGCTGGTCGCCGACGCGCTGGCGCGCCGCGCTTTCGCCGATCGCCTGCTGCCGCCGCTGTTGGCCGGCGTCGACGCCGAGACCGCGTGGCGGCGCGCCGAAGCCGGCACCGAACTGCCGTCGGGCGCCATCGGCCAGCAGCAGATGCAGGCCGAGTTCGCGCGTGTCGCCGCGTTCGCCGACCGGGTGCGCGACGCGCTGGCCGAGCCGGTGCTCGACGCCCAAGGCGCCGAACTCGACTTCGAGCTCGACGGCGAACGCTGGACCGTCGCCGCCGGCTTCGCCGACCTGCGCGCCAGTGGCCTGGTGCGCTGGCGCTGGGGCGTGCTGCGTGGCGCCGACCTGCTCGAAGCCTGGCTGCAGCACCTGGTGCTGGCCGCCGCGGCGCCGGCCGGCGTCGCGGCGCGCACCCGCTGGCTGCTGACGAATGGCGAACTCGTGCTGCGCGCGCCCGAGGCGCCGCGTGAACATCTCGCCACGCTGCTGCGCCTGTACCGCCGCGGTCTGGCCGAGCCGCTGCGGCTGTACCCGAAGACCTCGCTGGCGCTGGTGCGCGACGGCGCCGCCGCGGCGCTGAAGTGCTGGACACCGGGCGAACGCACGCCGTTCGCCGAAGGTGGCGACGAATCGATCCGCCTGGCCTGGCGCGGCCGCGAAGCCGAGGCGCTGGCGGGCGACTTCGAGCCGGTCGCGCAAGCCGTCTTCGGCCCGCTGCTGGCCCACGCCGAAGGGAGCGCGCTGCAATGAACGCCCCCGTCGCGCGTCCGCTGGACGTCTTCACCTGCCCGCTGGACGGCATCGCGCTGGTCGAGGCTTCGGCCGGCACCGGCAAGACCTGGAACCTCTGCGGCCTGTTCCTGCGCTTGCTGCTCGAGCGCCGGCTCGAGGTGCAGCAGGTGCTGGTCGTCACCTTCACCAACGCCGCCACCGGCGAGCTGCGCGAGCGCATCCGCGCCCGCCTGGTCGACGTGCTGGCCGCGCTCGACGGCCGCCCGGCGGCGCTGGCCGACCCCTTCGTTTCCGGGCTGCTGGACGCGCTTCGCCGCCCCGAAGTCGGCCTGACCGACACCGAGATGCGCGCCCGCGTCGACCGCGCGCTGCAGACCTTCGACGAAGCGGCGATCTTCACGATCCACGGCTTCTGCCAGCGCGCGCTGGCCGACGCGCCGTTCGCCTCGGCGATGCCGCTGCGCCAGGAGCTGGGCGACGACGCGGCGCTGGTGCGCGAGGTGGTGTTCGACTTCTGGCGCCGCCACGTCGCCGGCGGCACGCTGCCGGCCGGTGTCGCCGAACTGCTGCTGTCGCGCGGCGACACGCCCGAAGCCTGGGTCGAACTGGTGCGCCGACGCAGTGCCAAGCCGCTGGCGCGCCTGGTCTGGCCGGCGGTGCTGGACGAGCCGGTGGCCGCCGACACGACGGCGCTGGAACGCGCTTTCGACGAGGCCCGCCGGCTCTGGCGCGCCGAGCGCGAAGTAGTGCTCGCCGCCGTGCACGAGGCGCTGCCGCGCCTGCCCGCCAACCGCTACAAGCCCGACAGCGTCGCCACCGCGGCACGCTGCTGGGACGAGATCACCACCGCGCCGTCGGCGCTGCTGGCGCCGTCCGGCAAGCTGCTGGACAAAGGCAAGGCCGCGCTGCTCGGCACGGCGAAGCTGCAGCCGAAGAAGGATCAGGCACCGCCGGCGCCGCACCCCTTCTTCGACGCCGCCGATGCGCTGCTGGAAGCCCTGGCCGCTGCACGCCAGGCACTGGAAGTCGAACGTCTGCGCCTCGTGCGCACGCTGCTCGAAAGCGCACCCGAACGGCTGCGTGCGCTGAAGCGTGAACGCCGCGTGCTGGCCTTCGACGACATGCTGCAGAACCTGCACGAGCGCCTGACCGGCGGCGCCTGCCCGCAGCTGGCCGCGGCGCTGAAGACGCGCTTCCCGGCGGCGCTGATCGACGAGTTCCAGGACACCGACCCGCTGCAGTGGGCGATCTTCGAAGCCGTCTACGGCGCCGGCGACGCGCCGCTGTTCCTGATCGGCGACCCCAAGCAGGCGATCTACAGCTTCCGCAACGCCGACCTGAACACCTATCTCGCGGCGCGGCAGCGCGCGGCGGCGAGCTGGACGCTGGCGCAGAACCAGCGTTCGTCGGAGCCGCTGCTGGGGGCGCTGAACGGTTTGTTCGGCCACCAGCCGCGCGCCTTCATGCAGGACGGGCTGGACTACCAGCCGGTGGGCTACGGCGCCAAGCCGCGCGCGCCTTTCGCCGACCGCGGCGCCGAACGCGCCGCACTCGAACTCTGGTCGCTGCCGCGCGACGACGAAGGCCAGCCGCTGGCCAAGAGCGCCGCGATGGCCGCCGCCGCCGCGGCCTGCGCCGCCGAGATCGCGCGCCTGGTCGACGCCGGCCGGCGCGGCGAAGCGACGCTCGCCGGCCGGGGTCTCGCCGCCGGCGACATCGCGGTGCTGGTGCGCAGCCACCGCCAGGGCGCGCGCATGCGCCAGGCGCTGGCGGCGCTGGGCGTGGCCAGCGTCGAGCTGTCGCAGGCCAGCGTCTTCGCCAGCCGCGACGCCGAAGACCTGGAACGCCTGCTCGGCGCCGTGCTCGAGCCGGCCAACGCCGCGCGCCTGCGCGCCGCGCTGGCCACCGAGGCGATGGGTTATGACGCCGCGCGCATCGCCGCGCTGGCCGACGACGAGGCGGCGCTGGCCGAACTCGTGCAGCGTTTCGCCGCCTACCGCGAGACCTGGTTCACGCGCGGCGTCGCGGTGATGCTGCGGCGCTGGATGCAGGACGAAGGCGTCGCCGCGCGCCTGCTGTCGCGCCCCGACGGCGAACGTCGCATGACGAACTGGCTGCACCTGGCCGAATGCCTGCAGCGCGCCGCCGAGACCACCACCTCGCCCGAGGCCTTGCAGCGCTGGCTGCACGACGAGCGCCGCGCGCCGGGTGGCGACGACGAGGCGCAGCTGCGCCTGGAGTCCGACCGCAACCTGGTGCAGATCGTCACCATCCACAAGAGCAAGGGCCTGGAGTACCCGGTCGTCTTCTGCCCCTTCGTCTTCGACGGCCACGCCGGCGGCGGCGGCTCGGACGGCGAAGGCCGCGAGCTGCACGACACCGCCGGGCAGCAGTTGTGGGTCTTCGGCGACGCCGAGGTCGAGCCCGGCAGCGACGACCGCGCCAAGGTCGAGCAGGCCGCCGAGACGCTGCGCCTGCTCTACGTCGCGCTGACACGTGCGGTGCACCGGCTGGTGCTGGTCGTCGGGCCGTACGCGGTGCGCAAGTCGGCCACCGAAAGCGCGCGTGCGCTGCTGAACTGGTTCGTCGCCGACGGCCAGCAAGAGCCCGCCGCCTGGCTGACAGGCAAACGCGAGCCGGAAGAAGTCGACGCCGCCTGGCAGGCCTTCGCCGCGCTGCACCCGCAGACGGTCGCGCTGCGCACGCTGCCCGACACGCCCGGCACGCCGCTGGCCGTGCAGGCCGCCGACCCCGAGGCCATCGTCGCGCTGCCGGCGCCGGCCGTGCCGCCGGCCTGGTGGATCGGCAGCTACAGCAGCCTGACCCAGGGCCTGCGCCACGAAGGCGCGGCCCAGGACCGCGACGAGGCCCAGCGCCCGGCACGCCGCGCCGCCCCGGCGACGCTGGCCGCCGACGACGTGCTGCGTTTCCCGCGTGGCGCGGTGGCCGGCGAATGCCTGCACGCGCTGTTCGAACACGCCGACTTCGCCGACGCCGCACGCTGGCCCGAGGCCGCGGCGCGGGCGCTCGCCCTGCACCCGCCCGAAGCCGAGGCCGACAGCGGCCGGCTGGCGCCGATGCTGGAGACGCTGCTGGCCGACGTGCTGGCGACGCGGCTGCCGGGCGGCGTCGTGCTCGGCGACGTGCCGCCGGGCAAACGCCTGGCCGAGCTGGAGTTCACGCTGCCGTCGCCGGCGCTGGCCGCCGACGCGCTGGCCGCCGTGCTGCGCGAAGCCGGCCTGCCGGTGCCGGCGCTGGCTTTCGGCATGCTGCGCGGCTACCTGCGCGGTTTCATCGACCTGGTCTTCGAGCACCGCGGCCGCTGCCACGTGCTCGACTGGAAGTCCAACCACCTGGGCTGGACCGCCGCCGACTACGGCCCCGAGCCGGTGGCACGCGAGGTCGCCGCACACGGCTACCAGCTGCAGGCGCTGCTGTACCTCGTCGCGCTGCACCGCTGGCAGCGTGCGCGCCGCGCCGGCTACGACCCCGAACGCCACCTCGGCGGCGCGATGGTGCTGTTCGTGCGCGGCGTGCGCCCGGGCTGGCGCAACGCCGACGGCAGCCCCGCCGGCGTCTGGGCCTACAAGCCCAGCGTCGCGCTGATCGAGCGCCTGTCGGCGCTGTTCGACGCCGTGGAGAACCCCTGATGAGCCGCCGCCGCACGCCCGACGAGGCCACGCTGCCGCTGTTCGACGACGAACCGGCGCCGCCGCCGGTCGTGGCGCCGACGCCCGAGCCGGCGGCCGACGCCGGCTGGACCGACGATCTGCCTGACCTCGACGTCTTCTTCGAGGAAGACGGCGGCGTGCTTGACGCCGAAACCGAGCCTGAAACCACCGAGGCGGTCGAAGAGACACCAACCCGTCCCGAGACACCCGCCGAAGCGCTGGCCGCCGGTCTGGCGGCACACGTCGAAGCCTGGTCGCGCCGCCTCGGCGCCGACGCCGACGACGCCCGCGCCGCCAGCCGCGCCGCCGAGGCGCTGTCGCGCGCCACCGCCGCCGGCCACGTCTGCCTGATGCTCGACGAACTCGACGGCGAGCCCGCCGACTGGCGTGCCCGGCTCGAAGCCTCGCGGGTCGTCGGCCCGGCGCACGCGCCCGGCGCCGCGCCGCTGGTGCTCGACGCCGACGGCCGGCTGTACCTGCAGCGCGACTTCGACCACGAGCGCCGCCTGGCCGCACGGCTGAAGGCCGCAGCGCGGCCGGTGCCCGGCGCGCTGGACGCCGGCGCGCGCGCGCGGCTGGCCGAACTCTTCACCGCCAACACCAGCACGGAGGAGGCGCCCGACTGGCAGCGGGCCGCCGCCGCGCTGGCGCTGCGCCAGCGCCTGGCCGTCATCAGCGGCGGCCCGGGCACCGGCAAGACGACGACCGTCGTCGCGCTGCTGGCCTGCCTGCTGGCCGACGACCCCGAGGCGCGCATCGCGCTGGCCGCGCCCACCGGCAAGGCCGCGGCACGCATGACCGAGGCGATCCGCGGCCGTGCCGCGCAGTTGCCGGAAGCGATCCGCGCACGCCTGCCGCAGGAAGCCAGCACCGTGCACCGGCTGCTGCGCGCCGGGCCCGACGGCTTTTTCCACGGCGCCGAGCGGCCGCTGGCGATCGACGCGCTGGTCGTCGATGAAGCCTCGATGCTGGACCTGGCGCTGGCGCGCCGGCTGCTCGACGCGGTGCCGACGCACGCGCGCATCGTGCTGCTCGGCGACAAGGACCAGCTCGCCGCGGTCGAGAGCGGCGCCGTCTTCGCCGAACTGAGCGCCGACACGACGCTGACGCCCGGCTGCCGCGCCGAACTCGCCGCCGCCTGCGGCGTCACGCCCCAGGCGCTGCAGCCGCCGCCAGCCGCCGCGCCGGCGCTGGCCGACAGCGTGGTCTGGTTCCGCCGCACCTTCCGTTTCGCCGCCGATTCGGGCATCGGCCGGCTGGCCGGCCTGGTCAACGGCGGCCGCGCCGACGAGGCGCTGGCCTGGCTGGGCGCTGGCGGTGACGCTTCGGTGCAGTGGCTGGACGACCGCGGTGCCGAACCCGGCACCGCGGTGCGCGACGCGATCGCCGCCGGCTTCGCGCCCTACGTCGAGGCGCTGCGCCGCGACCCGCAGGACGCTGCCGCGGCGATGCACGCCTTCGAGTCGTTCCGCGTGCTCTGCGCGACACGCGAGGGCGCGCGCGGCGTCGCCGGCGTCAATGCGCTGGCCGCGGCCCAGCTGCGCCGTGCGCTCGGCGCCGCGCCCGGCACCTGGTACGCCGGCCGGCCGGTGATGGTGCGCCGCAACGACTACGTGCTGCGCCTGTTCAACGGCGACATCGGCCTGGCGCTGCCCGACGCCGAGGGCCGGCTCGACGTCGTCTTCCCGGCGCCCGGCGGCGGCTGGCGCCGCGTCGCGCCGGCACGCCTGCCGCCGCACGACACCGCTTTCGGCATGACGGTGCACCAGTCTCAGGGCTCGGAATTCACCGACCTGCTGCTGCTGACACCCGACCGCCCGCTGCGCGCGATGACACGCGAGCTGCTCTACACCGGCATCACACGCGCCCGCCAGCGTGTCACGCTGGCCGGCCCGGCCGCGGCGCTGGCGGCCGCGGTGCGTTCGCCGACGCGGCGCCGCTCGGGCCTCGCCGCCCGCCTGCACGAACTCGAGACCCGATGACGACACTGATCCACACCGCCGACTGGCAGATCGGCCGCCAGTACGGCGGCTTCGAACCCGAGGACGCCGCGGCGCTGGCCGACGCGCGTTTTGCCGCCGTCGAGCGCATCGCCCACCTCGCCGCCGACGAGCAGGCCGACGCGGTGCTCGTCGCCGGCGACGTCTTCGACGCCCAAGGCGTGTCGGCACGCACGATCCGCCGGATGTTCAACGCGATGGCGCCTTTCGCCGGCCCCTGGGTGCTGATCCCCGGCAACCACGACGCGGCGCTGGCCGAAGGCGTGTGGCGCCACGCGCTGCGTCTGAATGTCGTGCCGGCGAACGTGAAGCTGGCGCTGGAGCCGGGTGTCGTCGAGCTGCCCGAAGCGCGTGCCGCGGTGCTCTGCGCGCCGCTGACCCAGCGCCACACCTACACCGACCTCACCGAACCCTTCGACGGCTGGGCCACGCCCGAAGGCTGGCTGCGCCTGGGGCTGGCGCACGGCGCGGTGCAAGGCCTGCTGGCCGAGGACATCGACTCGGCCAACCCGATCGCGCCGGATCGCGCCGAACGTGCGCGCCTGGACTATCTGGCGCTGGGCGACTGGCACGGCGCCAAACGCATCGGCGAACGCTGCTGGTACGCCGGCACGCCCGAGCAAGACCGTTTCAAGGACAACGGCGCCGGCCAGGTGCTGCGTGTGCGCATCGCCGGCCCCGGCGCCGTGCCCGAAGTCGAAGCGCTGCCGCTGGGCCGCCACCGCTGGCGCACGCTGGAGCGCCGGCTGGCCGTGCCGTCGGACGTCGAGGCGCTGGTCGCCGAACTTGCCGCCTGCGGCGCCGACGAGATACTGCAACTGACGCTCACCGGCACGCTGGACCTGGCCGGCCGCGCCCGCCTGGACGAAGCGATTGCCGCCGCCGAAGCGCGTGTGCGTGCGCTGCGCTGCGAGCGCGGCGGCCTGCGGCTGGCGCCGACCGCCGAAGACCTGGCCGCGTTGCACGCCGACGGTTACCTCGGCGAGGTGCTGGCCGAGCTGCGCGAAGCCGACGGCCCGGTCGAACAGGAGGCGCTGGCGCTGCTCGCCGGCCTGCTGGCCGGCCGCGAGGAGGCTGCGGCATGAAGCTCACCCGTTTGCGTGTCGCCGAGCTGCGGCGTTTCCGCGAGCCTTTCGAGATCAGCGACTTCGCGCCCGGCCTGAACGTCTTCGCGGCACCCAACGAAAGCGGCAAGAGCACGCTGGTGCGGGCGATCCGCGCCGCCTTCTTCGAGCGCCACCGCTCCAGCGGCGCCGAAGACCTGCGGCCCTGGGGCGACTCGGCCGCGGCGCCGACCGTCGAACTCGACTTCACGCTCGGCTGCAGCGACTACCGCCTGGTGAAGAGTTTTCTGCAGAAGAAACGCTGCGAGCTGGTCGCCGGCGCGCGGCGCTGGGAAGGCGCCGAAGCCGAGGACCACCTGGCCGAACTGCTGGGTTTCGAGTACGCGCTGAAGGGCGCCAGCGGCCAGAAGCACTGGGGCATCCCGGGGCTGCTGTGGGTCGAGCAGGGCACGACGCAGGCCATCGCCGAGCCGGTGGAACACGCCGCGGCGCACCTGCAGCGCGCGCTGAACGCCTCGCTCGGCGAGGTCGCGGCGACCGGCGGTGACGAGGTGCTGGAGCGCGTGCGCGCGCTGCGCCGCGAACTGCTGACCGCCACCGGCCGCCCCACCGGCGCGCTGGCCGAAGCCTTGCGCGTGGCCGACGAGAGCGCCGCCCGTGTCGCCGAAACCGAGGCCGCGGTGCGCCGCCACGCCGAGCAGGTCGACCGGCTCAAACGCCTGCGCGACGAACACGAAGCCGAGACGAAGGAAGCGCCGTGGACGGCGCTGCGCCAGCAGCTCGCCCAGGCCGAAGCCGCGCTGGCCGCCGCCGAGGGCCTGCAGCGTGAGCATGACGCCGCCGCAGCCGCGCTGCGCCAGGCCGACGGGCTGGCCGGGCTGCTGCGCCAGCAGATCGCCGACGAGGCCCGGCGCCAGCAGGAACTGGCAGCGCGCGAAAGCACCCGCGCCGGCACTCAGCGCCGGCACGAAGCGGCCACCGGCGCCGAAGCCGCAGCCCGCCAGGCGCTGGCCACGGCCGAGAGCCGTTTCGCCGCCGCCCGCGCTGCATTGGTGCTGGCCCGCCAGGAGCAGACCCGCGCCCAGCTCGGCCGCGACCTCGCCGCCGCCCGCCAGGCCGCCGACAGCGCGGCCGCGGCGCTGGAGCGTGCGCGCGCCGAAGCCACCCGCGCCGCGACGCTGCGCCGCGAGGCCGATGCGCTGGCCGTTCCCCAAGCCGAGCTGAAGACGCTGCGCCAGCAGAGCCAGCGCCTGCACGAACTCGGCATCCGCCAGGACGCGGTGGCGACAAGGCTGGCCTTCGAGCTGCAGGCCGACGCCGGCGTCGCGCTCGACGGCGCGCCGCTGGTGGGCCAGGGCGAACGCCGGCTGACCCAGGCCGCGACGCTGACGCTGCCCGGCGGCACGGTCACCGTCGTGCCCGGCGGCGAGGACCTGGCGGCGCTGGTGCGTGAGCACGCCCGTCTGGCCGACGAACGTGCGGCGCTGCTGCAGCGCCTGGGGCTGGCCTCGGCCGACGAGGCCGAGGCGCGTGCCGCGGCGCATGCGCTGAAGTCGCAGGAAGCCGAGAGCGCCCGGCAGGCCCTGGCGCTGCTGGCGCCGCAAGGGCTGGACACGCTGGAAGCCGAACGCTCGCGCGCCCAGGCGCGCCACGCCGAAGCCGAGCAGGCGCTGGCCGCGCTGCCGCCGGCCCCCGACACCGCACCGCCGGCCGTCGCCGCCGCCGAGGCCGAAGCCACGGCCGCCGAACAGGCGCGTGCCGACGCAGCC